>JAJFLJ010000233.1 GCA_021772755.1 Candidatus Sumerlaeota bacterium
CGCGTTCACCGCCATCGGCGGAGCCGTGCCGATGCCGCGGCGCGCGGTGCTCGGGTCGTGGTATTCGCGGTGGTGGCACTACACGACGGAGGACTACAAGGAGATCGTCCGCGAGTACCGCGAGAACGACTTTCCGCTGGATGTCGTGGTGATGGACATGGAGTGGCACACCGGTCCGTGGACGGGATGGAGCTGGAACTACGAGTTGCTGGAGGACCCGCCGGCGCTGCTGCGATGGTTCGACGGGCAGGGACTCTCGGTGACGCTGAACGTGCATCCGGCGGACGGCGTCGGCCCCGACGAAACGATGTACGCGGACTTCATGCGCGATCTTGGCGCGGACGCGACTGCGGGCGACACGCTGCCCTTCGACCCCGGCGACCGCGAGTACATGGAGGCGTTCTTTCGCCACACGCATCATCCGCGCGAAGCGGAAGGCGTCGATTTCTGGTGGCTCGACTGGCAACAGCATCCCGACGTCCCCGGCTATCCCGGGCTGCGGAATCTGGCGTGGCTGAACAAGCTGTACTTCGACAATTCGACGCGCACCGGCGCGCGCGGTCTGCAATTCAGCCGCTGGGGCGGATGGGGCGACCACCGCCATCCGATCCATTTCAGCGGCGACGCCGATACGGGGTGGGAGATGCTGGGGTTCGAGGTGCCGTTCACCTCGTCGGCGGCGAACCAGGGGGCGTATTTCTGGAGTCACGACATCGGCGGGCATTTCGGCGAACGCAACGAGGAGCCGTACACCCGCTGGGTGCAGTTCGCCGCGACGACCGCCGCCATGCGGCTGCACAGCGGCATCATCGAGTACCTGGACCGGCGTCCGTGGAGGTGGCCGGAATGGGCGACGGAGTCCATGCGGCGGTCGTTCCACCTGCGGGCGGAACTGATGCCGTACGTTTACGGCGCCGTGCGCCAGACGCACGAGACGGGCGTTCCTCTGAACCGCCCGATGTACGTGCAGTGGCCGGAATCCGCCGAGGCGTATCTCGCGCCGCAGCAGTACATGTTCGGTGACGACCTGCTGGTGGCGAACATCGCGTCGAAGGGCTACGGCCCGCGGCGCGTCGCGAGCCAGCTGGTGTGGTTTCCGCCGGGCGAGTGGTTCAACGTCTTCACGGGCGAGTCGCACGCGGGCCCGCAATGGCGTCTGGTCTGCGCCGACATCGACGAGTTTCCGCTCTACGCGCGCGGCGGGGCTCCGGTTCCGGCGCAGCCGTACTCGCAACGCCCCACGACGCAGAAGATCGAAACGCTCGTGGTCCGGTCGTGGCCCGGCGCGGAGGGCGAGACGCGCAGTTCGGTGCTCTACGAGGACGACGGACGCAGCCGCGCGTACGAGACCGGCGCGTTGGCGAAGACGACGCTCTCTTCCACGCGAACCGGCGACACCACGCGGATCGCGATCGCCGCGACGGAAGGGGCGTTCGAGGGGCAGCAGCCGGAGCGCGCATACGAGATCGCGCTCGGCGCCGTCGAGAAGCCGGAAAGCGCGACGGTGGACGGGAAACCCGTCGCGGTCGAATGGGACGGGGAAACGCGAACGGCGCGAATCGCCTTGCCATCGCGGTCGATTCGCGATGGGGCCGCCATCGAAATCGTCGCGCGCCGCAGCGACGCGGCGCAAATCGCGGAGCGCGAAACGCAGCGGCGCCTGAGGGGAATCCTTGGCAGGGAGGGGAACCTCGCCGAAGCGATCGTCTCCGCCTCGGACGCGTCGCCGGAGGTTCTTCCGGGGCTGACGGCGCTCGCGGGATTCGGCATCGTGGAGAATCAGACGCATTATCCGCATGTGGGGCACTTGCGGCGGCTTGTGCGAAACGGCGACTCGATCGTGTCGCCGGACGACATCGCGCTGCTGCACACGCGAACGCAAACGGCGGGGAATCCGACGGACCTGCGAACGCGCGCGGGGTTCTCGAATCTCGCCGGCGTGATGGAGTTCACCGCGCCCGGGTGGCCGGAGCCGGACCTTGGGTTTCTGGAATCGGCCGCCGACACGCGCACGCTGGAGTTCCGCGTCGGCGGAGCGAAGGTCGTCATGGAGACCGAGTCGCGCCAGGCGTTCGGCGGGATTCGGGACTGGCTCGTCTCGCCGGTCTATCCCTTCGACCGCGCCGTGGACATCGCCGACCAGCGCTACGAACCCCAGGAGCTGACGACCGACCAGCTGGCCGGTCTTTCCGCCGCCGACGGATGGCTTCCGGTTCAGGCCGGCGGCGAGGGCATCGTGGATCTGCTGGCGGCGCGGGGCGGGGCGGACCGCATCGCCTATGCCGTCGCGACGTTCGAGGCCGAAGCCGGACGGGCGGTGCTGGGGTTTCGGTCCGACGACGGCATCGAGGCGTGGCTGAACGGCGAGCGAGTTCACCACGCGAACGTGCTGCGGGGCATCGACCACGACTGGGAGGAGGTGGAGGTGGCTCTCGCCGGGGGGCGGAACGTCCTGCTGGTCAAGATTTCGCAGGCGGACTCCGGTTGGGAATTCGTGGTGAGGGGCAGTCCGCTGGATTGAGAGGACTCTGGGCGTTTTGCTTTTTCATCGCGTGGCGCAGCGAAAGTCGTTGCGGTCCAGCCACTCCTCTTTCACGAATGGGGTCTGATAAGCACGGTGGGTCGCCGGACGCGAGGGGGGCTATGGCACCCGGAACCAGTCGGGGAGACAGTGACTCTATGAACGAAGCGGCTTGCCGCATTCGCGCCGGTTTGCGGCTGGCGCTGGTTTGCCTGGCATTTCTGATTCCGGTTTCTGCGGCGGCCCAGTCCGATGTCGTGGTCCTGAAGAACGGAACGCGGATTTCCGGCACGATCACGAGCCAGGACGGGGGCGAGGTCCGCATCGTCGTGGGCGGGATCGAGCAGATCCACTACATGACGAACGTGGAAGAGGTCGTTCGCGGCGACGCGTCGCAGATCGGCCCGGGCGAGCCTGCGGCGCAGGAGGCGCTGAAGCGGTTCCGCGCGAACCAGTTCATCGACGCGTGGCAGAACTACATCGACATGGACCAGGCCGAGCCCGATGCGTGGCAGCGGCACCAGGACCTCGTCAAGACGACGCTGCAGAGGCTGACGGGGCAGATGGCGCAGGAAGCCCTGGCCGGTGGCGACATCGCCGCGCTCGACCAGCTGAACAGAACGCTCAACAGCGACGCCTCGCGTCTTCTCGTCGGCAAGGTCTATCCCGACAACCTCCAGCAGTTCAGCGCCCTGGTGACGCGGCTCGAAGGGACGGTGCTTTTTCTGCGCGGCAAGAAGGCGCGGGTGGAGGACCGGAACTACGAAGCCGCGGAGATCGACCTTCAGGCGGCGTCGGAGCGTCTCGTTCCGGGCGATCCGTTCTATGCGGAAACGCTCTTCCAGCTGGGGCACGCGATTCTCTCGCAAGCCGAGGCGGAACTCGCGCGGATCCTGGAGATGCCGTCGAGCCCCGATCAGGCGGCGATTCTGACGGAATTGCAGAGCCGGCTTCAGCTGGCGGCCGCGAAGTGGCGCGACCTGAACAACCTTCTGCGCAGCAACACGTTCCCCGACGCGGAAAGCGGCGCGATCGGCGGATTCTTCCGCGAGACGCAGAACCGCCTGGGCGACATCCAGACCGCCGTGGACAGCATCGGGGCGCGCATCGCGGAAATCGAGCGCGCCGCCCGGCCCGTGCCGACCCCCAGGCCGACGCCGACGCCGGTCCCGACGCCCGTTCCGACGCCGTCGCCGACGCCGACCATCTCGGAGAACCCGAAGGTCTGGTTCACGGAGAAGTTCGGCGATGTCCTGCCCGAGGGCCTGGCGGGCGCCGGCATCGGGCAGTACGCGATCTATGGCGCGATCTTCATCGTCGTCTTCTGGATCATTCCGTGGGCTGTCTTCAAGATTCTGAAGAAGCGCATAGACATCATCGCGGACCAGTGGTCGCGGCGCGTGTGGTTCATGGGCCCGCTGACGCTGTTCGGCTACATGGTGTCGTTCGTCATGGCCCGGCCGAAGCGGGTGAAGATCAAGAAGTCGAAGAACCCGTGTCCGCACTGCGGGTTCGGGCTCGACGACATCATGGCCTACGAGAGCCTGGACTTCTACCACTGCCCGAACTGCGGGGGCGAGATCGAGCCGGCGCACTCCATCGCGGACTACATCTCCGTGCTGGCGAACAGTCTCGCGACGGACGCGGAGAAGGTGACGCTGGGCATCGTCTCGATGGCGAGCTTCGTGGGGCAGGACGTCATGCAGCGGCTGGTGCGCGCGGTCCTTACGCACTCGATCCGCTCGCGCGCGTCGGACGTTCACATCGAACCGGCGCAGCAGGCGGTTTCGATCCGCCACCGCGTCGACGGCGTCATGACGGAGATGTGCCGCCTGCCGGCGTCGATCGGCCCCGCCATCGTGTCGGCGATCAAGGTGAACGCCAACATGGACATTTCGGAGAAGCGCAAGCCGCAGGACGGCGCATGGCAGATCATGGTGGACGATTCGGACATCGACCTGCGCATCGCGTCGTCGCCCTCCACCATCGGCGAGACCATCACGATCCGGATTCTCGATTTCCGCTCGATCCAGATGGAAACGAAGAATCTCGGCATGACGAAGTCCGGGCGCGACATCTTCGAGAAGGCCATTCGGGAGCCGCACGGTCTGATCCTCGTGACCGGACCGACGGGTTCCGGCAAGACGACGTCGCTGTACGTCGCCCTTCGCAGCATCACCACCGGCGACAAGAACATCATCTCGATCGAGGACCCGATCGAGTTCCGCCTGGCCGGCGTGAACCAGATCCAGGTCAATCCCGCGGCGGGACTGACTTTCGCCTCGGGTCTGCGGTCGATGCTGCGCCAGGACCCCGACGTCATCATGGTGGGCGAGATCCGCGACCAGGAGACCGCCGAGATCGCGGTCAACGCGGCCCAGACGGGGCACCTCGTCTTCTCGACCCTGCACACGATCGACGCGGCGGCGACGGTCACGCGCCTCTACGATCTCGGCATCAGCCCGCGCCAGTTCGCCGACGCGCTCTCGCTGATCGTCGCGCAGCGCCTCATCCGCCTCGTGTGCCCCGAGTGCAAGACGACCGACAAGCCCGACAAGGCGCTGCTGCGCGAGATCGGCATCCGCGAGGAGGACGAGCCCCACTACCCGTTCATGATGGGCAAGGGCTGCCGCTCGTGCAACAGCATGGGTTTCCTCGGGCGTTCGGGCATCTTCGAGATTCTCGCGCCCAACGCGCCGATCCGCACGGCGCTCGAATCCGGAACCCAGTCGACGCAGGAGCTTCGCGAACTCGCCATTTCCAACGGGATGCGTTCGCTGCGCCAGGAGGCCCTGGTTCTGCTGAAGCAGGGCATGACGACCGCGGAAGAGGTTCTGCGCGTCACGAAGTAGCCGGGAAGAGGCGGCTGGCTCATGGACACCAGGAGTGGGACGCTTCGCCGGCACCGGAACCAGTGGGAGCGCGCGCACTCCGTCTTCGGCGAGACGCTGCGCAGGGAACTGCGGATCGCGGAGTCGGGAGAGGCGCCGAAGCCCTGCACCGTCGACGAGCGTCTCGTGCAGTGCATCTGGTTCGACCAGCTGGTTCGTTCCGGCGAACTCGCGACGGCCAGCGGAAAACGCGTCGAGGTCGTCGAGCCGGGACGGTGGAACACCGGACGCGGGCCTGACTTTCTCGATGCGAAGATCGCGCTCGCCGGCGAGACGCTCGAAGGCGACGTCGAGATCCACATCCAGTCGAACGGCTGGACCGCCCATGGCCATCACCAGGACTACGAATACAACCGCGTCGTTCTGCACGTCTGTCTGAACGCCGGCGACGACCGCCCCTACGAGGAGAAGCAGAACGGCGAGCGCCTCGAACGCCTTCTCCTCGCGGACGTTCTCGAACCGGACCTGGAGACCATTCGCCGCACGATCAGCGTCGACGACTATCCGTACGGCCGTCCGGCCGACACCGGGCTCTGTCACCGGAATCTGATGCAGCTGCCGCCGGAACGCCTCTCGCGGTTTCTCGAAGTCGCGGGACGCGCGCGCATCGAGGACAAGGTCGCACGCTACCGGGCGCAGATGGCGTCGGCGAGCGTTCCGCAGCTCATCTACCAGTCCGTCATGGTCGGACAGGGCTACAAGTCCAACAAGACGCTGTACTTTCTCCTGAGCAAGCGCGCCCCGCTGGCCGAACTGATCGACTACTCGTCCGACGTTTCCCCGCGCGAGCGTTCGGAGCTGTACCTCTCGATTCTTCTTCACGTCGCGCAGTTGTTTCCCACGCAGCCCGATCTGTTCGACGGGGCCGACGACGAAACCCGCGGGTTCGCCGAACGGGCGATGCGATTGTGGAGGCCCGTGCGCGGTTACTTCGCCGACCGCATCATGCCACCGACGAAGCGCTGGTATTCGGGAATGCGTCCGCCCGGTTTTCCCGGGCGCCGTCTCTCTGCGGTGGCGATTCTTCTCGACCGGCTGAACGACGGGGAGAAGCCGCTCTTCGGGCGCCTCTGTTCGCTGGTGGGCGAGGGGCTTCCGGCCGGCGACCAGCCGAAGGTGTGGCGCGGGTTCCTGAAGGAGTGCACGGACGCGCTCGTCGTGGCGGACGAGTCGTCGTACTTCGCGACGCACTTCACGATCGGCGGGAAGCCGTCGAAGCCGCAGGCGCTGCTGGGCGAACCGGCGGCGCGCAGCCTTCTCTTCAACGTCTTCCTGCCGCTGATCGCGCTCTCCGGGGAGGAACGCGTCCGCGACAACGCGTGGCGCGTGGTCGAGCGCTTTCCCGCCCTGCCGAAGAACTCGGTGACGGAGTTCATGCAGCGGCGCCTCTTCGCGGAGAGCGGACTGGAGAAGTCGCTGCTCCGGCGCGAACTCATGCAGCAGGCGCTCTTCAAGGTCTTTCACGACTGCTGCGCCGGGAACGAACGCACCTGCGATTCCTGCACGTTTCTCAACGCGCCCTATGCGCCGGCGGAGTGACGCGGTGACGGCGGACGGGAAGTGAGCGATTCGGACTCGCAGGAGGCGAGGGCGGTGCCGCCCTGGATGTGGGTGGCCGTCGCGCTGACCGGGCTGGCGCTGCGCGTGTTCGGCCTCGACGGAATTCCGCTGACCAACGACGAACAGCACTACGTCGCGACGAGTCTCGCCGCCGAGGAGTTCGCGTCCCTCAGAGCGGTTCGCGACGTGCTGACGGCCGGCTGGATCGAGGGCCGCGCCCGCCATCCGCTCCTGTACCAGCTCGCGAACCGCTATCTGATCTTCCCGCTGTTCGGCGACGGGTTCGCCGCGATGCGTCTGCTCAACGCCCTGGCGGGATCGGCGACGGTGCTTCTGACGGGAGCGCTTGCCAGAGGCATTGGCGCCCGCCCGCGCCAGGCGCTCGCGTCGGCGGCCATTCTCGCCATCATGCCGTTCCACATTCGCTTTTCGCGGTCTGCGTACCTCGATCCGTTCTTCGCGATGTGGATCGTGGCGGCGTTCGCTTCGGCCGCCTTCGCGATCCGGCGCAATTCGACAGCATTGTGCGCGGTCACCGGAGTCCTCGCGGGCTGTATGGCCTCGACGAAGATTTCCGCCCCGCTGTTTCTTCTCGCGCTGCCGATTTTCTGCCTCGTCGTGGCGCGGGGCGGGCGAGTTTCCGCAAGGCGCATGGCGATGCCGGCGGCTGCGGCGTGCGTGGCGTTCGCGGCGGTGTTCCTCGCGCTGAACGATCCGGCGGAATACGCGGCGGCCATCCTCTTCCGCGACTCGTCGGACGCGAAGTACGCGGGAACGGCGGGCGAGTGGCTCGGTGCGACGCTGTTCAGCGGGCGGTTCTGGGCGCTGCTCGGCGGCCTGGTTCTGCTGCTCCTTCCGGTGACGCTGGTTCCGGCGGTCGTCGAGGCCTTTCGGTCCGGAGAGTGGCCACAGGCGAGCCTGGCGCCGGTCGCGGTGCTGCTGCTGCCGTGCCTTCCGCTGCTGGCTCTTCACGCGCCGGCGTTTTCGGGAGAGCACGGGCTGCTTCCGCTGGCGGTGGTGCTGGCGCTGCTTGCGGGGCGGGGCTGCGTCGGCAGCGATGGCAGGGCGACTTTCGCGGGGCTGCTCTACTTCGCGACGGCACCGGTGCCGGCGTTTCTCTGGGGTCTGAACTTCGGGCCGCTCCCGTACCAGCCGTACTACAATCCCGTGCGGGGCTACGATCCGGAATACGAAGCGATCCGGCTGCTGCGCGCGCACGCTCCCGAGGGAAGCACGACCGCGATCGACTACGTGACGGAAGACGGACTGCGGCACCTGATTCTCGGCGCGCCCGGGCCGGTGCTCGGCTTCGACCTGCACGCGAACCCCGACGCGTTTCGATCGGACGCGCTGCGGTGGTGCGACTACATCCTGCTTGTGGGGGAAGACAGTTCGCTGCGCGGCGTCGTGAATCTCGAATCGGTGGCGGCGAAAGTGGTCGGGCCGAACACGGTCGAACTTCTCGCCGTCGGCGGAGGGCGGCTGCCCGTCGGTGTGCCTCCGCTTTCGACCGGAACCGCTGCGGACGGGCTGCCGGTGTTGCGCGGACCGGACTGGTGTCTGTTTCTTTCGGCTTTCGCGACGCCGGTGCTGGGCGGGAAAGAGATGGGTGTTGCGCTGGAGCGGGACGTCGCCGGGCCGAACGTCTGGCGTGCGCCGACCCCGAGACTCGAGATGCACTTTCCCGCGTCCACGAGTGTCGCGGACCTGGGCGGAGCGACCCTTGAACTCGAATCGCCGCACCCCTGGTTCGTCTTCGGGCGCGGCGCGTACGTTCGGCTGAGAAAGGAATACCTGCCCGAATCGCGGGCGGGAGGGAGGCCTTAGCCTTCCGGTTCGGGCTGTGCCTTCGCGACGAGCGGGAACTCCTCGCGAATGTCCTCGCGGCCCAGCCGCAGAAGATTCACGCGCGCCTCGTTCTTGATCACGATGCCCTCGCTATATCCTGTCCGACTTCGCTCTGTTGCACTTCTCGCAGAGCAACTGAAGGTTCCGGACCGTGTTCGCTCCCCCCTTCGAGTGGGGGATAATGTGGTCGAACTCAAGTCTCTCATTGCTGCCGCAAGTGACGCACCTGCCCTCGTCGCGCCTCCAGACCGCGTTCCTGACGCGTTCGGGAATAGGTTCCCGCGCGGTCTTCGAGAAGGCTCCGGAGGTGGGGGTGCCCGGGGATAGTGCCCTGGATATTTCCTTCTTCCCGCAATAGTCGCACCGCCATTCGGCCGAAACCCTGTTTGGCGATACCGACGACAAGGTCCACAGATTCTCGCCGCACTTGAAGCATTGGGGAGGCGGTGGGAATCTCCTGCGGTTCTCTTCTTTTCGTTTCAGAGCCGCCATGACGAAAAAAACGCCGATTACGATCCCGACCATCAACGCGAGGATGAAGCCCAGAGGACCGCCCAGTATCCCGCCGACCACGCAAAGAATGATGACCACGCAACCGCAGCCCGCTTCGCCGCTGTCCTGATTCTGTGGTTTAGGAGGCATGGTCCGCCTTCCATCCGCCGGAATGTATTGGGCACTCGATCCGGTTTCTTCGGTGTCCGCTAGGGGAAACTCGTGGTCTCATGGAGGTCCGCCGAGCGGCACACCGAAGCTCTACCCCCCCGATGGGTACGGATACGGATGGCGATGGTCCCGGTGGGACTGGCTGTGGACTACTTCGGGCGCGGCGCGTACGTTCGGCTGAGAAAGGAATACCTGCCCGAATCGCGGGCGGGAGGGAGGCCTTAGCCTTCCGGTTCGGGCTGCGCCTTCGCGACGAGCGGGAACTCCTCGCGAATGTCCTCGCGGCCCAGCCGCAGAAGGTTCACGCGCGCCGTGCCGGCGAGGGTGAACTGCTCCTTCGCTTCGCGCGCGGACTGAAGAGCTCTCGCCACCTGAGCTGCTTGCGCACCCGGAGGCAGGGCGGCGATGTCCGCGGGAAGCGCGTTGATCGGCGCATAGCGGCTGGCGAGAACCTCGCGGTAGAGTTCCGCGGCGGCTTCCTCGTCGCCGTTGAAGTCCAGAATGCGGGCGCGGGCGAGTTTCGCCTCGTCCGCCAGGAATCCGGCGTTCGGATTGCCTTCGACCTGGCGGTACAGCCGGAGCGCGTCCTGGATGCGGTCCTGCGAATCGCGGTTGAGAAAGAAGGAGTTCTCGTTGGCATAGGCGAGGGCGAGATTGCCGACCGCTTCGTCGAAGGAGCCGGGTCTCGATTCGGCGACGTACTGCTCGAAGGTGTCCATCGCGCGCTGCGTGTTGCCTGCGCCCGCCTCCGCGGACTCCGCGACGGGGTCTCCGGCATTGAACCACGCGTTGCCCTTCAGCATCAAGGCCTGGCGGGCGACGGGCGTGCCGGCGTACTGCGCGATGATGGTGTCGGCGAGGTCGGAGACCTCGCTCATCCTGGCGATGCGCTCGTCGCTTGCCCACTCGTGGTCGGCCATCGCGGCGGAGTAGATTTCCTCCGCGTCCGCCAGGAGGTTGTTGCCCTCCATCATGATCTTCAGGCGGTGGCCCTGGTAGAGGACGACCGCCGAGTAGATCGCAAGGGCGCCGACGATGGTTCCGAGAACCGCGAAACGGTGCTCCTTCAGCCAGTGGATGGCCTTGTCGGTGCTCTCGAGGACCTGATCGTGTTCGAGTTCTTCTTTGGTGATGACGATTTTTGCCATGATAGAGGGGCACCCATTTTCGCCCGGGTGGCTGGCGTTGTTCGATTTGGAGCGGACGGGGCCGCTCGACAGAGTCCGGGACAGTGGGACCGCCCCGGGGGCAGATCAAGCCGAAACCCGGCCTCGCGAGGCGGCAAGCCGCGCCGCCCGGCGGAAACGCTCCGCCATGCGCTCCTCTGTGAAGTGGCGGAGGACGTGGCGCTGGCCGAGGAGCCCGGTCTCGGCCAGATGCCTGCGCTCCGCAGAGCGCAGGAACTCCACCCACTGCGAACGGGGAAGAAGATAGCCTGTCTCGCCGTGGCGAACCAGTTCCGGCACCCCGCCCACGGGCGTGGCGAGCACGGGCACCCCGCGCGACATGGCCTCGGGAAGGACGGCGGGGAAGCCTTCGCTGGAGCTCGGCAGCGCCAGCAGGTCCAGAGACCGGATCAATGGCCCCGCCGGAACGTGGCCGGTACAAAGGACTCCGGC
This sequence comes from Candidatus Sumerlaeota bacterium, assembly GCA_021772755.1. Classification (GTDB taxonomy): domain Bacteria; phylum Sumerlaeota; class Sumerlaeia; order SLMS01; family JAHLLQ01; genus JAJFLJ01. The sequence goes on from JAJFLJ010000233.1 coordinate 11,103, forward strand.
CCGGGTCGCGTCGCGGCGCAGGTCGGCGGAAACGCGTCCCGCAAAGACCAGTGTTCCGGGCGAGCCGGCCGTCCGCCAGGCGTCGAGAAGAAACCGGTGCCCCTTCATCGGGCGTTCGTTGGCCAGCAGGCCGATGACCGGCCTGGCGAGATTCGCGAGCAGCGGTGGTTCCGATTCCGGCGGTGATGGCACACCGTTGTGGATGACGATGCCGCGGCGGTCGCCGAGTCCGGCGCGCGAGTTGGCCACCCAGAACGCCACGCGCCGGTTGGCGATCGCTTCGGCGAGTCGCCGCGATCCCCGGAAGTCGATCTCGCCGCGTATGCTTCCGACGAGAACCGGTCCTCCGAGTGGCCATGCCGCGCAGGCGAGAACGTGCGCGCGGGCTCCGTAGCAGAACACGACGTCGGGGCGATACGCGCGAACGGTGTGCAGCGCGCGCAGGAATCCGGAGGCGCTTCCCGGCCAGGCGCCGAGCGCTTCGAGCGACATGTGGCGGAACGACGGCACGATTTCGCAGAGGCGCGCGACGACCGTTTCCGTGCCGCCGCCGCGTTCGAGCACCGTCAGGTGCAGCGCTTTCGGGTCGTTCACCGCTCGATCCACCGGTCGTGCCAAAGTTGAAAGACGAGCAGTGCCCAGAGCTGGCGCTCGAAGTTCCACCTTCCGCCCATGTGGAGATCGATCGTTCTTCGCACGGTGGCGGAATCGAGCAGCCCGTGTCGGCGAACGCGGTCGGGCGCGAGGGTGTCCTCCAGGAGCTCGCGCAGTTCGCCGCGAAACCAGTGGCGAAGGGGCACCGCGAAGCCGCGTTTGGGGCGGTCGACGAGATGCGCCGGAAGGCGTTTGCGGAGCCACTCGCGCAGCAGCAGCTTGCCGGTGCCGCCGCTCCATTTCGCTTCGTCCGGCAGGCCGAGCGCGAACTCCACGACGCGGTGGTCGAGGAACGGAACGCGCGCCTCGACGGAGTGGTGCATCGTCGCGCGGTCGATCTTGGCCAGGATGTCGCCGGGCAGATAGTGCCGCAAGTCGGCGAACGCGGCGCGTACCGCCGGCGCTCTCTTTCGCGCGGGACGGGAAAGTTCCGCGATGCGGTGCAGCGCGCGGTCGCAGGGACGGCCCAGAACGCTTTCGGCGAAGTCCCTGTTCCATCCCGCGAAGACGTACGCATAGGCGTCCCGTTCGTCGGCGAAGGAGAGCCCCCTGCCGAGGACGGATGTCTTGTAGTGGGGGAGCGAACCCAGCAGCTCCGCCGCGCGACGCCGCAACGCGCCGGGCAGGAGCGACGTTCCGCGCAGCGCCCCGTGGAGCCAGCGGTAGCGGTCGTAGCCGCAAAGCACCTCGTCGCCTCCGTCGCCGGAGAGGGCGACGGTGATGTGTTCGCCGGCCATTCGCGCGAGAATCGTCTGGGGCAGCAGCGACGCATCGGCGAACGGTTCGCCGAGCATCCGGGGAATCTCCTGGACGAGCGTGAGACACTCGCGCGCATCGAAGCCCATCTCGACATGGCGCGTTCCCAGGCGCGCGGCGACGTCGCGCGCCGCGTCGCCTTCGTCGTATCCATCGCCCTCGACGCGAATCGTCAGCGTCGTGGGTGGTGCGCCGCGGTGCGCAAGAGCGCAGGCCACTGCGGAGGAATCGAGACCGCCGCTGAGAAACACGCCGACGGGAACGTCCGAGAGCGTTCTGGCGCGAACGGCGTCGGTGAACAGTTCGTCGAAGCGTTCCATCGCCGCTTCCGGACGGACGGATGCGGGCGCTTTGGAGGCGGCGTCGACGTGTCCCGTGTACCAGCAACTCGTGCGGACCTTGCGGCTCTCGTAGTCGTACGTCAGGAGATGGCCCGGCGGCAGCTGCCGTACGCGCTCGAAGACGGAGCGGGCCGATGCCGTATAGTTGAAGAGGAAGTACTCCTCCAGCGCTTCGGGACTCGGGGTTCTGTCGAAGGCGTCCCAGGCGAGGAACGCCTTGCAGTCCGACGCGAACAGGAAGGCGTTCTTCTGGCGGCAGACATAGAGCGGCTTGATCCCGAAGCGGTCGCGGGCGAGCAGCAGGCGCCCTTCCCGCCGGTCGTGGATGGCGATCGCGAACATCCCGTTCAGACGGTGGAGAAAGCGCGCGCCCTCCTTCTCGTAGAGGCGCAGAATCGTCTCGGTGTCGCAGGACGACCGCCATTCCGTCTCCGGCATCAGACGCCGCAGTTCCGCGTGATTGTAGATTTCGCCGTTGAAGGAAACCGCCACGCGCCCGTCGTCGCCGGCCATCGGCTGGGCGCCGCGTTCCGTCGGGTCGAGTACGCTCAGCCGCCGGTGGCCGAGCGACACCAGGTCGTCGCGCCAGACGCCGCGACCATCCGGGCCGCGGTGTCGCAACGCATCCACCATCCGGTCGAAGACGTCCGGCATGACAGCGAGAGGAGGCGCACAACCGACGATGCCGCACATGGGCTCAGGCAATGACGGGCCGCTGCACCGGCACAACGGCAGAGTGGGGGCGCTGGCTGTTGGCTGTCAGCTATTGGGAGGGGTGGTGGTATCGCGCGGAATCGTGGAACGGTGACCCGATGGAAGGCGTTCGGTGGCGCGGTACCCACGGCCATAAAAACGACCGGGGCGCCCCCAGCAAAACCCCAACACCCCCCCGGGAAAGACAACCG
>JAJFLJ010000234.1 GCA_021772755.1 Candidatus Sumerlaeota bacterium
CGGTCTGATCGTCGAGCGCGTGGAGCGACTGGATGCGGACGACGCCTTCGGGGTTCACGGGCGTCGTCGTGGGGGTGAACGTGTCGCCGGCGTCGAGCGTTCTGTCGACCTTGTTGCCATCGGGCACCCAGCGCCAGCCCGTGAGGCGGTCGGTAAAGTACAGCTCGTAGTTCAGGTCGGTATCGGGCGCGGCGGTGGTCTCCCACGTCAGCCCGCCGTCGGTCGTTCGGACGATGAGTCCCGCACGGGTCATCCAGCCGTGCTGGTCGTCGACGAAGAAGAGATCCGTCACGAATGTCGTAAGAATCTTCCGGTTCTCTTCGAACGCGTAGTAGAGGGGAATGTCGGTCCGGGGAATCCAGGTTCTGCCGCCGTCGCGCGTTTCGTAGATTCCGGACTGCGTGATCCAGCCGTGGTTCTCCGTCGTGAAGAACACCTTCGCGTTGCGGCCGACCTGGGTGATGAACTCCCAGGTGGCTCCTCCCGTGGTGGTTCGAAGAAGGTTCGAGTTGTTGGCCGTCTCGAAACTGGGGTCCCTGGCGAGCGCGTACCCGACTTCCGGAGTGGGGAAGGAGACGGAAACGATGTTCGGGCCGGGATAGTTGCCGACTCCGCCTCCGACGTCCTCGAGGTCATCGGAGTCGAGCGGAAAGCCCCACTGGTGCGTGAAGGAGGCCCCTCCGTCGGTCGTCTTCCAGATCGAAGACTGCATGTCCAGGATGCTGTTGTTGATGCTTCGACCGTTCAGGTTCACGACGAGCCAGCCGGTCTGCGCATCGTCGAGGAAACTGAAGACCATCGGATTCGCTTCGCGCGACCAGGTGTTGACTCCCGACCAGGTGTCGCCGCCGTTGGTCGTGCGAACGAAGCGCCCGCGATCGACACCGCCCATCCAGCCGCGAATCCCGTCGTCGTCGAACTGAAGTTCGAAGCCGAGACCCTGGGTGGGCAGCACGGATTCGGTGATCCAGTCGGCGCCGTCGTTTTCCGTGCGATAGAGTTTGATGCCGGACCCGAATCCCGCCGCGAGCGTCGAGACGACCCACGCCTTGTCGCCGACGGCGTCGGCCCCGAAGAGGCGGACGTCGTCGGGAATTCCGGGATCGTCGTGCAACTGGGGGATCGTTGCGTTCTCCCATGTCATCCCGCCGTCGGTGGTGCGAAAGAGCGTCTTCACCGTACCCGTGGCCCAGCCGGTCGATTCCGTGCCGAGAGCGACGTCCCAGAGTCGTTCGGGAACCGGGGGTGTCGTCGCGAGCGCCCAGGTCAGGCCGCCGTCTTCGGAACGGCTCATGCGGTCGCTCGTGAGAAAGACGAGCCCGTTGCGCTGGAAGCAGATGCGCGGAACGACCGAGCCGAATTCCTGGGCGCCGGGGGAAAGAACGAGGTCGAACGTTTCGCCGCGGTCGGTGGTTCGGAACAGTCCGTTGCCCGCCGACACCAGGCCGAGGTCGCCGTTCCAGTCGGCATCGACGATCTCTCCGCCGAAGAGGTCGAGCTGGCCGCTCTGGCTCCATGTCCTTCCGCCGTTCTTCGTGCGAACGATGGTGCCGCTCCAGCCGAAGGCGATGCCCTCCTCCTCGTCGAAGAAATGGATGTCGTTGATGCGGTTGTGGGCGTGCTGGACCTCCCACGTCTCCTCGGCGAGCGGGTTGACGGTGATGGACAACTCGATTTCCCGGCGCTGGGGAAGCGAATTGGAGTCGGTGACCTGCGCGGTGAAGTCGAACGTGCCGAGTTCCTGCGGACATCCCGCGACGAGAGAGCCGGAGTCGATGTCCATGCCGGCGGGGAGGGAGCCTTCGACGATGCGCCACGTGAAGGGTGGAACCCCGCCTTCGATGCCGATGGGTTCGCGGTAGGTGATGCGGTGCGTGGCGTCGGGAAGATCGGTCGGAAGCAGGGAGAGCGGAGTCGAAGAAACGGGAATCCGCACGCTCACCAGGGTGTCGGAACGCGACTCCGAATCGGTGAGGACGATGTCGAAGGAGAAACTCGATCCCGACGGGACGCCGGATATCTCGCCTGTCGCGGGATTCTGGGAGAGGCCGGGAGGCAGCGACCCTTCGATACTCCATTCAAGGGGCGGCGTTCCTCCGGAGGAGCCTGGCGCGAACGAGTAGGGAACGCCGATCGTCGCGGAGGGGATGGACTTGACCCGGATGACGGGTTCGTTTTCGTCCACGCGCTTGAACAGCCGCCGGCCGCCCGCCCAGACCGTTCCGTTCGGCGTGACGCGCATCGTCTTGATGGTCGAGAAGATCTCGCCGCCGGAAACGGGATACTTCGGGACGTTCTGCCGTCTCCACGTCACGCCTCCGTTGTCGGAGATGAGAAGGTGTCCGTTTCCGCGCAGGTCGGCCCCGACATAGATCGTTCCGTCGTCGCCGAAGACGATGTCCTCGATGTCGCCGACATCGCCGGGAACGGCGCTGGCGAAGTGATCGCCGCCGTTCACCGTGCGCATGAGGACGTTGTCGACGCCTCCGACCCAGCCGGTCTGCGCATCGACGAACTCGACGGCGAGAAGTCCGGGCGACGCGTCGAAGACGGGAAAGGACCATGTCGCCCCATTGTTCTGCGTTGCGAGAATGATTCCCCCCTTGACCACACAACCCAGACCGCTGCCGTCGAAGAACATGTCGGTGGCCTCGTCGATGCCGATCGGCGTGAACACCGGCGTCCAGGTCTCTCCACCGTCCTCCGTTCTGGCCAGAAAGAAGTCGTCATCCTCTTCCGTCTCGCCGTGTCCGTTCAGCCAGCCATTCGTTTCATCGACGAAGAACATGCCCCTGACGTCCTGATCGCCGGGATCGCCAAGAGG
>JAJFLJ010000235.1 GCA_021772755.1 Candidatus Sumerlaeota bacterium
TTTCGAGGACGAGGGTGCGGAGGCGGTCTGGGTTGTCCAGGAGCGCGCGATAGTCGTCCGCGACTTCGTCGGCGACGGGGGGGCGTTCCAGACCGGTGGTCTCGTCCGTGCGGCGCGTTCCCGCCAGCGCCGCGAGCCGCCTCATCCAGACGTCGCGGGTGTACTCCGCGTCCCAGAGAATGGCGGAACCGTCTTTCCATTCCACGAAGGATGCCCGCCGCGTCTCGACGCGGAGGCCGCTGGATTGCGGCGGCGCCAGGACCAGGCTCTCGCGCGGCGTGTTCTCGCGCACCCATTGGGCGACGGCTTGTCGGTCGGCGGAAGGGGTCCATCCCTGGCGGCGCTGCATCTTGATGGCGGAGAGTCCCGTCAGGAAGAGCGCCGTTGCCACCAGCGCGGGGATCGCGAGCCGGTCGGTGGCAATGCGCGGGCGCAGGAGCTCTAGCGCGAAGGGCACCAGAAGGCCGGTGGCGGCGAGCGTCCACGCCATGGGCGACCGCCAAAGGCAGAGCGAGAGCAGTGTGGGGTGGGGGAAGAGCCGGGGCGCCGCCATGCCGAGCACCGTCAGCGCGGCGACGGGCAGGAATCCGGCGAGGAGCAGGCGCCGTGTCCTGCCGGTCGCCGTCGCGATACACGCGACCAGCAGGACCGCTGCGATGGCGGCCCGCAGCGCGAACTGGGAGACCGCCCAGCCGGATGGAAAGAGGTGATGCCCGAGGCGGTAGCGCGCAATGACGACCCACGCGGCCTTCGTTTCGGCGTCCATGCCGGTGGTGTGCAGCCAGGCGTAGAGGAAGCCGCCGCCGGCGAGCGCGGCGGCGGGAAGTCCGCCGCGCAGCCAGAAGGCCCTGCCGGCCTCCGTGCGCCAGCCGAACAGCGTGCCCTCGGCGCACCAAAGAGAAGCGAAGAGAAGCGCTGCGTAGCTGCCGATCATCGGGTGGATCCATGTGACCGCGCCAAACGCGACGGCCCATCCCGTCCACGAGCGCTTCAGCCAGAACCACCATGCCCACGGCAGGACGGAGAAGGCGGCGGCGGACGTTTCCAGCGTGGTCTCCAGCATATACGTGCCGCCCCAGTGGACGACGTTGAATCCCAGAACCACGAACGTCCCGGCGACGGCCGTCCAGGTGGCGGCGCGTTCGCCGCTCGCCAGGCACTGTCGTGCCAGTTCGCGGTACAGCAGAAAGAAGCCCGCGACGGCGATGGCGCGAAAGGCGACGTGTCCTCCGTAGAGAAACAGGTTCAGGGGAATGCCCGCCGCCGCGAACGCCGCGATGGCTTTCCAGAAGACCGAGGGGTACTGGTCGAGCGTCGCCACGAAGGGATCGCCGGGAAAAAGCGAAGGGTCCATCGCGCGATGTACGTACGCGAGGTGCAGCGGATGGTCGCCGATGCCCGCGGCAATGCCCGTTTCGACCAGAGAGAGCACGCCCGCCAGCACCAGCAGCGCGACGGCGAGAATCCGTTCGGAGGATTTTACTTCGGCGGATGGCACGAGTTCGTTTGCCCCCTGGGCGAACGGGGTGAAGTGGTTCAACACTCGTTCGCCCCTCAGGCGGGACAACAGGGAACCCATGATTCGTTCGCAAACGCACCTTATCCTGCGCGCCGCCGCGATGGCGCTGACCGTCGCCGTCGTCGTTTCGGCGTGCAGCAAGACCTACGAGGAGCCACCGCCCGTGGACGGCACTCCCGCACCCGACCGCTTTCAGCTCTTTCTCCTCGCTGGCCAGTCCAACATGGCCGGCCGGGGAGAGGTCGCGCCCCAGGACCGCGAGCCGCACCCGCGCGTTTTGTCGTTGGGAAGGGAGGGCGAATGGGTTCCGGCGGTGGACCCGATCCACTTCGACAAGCCGATAGCCGGAGTTGGTTTGGGGCGCAGTTTCGGAATCGCGCTCGCGGAGAAGGATGCCTCCGTTACCATCGGCTTGGTGCCTGCTGCGGTCGGCGGGTCGGCCGTCGCCGCGTGGCAACCCGGCGGCTTTCACGCCCAAACGGGCGACTATCCCTACGACGAGGCCATCGCGCGCGCGCGCCGCGCCATGCAGGATGGCGACCTGAAGGCGATCCTCTGGCACCAGGGCGAGAGCGACGCGCCGCCCGACCGCGCGGCGGTCTACAAGGAGAACCTCAAGGCGGTGATCGCGCGTTTTCGCGAGGACCTGGGCCAGCCCGAACTGCCGTTCATCATCGGCCAGCTGGGCCGTTTCCCCGGCAAGCCCTGGACGGAGTCTGAAGAAGTCCTGGACCGCGCGCACCGCGAAATCGCGGAGGAGGATCCCCGCGTCGCGTTCGTCTCGTCGGAGGGTCTGCTGCCGATGGAGGACCAGGTCCACATCGACGCGGATTCGCAGCGCGAGTTCGGGAAGCGCTACGCCGACGCCTGGCTGGAACTCTCCGCCGCGCGGGAACGCGACTGAGCGGTGCGCGGGCGCCGCTTGCGGCAGATGTAGAAGATGTGCGGGTAGGGGAGAATGTCGAGCATCTGGTGCGAATGGACATCGAAGCCGGTTCTGCGCAGCAGCGCGACGAGTTTCCCGCGCGGATAGTAGTTCACCGGCGTCCGGTAGTCCATCGCCTTGTCGAGAATCCAGGTGAAGGCCATCTTCCACCAGGGCCTGTCTTCGACGTCCTTGATGAGCAGCACGCCTCCGTCGGCGAGGATGCGATGGCAGTGGAGCAGAATCCCGTCGGCCTTTCCCTTCGGGAGATGGTGCACGAGATCGAGCATGACGATGCCGTCGACGGGCCGGTCGAAGGGATAGTCGAGGACGTTCATCGCGCGGAAGTCCGTCTGTCGCGCGGTGTCCAGGCGCTCGGCGGCCTTGTTGGCGAGACCGATGCGGCGCGCGTTGAGGTCCATCGAGAGCATTCGCCGCGAACGCGAGCAGAGGGCGAAGTAGTGGCTGAAGAGTCCGAACCCGCAGCCCAGGTCCAGGATCGTGCCCTTGCGGGGCATGTACTGCTCGATCTCCTCCAGCATGCGGAGATTGATGATCCGGAACCGGATCGTGCAGTAGGTGCGGATGATCCAGTCGTCGTAGGCGGCGATGATGCGTCTGGTGATCGGGCTGCGGGGATTGCGGTGCACGGATGACGGACCTCGGCGAACAGCCTCGGGGCCGCCGCTCCAGGGCCAAGGCAAAAGGGCCGTTCCGCCGGGGCCCGGGGAGGGGCGGCGGGTTCATAAAGGTTTTACCGGCGGCCCGCTCCCGCCGCCTGCTTGGAGTTGTATCGCTCCACGTTCCAGGGCAGCCTGTCCCGTGAAACTGGCGGCGCATTCCCCATCGCGGGCCGCCGGCGAAGGGATGACCCCATGCGGGAGCGGACTTCACGACGAACGATGGCAGCGCTTCTCGCGGCGCTGTTCGCGCTGGCCGCGCTTCCCGCCGGCGCGCAGGTGCGGTGGTACGAGCGCCTTGAGGAGGGCGTCGCCGTTCGCAACGCCACGCGAAAGCCTGCGCTGGTCTTCTTCTACAACGGCGTCGCGCGGGACTGCCAGCGCATGCGCGAGGAAACCTTCGCCGCTCCCGGCCTGCAGGAGCTGATGGACAACTTCGTCTGTTTCGAACTCGACGCGCGCGCTCACGCCGCGCTTGTCGAGCGCTACGGCATCTTCAAGGTTCCGACGGTCCTGTTTCTCGATCCCCGCGGCACCGAAGTCGACCGCGCCGTCGGGTTCAAGCCGCCCGACGTCTTTTCCCTCTACCTCGACCGCACCAACCGGGCGTCGCTGGGCGGGGCGCCGCGGACCGAATCGACGCAGGACGCGGCGACACGCCGGCACATCGAGCGGCTTGCGGAGATCCAGCCCTTCAAGACGGCGACGGTCAACATCCTCCAACCCCGCCCGGGGACGCTCGCCATCACGCTTTCCCACAAGGCGCCTGCGGCGTCGGAGCTCTCCGTCGTCGGCGACTTCAACGACTGGCGCATCGGGGCGACGCCCATGCAGCGCGCCGTCAACGGCGACTGGTACGTGACCATCAACGTGTCCGAGGACGTCTACGAGTACAAGTACGTGGACGACGCCGGCGAGTATCACGAGGACCTGCGCAACCCGCTGAAGAAACCGAACCCCTACGGCACCAGCAATTCGGTGCTGGTGATCGGCAATCCGATGACGTCGCCGCTGATCCTCGGCGACTCCGTCACGTTCATCGTCTACCGCCCCAACGCGCGGGAAGTCGCCGTCGCGGGATCGTTCAACGACTGGCAGCCGACCCCCATGTTCCGCAAGCGCGACAACCCCGCCCTCTGGGGGTTTCGGTGCAACCTCCCCGCCGGAACCTACCAGTACAAGTACGTCATCGACGGCGAATGGATCGTCGATCCGGAGAACTACCACGTCCACACCGACGCCGGGGGGAACGTGAACAGCCTGCTGGCGGTGCGGTAGGGGGCCGCGCATCCCGCAGAATCCCGGGATTTTCATGGACATCGGGGTCGTTTCCCCCCACTCTCGCCAACACGCGCCGTGTCCTCGCGGCGGTCCGCGACCGTTCCCAACGCCCGATCCCGGAATCCTCCGGCCATGCATTTCATCTACGTCCAGCATTCCGGGAAGCCCGTCGAGAGTTCCGCGGGAAACTTCTGGGTCCAGGCGGGCGTTTCGCTTCCGGCGGAGAAGTGGAAGGCGCTCCAGCTTCGGCTGAACGGGCTCCAGCGCTCCTTCCAGAAGGACAACTACGATCCGCTGAAATCGCGCGTCGACGCCAACGACCTTCTCCACCCGCGCAACGCGGAGAAGTCCTGGACGCGGGCGTTCTGCAAGGGCTTCGAGAAGATCGTCGCGGCGCTCGAACCCAGCTTCTTTCTCGTGGTGGTCGACAAGCGCACCACCGACAAGCCGGCCCACGCCAAGTGGCTGCTTCCCCTGACATACAGCTATCTGATGAAACCGCTCTGCCAGCACCTTCGCGATGCGGACGACATCGGCTGCATCGTGGTTCCGCCCGGCCGCCCGGAGGAACTCGAGGTTCTCGTCCAGCTGCAGACCGAAAACCTCTTCGGTTCCGGCGGCCGCAGCAGTCCGCTGGTTTCCTCGCCGATGGTCCAGAACCAGCGCGACGCGTGCGGCCTGCAGGTGGCGGACTTCATCGCGACGGCGACGCGGCGCTATCACGAGGGCGTGTACCCGAAACTCTACGCCAAGCAGACGCTGGTGGGCTACGACGCGGTAATCAACTCGCACTACCAGGGGTTCGTGAAGCCGAACACGTTCCAGTCCTCGGCGATCGACTCGAAGGGATACAAGATCCGGGGATATATCTATCTCTGGCGGCGCGACAACCTCGGCCGTCTTCGCCTGGAGCAGCCAAGCCGCGACGAAGTTCCGATCGGAGACGTCGCCTCCGCCGGCGCCTAGCGGCGAGACCTACCCCGTTCGCTTCCACCCATGCGTCCGGAACGGCGCATACCCCATTCGCTTCCAGAACCGTTCGGCGTCCGCATTGACGGCGAGCCACGAGAGTTCGACGTGTCGGATGTCGCGGTCCGCGAACCAGTCCTCCGCGGCGCGGACCAGTGCGCGCCCCAGGCCGCGACCGCGATGCCGCTCCGCGACCCACAGAAGCGCCACGGTGCCCGTGCGGCCGGCGAGCGCCTCGGGCATGGCGCCGGACCCGATCGCCAGGCAGGCGCAGCCGATGAACTCGCCGCTCGCGGATTCCAGCACAAGCGCCCCCTGCGTGCCTCCGCCGGTGAACCGGGCCGCCCACTCGCGGAGGGGTTCGGAATCGCCGTCCGGCAGGCCTTGGACGTAAGGGTCGCTTCCCTGGCGGCGGGCGTGGAGGACGGTTTCGACCGCCGCGCGGGCGATTCTCGGGACGTCGTCGATGGTCGCAGGGCGGATCGTCGGTTCCATGGCGAGACCCTTTTTCCTCCCGCAGCGGGGGTTCCACGCAATTTTTCTGTTTTCCTGGGGCCGAAGATGGGCTAGCCCTTTGATCGAGTCTGACCCCCAGGAGCACTTCCCATGGCAGTTATCCGACTGGACGACCTTCTCCAGGAGATGGTCGATCGCAAGTCGTCCGACCTGTTCATCAAGGCCGGCGTGCCCCCCCACGTTCGCGTCGATGGCGTGGTTCGCCCGCTGGACTACGCCGAAATCACCATGGAGGACGCCCAGGACATCGCCTACGGGATGATGACCGAAGACCAGATCGAGCAGTTCGAGCGCATTCCCGAGATGGATCTGGCTCTGGGCGTCAGCGGCGTGGGCCGGTTCCGCGTGAACCTCTTTCGCCAGCGCGGCACCGTCGCCATGGTGTTTCGCCACATCACGCGGCCGAACTTCAGCTTCGAGGACCTCCATCTGCCGCCGGCGGTGAAGACGCTCTCGGAGTCGCCCCGCGGTCTAGTGCTCGTCACCGGCACCACGGGCTCCGGCAAGTCCACCTCGCTGGCCGCGATGATCAACCACATCAACGAGCACCGCCGCTGCCACATCGTCACCGTCGAGGACCCCATCGAGTTCCTCCACAACGACAAGCAGGCCATCGTCAGCCAGCGCGAAGTGGGATTCGACACCAAGACGTTCGAGGACGCGCTTCGCCACGTGCTGCGCCAGGCGCCGGACGTGATTCTGATCGGCGAAATGCGCGACCTGGAAACGGTCAAGACCTGCGTCGCCGCCGCGGAGACCGGCCACCTGGTTCTCTCCACGCTGCACACCATCAACGCCACGCAGACCGTGGAGCGCATCATCAACTTCTTCCCCGCCTACCTTCACGACCAGATTCGCATGGAACTCGCGCTCGGCCTGCAGGGCATCGTCAGCCAGCGCCTGCTTCCCCTCAAGCGCGGCCAGGGCCGCATTCCCGCGGTCGAGATTCTGATCAACACGCCGCTGCTGCGCAAACTCATCCACGAGGGGCGCACCATCGAACTGCTGCCCGCCGTCGAGGAGGGCAAGCACTGGGGCATGCAGAGCTTCAACCAGTCTCTGTTCGACCTTATCAAGACCGGCTTCATCAACTACGACGACGCGCTCACCTACGCCACAAGCCCCGAGGAACTCCGCCTCATGGTCGAGGGCATCACCTCCGGCACCAAGAAGAGCAACGAGGGCTACCTGGAGTACTGAGCGGTTCCAGGAACGACGGATAGCATCGGCGCGGCGCGGACGACGATTCGTTCCGCGCCGTTGCTTTTTCGCGGCGCACAGCCTCCGGAAACACGGACCGCTCCAAGTCGGCACCGTTTCCACAACGTGGTCAATTCCGGCCAGCCGTCCCAGTGGCCGGAATTGACCGGTCGTGCCGACCCCGGAATCCAAGTCGAGCGATACCAGACTCCGATGCGTTCTCCGGGCGGTCCCGGCGGGGGAACGGAACTCGCGCAATGAGGCCACGCCCGGCATGCGGTCGCCGCGACCGCCGCCTATCCCAATGCGAGGTTTCCGAACCGTGATCCGTAAACGGCCGATACCAACTCTGACCGCGCTCGCCGCCTTTGCGCTGCTCGCCGCCGTCTCCTTCGCGCAGGACGTCACCGCCGCCGATATCGCGGAACTGAAGGCGATGATCGAAGAGGCGAAGACCTACGCCAACAACTCCTGGATCATGACGTCGTCCGCCATCGTCCTGATGATGACGGCGCCGGGGCTGATCCTCTTCTACGGAGGGCTCGTTCGCGCGAAGAACGTGCTGTCGGTGATGATGCAGAGTTTCTTCTGCATGGGGCTGGTGTCGATTCTCTGGCTCGTCTACGGGTACAGCGTCGCGCTGGGCGATTCGGAAAGCCCGTACTGGGGCGGGCTCGGGAAGATGTTCCTCGCCGGGGTGTCCTCGGACACGTCGGAGGGGCTGCCGGAAATGACGGTGATGTTCTTCCAGCTGATGTTCGCCATCATCACGCCGGCGCTGATCACCGGGGCTTTCGCCGAGCGCTTTCGCTTTCGCGCGCTCGTGCCGTTCATTCTGTTGTGGTCGACGATCGTGTACTTTCCGCTGACCAACTGGGTGTGGGGCGGCGGAATTCTCGCCGGAGGCGAATGGTTCGGTCCGCACATCGAGGGGCTGGATTTCGCCGGCGGCACCGTCGTCCACATCAGCTCCGGCGTCTCGGCGCTCGTCTGCGCGCTGTACCTGGGAAGGCGGCGAGGCTACCCGGGCAACGAGTTCGCCCCCCATCACCTGGTGATTTCCGCGATCGGTGCGGGCCTGCTCTGGGTCGGGTGGTTCGGATTCAACGCGGGAAGCGCCCTGGCCGCCGACTCCATCGCTTCGAACGCGTTCGCCGCGACGCATTTCTCCGCCGCCGGCGCCGCCGTGTCCTGGATGGTCGCGGAGTGGATCACGCGCGGAAAGCCAAGTCTCCTCGGCGTCATCTCCGGCGTGGTGGCGGGGCTTGTCGGAGTCACGCCCGCCGCCGGTTTCATCACGCCGGTCAGCGGCCTGATCATCGGCCTGGTGACCGGGGCGGTCTGCTTCGGGGCGGTGACGTATCTGAAGCCCGCACTGAAGGTGGACGATTCTCTCGACGTGTTCGGCATCCACGGCCTGGGCGGAATGGTCGGCGCGCTGCTGACGGGAGTGTTCGCCACGGTGGCCGTGAACGACTTCTTCGGGGAAGGCGCGCCGGTCGGCGGGATGGACGGAAACTGGGGCCAGGTCGGCACCCAGGCACTGACGATCGTCATCACGGTTCTTCTCGCTGCCGTCGCGACGCTGGGGATTCTGCTGCTCGTGGACAAGACGATCGGAATCCGCCCGTCGGAAGAGGACGAAATGACGGGACTCGACCTGGTCGACCACGGCGAAACGGGCTACCACCGCCTGACGGCGGAGTAGCGCGCGCGTTCAGTAGTCCAGGCGCAGGGGGACCTTGTTGTCGATGGCGCGGCGGGCGAGGTCGGTGAAGACGGAGAGGCCGAAGCGCGCGGCGACTTCGAAGGACCCGTTCTCGGTCGGCAGTTCGTCGCGCCACGCCTTGAGGTCCCAGGGCTGGCCCTTGTACGTCCGGTCGTTGAGCGTCTGCAGCTGCTCCAGAAGCGCGACGGCCGAGCCGACGTGGATCTGGCGGCCGGTGAGGTCGAGGAACTTGAACGTGAACTCGAATTTCGTGGGGACCCACAACTCGCCCGAGAGAATCTGGATGTACTCGGTGGTGGAGTAGTCGTTGGCGGCGGACTTCGCGAAGGCGGGGTCGTCGTGCCATTCCGGAGAGACCGACACGGGGGGATCGATCTCGGGGTGCTCCTCGTGGGCGGCCAGCAGCATCAGCCCGGCATAGCCGTCCCAGTGGGGGCGGTCGGTGAAGTAGGGCGCGTCGGGGGATTCGTTCCAAAGGAGGGGTTCGGCGATGTTGGAGCCGAGCCCTTCGGTCATGACTTCGCGCCAGGTTTCGACGGACGCGCGAATGTCGCCGGCCTCGAGCCTGCCCTCGTCGTCGCCGGTTTCGCCTTCCGGATGGACGGCGACGTACTTCAGGCCGTTCTCGCGGGCGTAGCGCTGCGCGAGATTCTCCCAGTCGCCCATGTAGTATCGGAAGAGCGGTCCGGCGTAGAGATCGAGCGACATGGCGGGGCGTCCTTCGGGATTCGGCGGAGCGAACGCTACGCCAGGCCGAGCACGGTTTCCACGAGTTTTTCGATTCCGGCGGCCACGGAGGCGGGACTGGCGTCGTCGTACATGTAGGCCGGCACGGAAACGATCTTTCGCTTCTCGTCGATGGCGACGCGGTCGACGCTGCACTCGACGTGCTTCGCGCCCATCGCGGCGATCGCTCCGGCGACGTCGGCGTCGCAGCCCACGGTGAGTTCCACGCCGTCGCCGACGACTTTCGCGGCGATGACGGGGCTGATACAGACGAAGCCGACGGGCTTGCCGGCGGCGAGCATCTCCCCGACCAGGCGCGCGACTTCCGGGTGGACGGTGCAGTCCGCGCCCTTCACCGCGAAGTCGCTGAGGTTCTTCGCCGCTCCGTAGCCGCCGGGAAAGACGAGCGCGTCGAGTTCCGCCGCCTTCACGGTCTTGGCGCTCCGAATGCCGCTCCGGCATATCCGGGCCGATTCGGCGAGGACGTTGCGCGTTTCGCCGGGCGAGACTTCGCCCTTCAGATGGTTGAAGACGTGCATTTGCGCGGCATCCGGCGCGGCGCAGAGCGCCTTCGCGCCGGCACGGTCGAGGAACAGCAGCGTGAACACGGCTTCCTGGATCTCGGAGCCGTCGAAGACGCCGCATCCCGAGAGCATGACACCGACCGTTTTTCCCATGATACGCTCCGAATGTGGAATGTGTGCGGGGGCGTGCCTATTGCAGCGCGGCGACGGTCGCCCCGACGAGCAGTTCGATCTGTTCTTCGGTAAAGCCCGGTCCAAGGGGCAGGGTCACCAGCCGGTCCTCGATGGACTCTAGAACCGGCAGCTTCGGTTCCTCGCGCCAGAGACCGGTCGTGTGGCGGAGCCGGTGCAGAGGCCGGTAATGCACGCTGGTCTGGACGCCCAGGTTGTTCATGTGGCGGCAGAACCGGTCCCGCGAGTTGCCCGGCGGGAGAATGGCGGGCAGAAGGTGGTGGCTGCTCTCGGCGTGGTTCGCGGCGGCAAAGGGGAAGCGGAGGGTCGGCGCCTCCTTCGCGAGGCGTTCGCGAATCCGCGCGGCGATTTCCGCGCGGCGCAGGTTCGAGGCGGGGAGCTTCTTCAACTGCTCGCGACCGATGGCGGCGCGCATGTCGTCCATGCGGAAATTGTGGCCGGCGACGACGACGTCGTAATCCGTGCGGCGTCCCAGATAGTGGTCGTGGGTGTTGCGCGTCATGCCGTGGTTGCGCATGAGGCGAACGCGTTCGGCGATGGTGCGCTGGCCGGTGACGATCATGCCCCCCTCGCCGGTGGTCATGTTCTTGTTGCCGAAGAAGGAGAAGACCCCGGCGTCGCCGAAGGTTCCGAGGCACCGCCCGCCGAGTCTGCCGAGGACGGCGTGGCAGGCGTCCTCGACGATGGGGATGCCGTGGCGCTGGGCGAGACGCAGGATGCCGGGCATGTCCGGCGCGAAGCCGCCGTAGGGCATGGTGACGATGAGCCTGGTCTGCGAGCTGATCTTGCTTTCCAGGTCGGGGACGGACATCGTGAGGTCGTCCTCGCTGGCGATATCGACGAGGATGGGTTTCTCGCCGCGGCGGATCGCGACGTTGAGCGAGGCGACGAAGGTGAGGGCGCACATGGCGACCTCTTCGCCGCGGTTCACGCCGGTGGCGTCGTAGCAAAGCGCGAGGGCGTCGGTGGCGTTGGCGGTGGCGATGGCGTGGGGGCTGCCGACGGCGTGGGCGAACTCCTGCTCGAAGGCATCGACCTCCGGCCCCATGGAGAGCCAGCCGCTGCGGAGCACGCGCACGGCGGCCGCCTGCTCCTCTTCGCCGATCGTCAGTGTGGTGAGGGGGACTTTCCAGTGCATGGGCGGGCCGTTCGGTGTGAAGCGCCGGCGCCCGGCGGTGCGGGCTACTCGGTGCGGAGGGCTTCGATGGGGTCGAGTCTGGCGGCCTTCATGGACGGGTAAAGACCAAACACGAACCCGATTCCGCCCGCCACCGCGTTGGATACGAGAACGGCCATGGGGGGGACAATGACGATCCAGTCGGCGTAGCTGCCGATCGTGTAGGCCAGTCCGTAGCCGATGCCGATGCCGATGACGCCGCCCAGCAGGCTGATGATGAGGGATTCGACGATGAACTGGCCGAGGATGTCGTTGCGCGTGGCTCCCAGGGCGCGGCGGACGCCGATCTCGCGGGTGCGCTGCGTGACGGTGGCGAGCATGATGTTCATGATGCCGATGCCGCCGACGAGCAGGGAGATGGCGGCGACGAAGATGAGAACGTTGCTGAGGATGGCGCCGGTCTCCTGCTGCTGGCGGATGAGCTCCTCGGGGACGATGATTTCGTAGTCCTGAACGCCGTTGTGGCGGCGGTGGAGGATACGGCCGACGAGGTCGGCGGTCTCGCGGAGGCTGGCGTCCTCGCCGACCTTGAGGATGATCTCCTCCAGCTTGTCGGCGCGGGGGTCGCCTCCCGTGCCGAAGCGCTTGAAGAGCGTGTTGATGGGGAGGTAGATGTTCCGGTCGACGTTGCCGACCTTGATGACGGTCTCGCCGCCGGTGCTGCGGGGGGCGAGGACGCCGATGACGGTGTAGCGCTGGCCGGCGAGCATCATGGTCTTTCCCTGGGGGTCTTCGAGGGGAAAGGCGATGCGGCGGATTTCGTCGCCGATGACGCAGACCTGGGCCGCGTTCTCGTTGTCGAGATCGGACACGAAGCGGTTCGCGGCCATCTGGTAGCCGACGATGCCGGGCAGGTCCGCGGAGGTGCCGTAGATTTCGGCGGCGATGGACTTGCCATCGACGAAGACCGGGACGTCGCCCTTCTTGAGGGCGGCGACGTGGGTGACGGGCTCGACGACCGCGCGGATGGCGTCGATGTCGGCGCGGGTCAGACCGTAGGGGGACTTCTGGGACGCGGACATGGCGTCGGCACCGCGAAGCTCCACTGCGCGCACGCGCACGGTGTTGGTGCCCAGAGCGGCAAGCTGGCGGTTGAGTTCCTCGGCCGCGCCGGACCCGATGGCGGAGGTGGCGATGACGGCCGCGATGCCGAAGATCACGCCCATCATCGTGAGCAAAGACCGCATTTTGTGCATTCGGATTTCGGACAGTCCGATGCGAACCGATTCGCCAATGTACACGGTGAGAGGTGTCTCCCTCGCGGCGGGGTGGGGGCAGTCAGGGGGCCGGGCGGGATAGCGTCAAAGCGAAACGCGCACCGGATCGGCGCGTGACGGGGGATAATCGCGGGGGGCGGCGTCAGCGCAGAGTCCAGACGTCGGGGGGCGGCGGGGGAAGGGGCATTGGCTGGAACGACTGGTCGAGTCCGTAGAGGAGGCGGAACGTGATGGTCTGGGCGCCGTTGGCGGGCACGGTGGTGGCGACCTCGATGACGGCGCCGATGTCCGAGCCCGCGTCGATCTGGCCGTCGGCGTTCGCATCGCCCTGAACGCGGTTGGCGAGGTCGGGATGGATGCGGCGGTTCGCGTCGAACCCTGTGGTGGCGAAGTCGCCGGCGGATATCCAGTACCGGGAGGATGCGATGGAGTCGCGGACGGTGGCCATGACGATGGCTTCCGCAGGGACGGTGGGCGGGACGATCACATCGAAGAGAACGCCCTGGTCGAGATCGACCGGGGCGGGACCGTTGGAGAGACCGATGAAGCCTCTCGGATTGCCGGGGGCGTAGCCGCTGACGGTGCCCTTGCCGAAGGCGCAGACGTTGTCGTCGAAGGAGCCGTCGATGTAGATGTCGGCGTCGTACCAGCAGACGATGCGCACGTCGTGGGAGATGCCGCCGGTATCTGCGAGAGTCAGGGTCCAGTCGGCCTGGGCGATGAACTGGTTGGCGCCGATGACGGGCTGGGAGAGCTGCACCTGCATGGTGGCGTTCATGTCGGGGCTGCCGGGAAGAGAGATGCCGGTGGTTTCGAAACCCGTGGAGGTCGAGGAGGTGGTGCCGCCGGTGGCGCGCTGACCGGCATGATGGGACGTTTCGCCGTCGAAGTACGTGACGCCGTCGCCTTCGACGACGGCGAAGAACATCTCCCAAATGGTGTCGCCGGTGTTGGCGCCGGCGTCGTAGGTGCCCTGGTCGGCGTCGTCGAGCCAGCCGCGTTCGTCGATGTTGTTGATTTCCAGGAAGCCGTTGCCCGCGCCGACGGAGAGATCGACCTCCGCCAGGAGGGGAAGACCGGGAAGAAGCAGCGCCAGGGACAGGACCGTGAGTGGCTTCATCGTGTGCCTCCGCATTGGAGGGCATGGAGGGGACTTCGACTATCGACAGACTGATCACGGCGGCGCGGTGGCCAACCCGAAAGTCGCGAAGCGGGGAGTCGGCGCGGCGGAATGCGGTACTCGCTCCCTCTGTCCGGGCGGAACCGTACCGAAAAGACGACCTTGACAGTCGGGGGGTCGTTGTGGCGAACTCTCCGGATTAAGCGGCGGAGGGGCTTCGAGCCCGGCTCCGCCGGATCAGGGAGCAAGAGCAACGATGACAGCAAGAAAGACCGGCAGGAGCCGGACGATGGAGAAGACGAAGAAGCGCGCCGGTGCGGTGAAGGCTTCGGGGAACGGAAGGGTCGCGTCCACCGCGGCCGCGAAGTCGAAGAAGACGGCCAGGATGGTGACGATGACGCTGCCGGACGGCCAGAAGGTCCGTGTCGCGGCGGGAACGACCGCGCAGGAGGTGCTGAAGTCGCTGAAGGCGCCTTCGCCGCACCCCGTGGTGGCGGCGCGGTATCGCAACAAGGTCACGAGTCTCTCGCGGCCGCTGGACCAGCCGGGTTCGCTCGCGCCGGTTCATCTGGGCACGCGCGACGGCGCGCTGATCGCGCGGCGGAGTCTGACGTTCGTGCTGATCGCCGCGGTGCAGGAACTCTTTCCCGGCGTGCAGGTGCACATCAACCACTCGCTGGACCACGGCTACTACGCGGAGCTGTACTGCGACGACTACCGCAAGGAGGCGCCCCTGGGGCTGAGCCCGGCGGACATCGGCGCGATCGAGCGGCGCATGCGGGAAATCGTCGCTGCGGACGAACCGATCGAGCGCACGACGCAGCCGCTGGACAAGGCGCTGCGCATCTTCGGCGAGGCCGGCATGGGCGAGAAGGTCCGCCTGCTGGAGTACATGGCGCCGAAGGCCGTATCGGTCTACAAGCTGCGCGGCCACGTGAACCACTTCTACGGGCAGCTGGCGCCCTCGACGGGCGACATGAGGACGTTCGAGCTGGAACAGTTGGAGCCGGGGCTGATCCTGCGCTTTCCGCGGTCGAACAACCCCGACGAGCTGCCGCCGCGCCAGGACATCGCGCAGATGTCCGGCGTGATGCACGAGTACGAGCGCTGGATGCGGATTCTGCGGTGGAGGACCGTCGCCCAGCTCAACGACATCATCGCCGGGGGACAGGTGCGCGAGTACGTGCTGATCGCCGAGGCGCTGCACGAGAAGCGGCTTTCGCAGATCGCCGACATGATCACGAACCACCCGCGACAGCCGAAGATCGTGCTTCTGGCCGGCCCGTCGTCGTCGGGCAAGACGACGACGATCAAGCGGCTCGCCATCCAGCTGCGCGTCAACGGGCACAGGCCGGTCGTCATCGGGCTCGACGACTTCTTCGTGGACCGCGACCGCACGCCGCGCGACGAGCACGGCGACCTGGACTTCGAGTCGTTCCACGCCATCGACGTGACGCGCCTGCAGGCGTGCGTGCGGGAGCTGATGAGCGGCCGCAGCACGCGCGTTCCGAAGTTCGACTTCAAGGCGGGGCGCAGCGTCGAGGGCGAGGAGCTGCGGCTGGAGGAAAACAGCCTCCTGATCCTGGAGGGCATCCACGGTCTGAACGACCAGCTGCTGCCGACGATCCCCGACGGCATGAAGTTCAAGATCTACGCGAGCCCGCTGACCCATCTGAACGTGGACGACCACAACCGCATCTCGTCGGCGGACGCGCGCCTGATCCGGCGAATCGTGCGCGACAACAACTATCGCGGGCACGACGCGCTGGCCACGATCATGCGGTGGCCGTCGGTGCGTCGGGGCGAGGAGCGCAACATCTTCCCGTACCAGCACTGCGCGGACGCGATCTTCAACTCGGCCCTGCCGTACGAGCTGGCGGCGCTGAGGCAGTTCGCGATCCCCGTGCTGAAGGCGGTGAAGGCAAGTCATCCGGAGTACGCCGAGGCGGCGCGGCTGATCAAGTTCCTCAGCTACTTCCGCGACATCCGGACGGACTACGTCCCCAGGCACTCGCTGCTGCGGGAGTTCATCGGGGGGTCCTGCTTCACGTATTAGGAGCGGCCCGCCCGGCGAAGTCCGGCGGCGCGCCACGCGCCGGTCCGGCCAAGGATCAGCCCGAGGACCAGCCCCACGGCGTGAGCCGTGTTGGCGATCGGGCCGACCACGCCGGTCAGACAGACGAAGAACCAGACGATCATCATGACGACGGTCTGCGAATGCAGGGCGTAGGGGATCGTCACATCGTGCCGGGCCCGCAGCCACGCGTAGCCGAAGAGCCCGTAGACGACGCCGGACATGCCGCCGAACATCGGTCCGGAGACGATGTACTGGGCGATGTTGGAACCCAGCGCGAAGACGAGCACGAGGGCGCCGAACGCGAGGGAGCCGTGGTGGCTCTCGACGGTGCGGCCAAGGTCGGCCAGCCACATCATGTTGAAGACGATGTGGAGGATTCCGAAGTGCAGAAAGACGGGCGTAAGCAGGCGCCAGACCTGTCCGGCGCGCACCTCGGGAAGGGGCCCCGCCCCGGGGGATCCGCTGGATGCCCACGGATCGGCGATCATGAAGATCCTCTCGATCGGCAGGAGGTTTCCTTCGAGCTGCAGCAGATAGGTTCCGATGCTGATGGTCACCAGGCCGACCGTGAGGAAGAACGTCCCGTCGGACGAATTCGACCGGCCCCAGACTTCCGTGCGGACATCGATGCTCTTGTGGCGGCCCTTTCCGGAGGCGGGCGCCTCGTTCCTCGGCTTCTTCGCCGCGCCGATGAATTCGGACGCCTTGGGATTCGTGACGAATTCCTCGAAAGCGGTCGCCGCAGCGGCGAGATCGTCGTCGTCGTGAACCCAGATTTCCCACCCACCGTCGCCGGGCTCGACGGTGGAATCGATGTCGCACGAATACAGATAGTCCGAGAAGCGCGCGGCTTCGGACTTTTCCTTCGTGACGCCGATTCTGCGCATGGTCGGTTCCCTCCGCAGGCCCGGCGCCAGTTGCGCCGACCGCAGGCGGCGTGTCGAGCGGGGCTTTCCCCGCGAGGCGCGGAAATCCGTTGCGGATGGCAGGTCCGCCCCGAACCGTCGCCGCTGGAGTTCGCATTCCGTCGGTCGCGTTCGTGCGATCGCGTTGGCAGGCGCATGAATGACGCGTGATTCTTCTTCGCCGGCCAGGCCGGACAGCCGTCTGTCCAGGCGGCTGATCCCGCTCGCCGTATCGGCGGCGCTGCTGGTGGCGCTGTTCTTCAGCGTGGGCACGGCGGGCGTGGGGCGCGTGCTGGCGGCGACGAACGTCTGGTGGTTCGCGGCCGGCGCCTTTCTCTTTCTTCCGCAAACGTACGCGATCGCGAAGCGGTGGTCGATCATCGCATCGCCCGTCGCGAAGGTTCCGTGGCGCGAGGCGGGGCGGCAGGTCCTGGCGGCGGGGTGCCTGAACCTGGTGCTGCCGGCGAAGATGGGCGATCTGGCGAAGGGCGTGTTTCTGCACCGCGAGGGGAAATGCACGCTCGGCGACGGGTTGCAGGTCGTCGTGTTCGAGAAGCTGCTGGACCTGGCGGCGCTGAGCGCCTGGATGCTGGTCGGCTGGGTCTTCGTGCGCAGAACGGACGTCTGGCTGCTGGCGGTGCTGGCGCTGGGCGCGGCGGTGGTGTGCGGCGTGTGGCTGTTGTACTTCACGAAGGCGGGCCCGGGAATCGCGGCGGCGTTCGTGCCGGCGTTCGCGCGGCGGGGCAGGCTGGCGAAGGTCGCGCGACTGGTGGAGGAGGCCCCTCGCGTGGCGACGCTGATTCGCGCGCAAGGTGGCCGGCGGCGCGTGCTGGGAGGATGGAGTCTCTCGATCTGGATGCTGCATCTCCTGCAGATATGGTGCTTCCTGGAGGCTGCCGGAGCGCCCGTGGGGCTTCTGCGGACCCTGGCGGAGATGCCTGCGGCGATCTTCGCGGGGCTGTTGCCTCTGACGATCGCGGGGATCGGTCTGAGGGACTGGGCCATCGTGGCGATCTTCGCGTCGCCGACTCTGCCTTCGGAAGTCCTGGTGGCGGCGGGGATTCTGATTTCGCTGCGGTACGTCGTTCCGGCTGCGGCGGGGCTGCTGTTCGCGCCGGCGTACTATTCGATGGCGCGCAGAAAGAAGGCGTAGAGTCGGCGCCCGCGAACCGGCCCCACGGTTTCCATTGGCGCGCGGTTCGCCCCGCGATAGGGGTGACTCCGAACCTCAGGGGGAGTTCCGCATGATCGACTTGAAACCATTCGAAGCGCTCTCGGACTCGGCGACGGTGCGGGTCGTGCCGATTTCGGACGAACTGCCGCCGGACCAGGCTGCGGCGCTGCTCGCGGTGATCGGCGCGCTGATCGACCAGTGGCGCGAGCGCGGCGTCGTGACCGGCGGAGCCGCGACGTTCGCGGCGGAAGGTCGCTTTCTGATCGCGGCATGGGACCCCGGCGCGGGCGACCTGTCGGGCTGCACGAAGGACCAGCTGACCCACACGCTGATGGATTTCGAGAGGCGTCTTGGCGTTCCGATGCTGAACGCGCCCCGGTTCGCGGTGCGAATCGACGACCGCGTGCGGTTCATGCGCATGCCGGAATTCAAGGAGTTGCGCGCGGCGGGCAGAGTGGCGGCGGACACGACCGTGTACGACCATCTGGTAACGACGATGGAGGACTTGCGGGCGGGCCGGTTCGAAACGACGGTGGCGGCAAGCTGGTACGCGCCCGTCGGAGCGTAGGCCGTGGGGCTGCGGTTCGTCATCGGGCCGCCTGGAAGCGGAAAGACGACGTGGTGCGCCGCTTCGGTGCGGCGCGCGGCGCTCGAATCGCCCGACGGACCACCGCTGATCCTGCTGGTACCCGAGCAGGCCAGTTATCAGACCGAGCAGCTGCTCCTGTCCGGCGAGCTTGCAGGAACCGTTCGCGCGCGCGTGTTCTCGTTCCAGCGGCTGGCGCAGTGGGTGTGGTCGGTGGGTCCCGGACCGCAGCGTCCCCATCTGACGGACCTGCACCGGCGCGTCCTGGTGACGGCGATTCTTGCGAAGCTGCGCGCCGGGGGGCGCGATCTGGCACTGACGAAGATTCGCAGCATCGACCGCGGCGTGGCCGACATGGTGTCGGAACTGAAGTCATTCCGCGTGACGCCGCGATCGCTGCTGGAACTGTCGGAGCGGTTCGCGAAGTCCGACGCGAACCTCTCGCGCAAGCTCTCGGAGATCGCGGCGGTCGCGACGGAATACGACGCGCGCGTCTCCGGGCGTTTCATGGACCCGGAATCGTCGCTGGCATCGCTGCGGGAGGCGGTGGCGGGTCTGGCGGAATTGCAGGGCGCGCGCGTCTTCGTCGATGGCTTCCACGGATTCACGCCGGTCGAACTGGAAGTGCTGCGCGGTCTTCTGGAGCGCGCAGCGGAGCTTACGGTGACGCTGACGATGGAGCCGTCGCGCTTCGCCGAACTGCGGGCCGGCACGGAGCCGGACGAGTGGTCGCGTTCGCTGCCGACGGAGGAGACGGCGATGGAACTGCTGGCGCTGGCGGCCGACGGCGGCACTGCGGTGGAGGAAGTCACCACGCTGCCGGTGGCGCCGGAGGAGACGCGGTTTCGCCGCGAAGCGTTGCGGTTCGCGTGCGCGGAATTTCGCGCCGACGACCGCAGCCGGGCGCTCGCCGATGCGGAGGGCATCGGATTCGTCGAATGCGGGTCGATGCGCGAAGAAGTGCGCGTGGCGGCGGAGACGCTGCTGGCCTGGCGGACGAAAGGCTGGCGCTGGGGAGACATGGCGGTGGTCACGCGGTCGCTCGACACCTACGCGCTGGAAGTGGAGAAGCACTTCGCGGCGCTGGGCATTCCGTGCTTCGTGGACCGCCACGAGGCGCTCGAAACGCATCCCGCGATCCAGGGCACGATCGCGGCCGTGGAGGCGGCTCTCCTCGGTCTGGCGACGGAGCGGATTCTCGACTTCGCGTCGTCGCGTCTGTTCGACTTTCCGGCGGACGACGTCGCGCGGCTGCAGGAGTTCGTCGGGGAATTCCCGCGCCGCGCGCGCGAGTGGACCGGCGACGATCCGTGGCCGCAGCCGCCGTCGCGCTCGGCGTTCGGAGACCCGGCAGGTTCCGAAAACCGCCATGAATCGGCGGAAGGCGATGCGGTCGACCGCACGCGCCGCGCGGTCGTCGCGCCGCTGAAGGAGCTGGAGTCGGCGCTCGAGCGGACCCGTCGCGACGATGGCTGGACGATGAGGGATTTCATTCTGCCGGTGTGCGATCTTCTGCGCCGCGCGATGCCGGAACCGTCGGACGGGGATGCGAAGGTGCTGAAGCAAACGGGCGCGCTCTTCGAAGCGATGATCGCGGCGTCGGGCGACGAGGTCTTCGGGCGCGACGTCTTGCTGGATCTGCTGCGGGAGACGCTGTCGGAGCTGCAACTGCCGCGCATTCCGCCGCGCGTGGACCGCGTGATCGTCGGCCAGGCGGACCGTACGCGGTTTCCGAACGTGCGCGGATCGGTGGTCCTTGGCCTGGCGGAGGGGGAATTCCCGCCTGCGGGTTCGAACTCGTCGCTTCTGACCGACCGCGAACGCGAGGCTCTCGAGGCCGCCGCGGGCCGCACCGTGCGGTTCCGCCCATCGTCGCGGCGGCTCTTCCAGCGCGAGGCCTTTCACGCGTGGATGGCGTTCACGCGCGCGTCGGAGGAAATGGTGCTGACGCGGCGGCTTTCGTCCGGCGGAGACGCGCTCGGCGCGTCGCCGTGGTGGGACGAACTGCTCCGTCTGTTTCCCGGGGCGTCGGTCCGCAGGGACGCGGAGACGGCGGAGCGCGAGAAGGTCGTTCGCGCGCGCGAAGCCGCCGCCGTCGTGTGTCGCGAGGTATTCGGGACGGAGCGGCGCGGCGCGGTTCCGCCGCCGGTGCCGTGGGAGAAGGTTCTCTCGCGGTTGTCCGCCGACCAGCGCGGCGAGTTCCTGACGGTGGTGCGCGCGGCGGGTCTGCGCAACCAGGCGCGCCTCGAGCCGGAGCTCGCGCGGCGGTTCACCCCGGAGGAGTTTCGCACGAGCGCTTCCGCCGTGCAGACGCACCGCCAGTGCCCGTTCCAGTATTTCATGTCGCGGATGATCGGGCCCCGGATCGCGGTCGCGCCGCGCATTTCGCCCGCGGACGTCGGGAATCTCGCGCACGCGACGATCAAGGAACTGACGGACCGCTTCATCGGGCGGGGCCAGGCGTTCTGCGACGTCGGCGATGCGGAGCTGCGCGCGGAAGTCGTCGAATGCTTCCAGGCGCCGCTCGACCGCCTGGCGGCGGCCGGTCTGTTCGAGAGTGCGAGCGCGGGCAACATGGCTCTGATGATTCGCGAGCACGTCTGCGGCGTGGCGGCGTACCTGGCGGCGTTGCAGCGCCGCATCGGCGGCAGGCCGAAGTTCGCCGAGGCCGGCTTCGGTTCCCCCGACGGCATCTGTCGCGTGGAAACGCAGGTCGAGGGCCCCGGCGGCCCGGTGACGGTGCGGCTGCGCGGCCAGATCGACCATGTGACGGCCGGTACCGATGCGGATGGAAACGAATGGCTGTTCGTGATCGACTTCAAGCTGACGCAGCGCAGGCAGAACTGGGCGATGGCGGCGGACGGGTCGAACCTGCAGCTGCCGGTGTATCTGTTCGCCCTCTCGCATCTGCCGGACGCGCGGAGCACGAAACTGGGCGGGGCGTTCTTTCTCCAGGTCGTGTCGAAGGAGGAGGAACCGCGTCGCTTGTACGGAATCGCGCCGGTTCGCGCCACGGCGGCGTTCGATCTGGGCGAGGGCGGCGACGGAGAGAAGTTCCTCCACTTCGGGTCGAAGCCGCACGAGAAGACCGCAACGCAGGGCGAAGTCGTCAGCGACCGGCAGTTCGACGCTCTTCTGGAGAAGACGGAGGAGTCGATCCGGCAGCGCGTGCGCGAGATTCTGTCGGGCAACATCGAGGTGCGGCCCGCGATCGCCGGAAAGACGACGCCCTGCTCGTGGTGCGACTACCGCAAGGCGTGCCGCCTGGACTATTCGATGAACTCGCGGCGCCTGATCGCGGCGACGCGCCGCGCGGACGCGATCGAATCGTGGCTCGGGCCGGCGCAATAGGCGGCTACGCCAGCAGGTCGGCCATGCGCAGGGCATCGCGAGTTTCGCGGACGTCATGGGTGCGGAGGACGTTCGCCCCGCTGCGCGCGCAGTGCAGAGCCGCGGCCAGCGAACCGCCCAGGCGGTCGGCCGCATCGGGACGCCCCAGCAGCTTGCCGAGGAAGGACTTGCGCGATGCGGACACCAGCAGCGGGCAGCCGAGCTCCAGAAACTCGCCGAGGCTTCGCAGCACCTCCATGTCGAATTCGTACCAGGGAGCGGTCTGGCTTCGGAAGAAGCCGATGCCGGGATCGAGGACGATGCGCTCGCGCGGGATGCCGACTTCCTCCGCGCGGCGGAGCGCTGCGCGAAGCTTTAAGACGACGACACCGGCGGGCTTGGCGGACTGGGCGGTTTCGCCGGGGCGTTCGCTCGCCATGAGAACGACGGGCACGCCCCGCTGCGCGACGAGCCGCGCCATGCCGGGATCGGCGGCGAAACCCGAAACGTCGTTGATGGCATCCGCTCCGTTGTCGAGCGCGGCTGCGGCGACTTCCGCGCGCTGGGTATCCGCGGTGATGGGAAGCTCCGTGACGCCGCGCGCCGCCTCGATGGCGCGGAGCATGCGCTCGCGCTCGATGTCGGCGGAGACTTCGGCGTCCTTGTAGGGGGCGGTGGACATGGCTCCGATATCGACGATGTCGGCTCCTTCGTCCCCGGCGCGGCGCACGGCGTCGGCGACGGCCTGGGCGGACGCGGCGACCGATGCGGAGTAGAAGGACTCCGGGCTGGCATTGACGATGGCCATCAGGCGGACGGGCTCGCCGGGGCCGATGGCGGTGTTGCGGAGATGGACGGGTGGTGTGGGCATGGGGGATGCGCTGGGGAAAACCCTGTGGAAAAGTCGCGTTGTCTGTGGATATCCTGTGACGGGCGTGGGGAGCGTGTCATCAGCGGATTTTACCGTTCGGTTTCCGCTCTTGCCCCGTTGACTTCGATGGCGTGGGGGGCTTGGCTGCGCGCCTCGGAACCGGGGGCGCGCCACTCCGTTTTCCAGTTGGCGCAGTCGATCGTCGAGGTCTCCCGATCCGGTTCCCGTTCCGGCGAGCACCTCGGTTCCGGGACTTGGCGAACACACGCGATACCGATGGGGGCATTCATGGCGGAAGGACCGGGTCAGTCGGCGGGAGGCGGAGCGGGCCACCGCGCGGAGCAGCGTTTCTGGCCTCACAACGTGGAGGCCGAGCGCGCCGTGCTGGGTTCCATGATGCTGGACCCGGACGTGATTCCGGAAGTGATGCGCCTGGTGCGGGTCGAGGACTTCTACGAGAACGCGCACCAGATTCTCTACCGCCGAATCCTCGAACTGCACGACGCCGGCAAGCCGGTGGAGCTGACGCTGCTGACCGACGCGCTGCGGCGCGCGGGCGAGCTGGACTCGGTCGGCGGCTACGTCTATCTGGCGACGCTGGAGCAGTTCGTTCTCTCGACGAGTGCGGCGCCGGAGCACGCGCAGATGGTGCGCGACAAGTCGGCGTCGCGGCGGCTGATGAGCGTGGCGGAGACCGTTCTGCGGGAGACCAGCGACGAGCGGCGCGAGGTCGCCGACCAGATTCGCATGGCGGAAGCGCTGCTCTTCGAGGTCGGCGAGCAGCACCGCACCAGCGAGTTCCAGGACCTGAAGTCGCTCATGGAGGAATCCATCGGCGAGATCGCCCATCTGTACGAGACGCGCGAGCCGAAGACGGGGCTGAAGACGCACCTGAAGGACCTCGACCGGATCCTCGGCGGGTTCGAGCCGTCGGCGCTGGTGATTCTCGCCGCGCGGCCCAGCATCGGCAAGACGGCGCTGGCGCTGAACATCGTGCGCAACGTGGCGGTCGAGGACAATCTGCCGGTGGGGTTCTTCTCTCTGGAAATGGGGGCGGAGCAGCTCGGCCTGCGGTTGCTTTGCAGCGAGGCGCGGGTTTCCGGACAGAAGGTTCGCAAGGGGCAGCTGAAGGAAAGCGAGTGGGCGACGATTCGCGAGACGGCGAGCCGTCTGATGGACGTGCCGATGTACATCGACGACTCCGCGGGTCTGACGATCATGGAGCTGCGGTCGCGGGCGCGCCAGCTGAAGCAGAAGCGCCCGGACCTGGCCCTCATCGTGGTGGACTACCTGCAGCTGATGCAGGGTCCGCCGGGACGGCGCGAATCGAACCGCCAGCAGGAGGTCTCGGAAATCTCGCGCGGGCTGAAGCTGCTGGCGAAGGAACTGGGGGTGCCGGTGCTGGCGCTGAGCCAGTTGTCGCGAAACATCGAGCAGCGGAGCGGCAAGGAGAAGAGCGCGACGCCGATGCTGAGCGACCTGCGGGAATCCGGCAGTATCGAGCAGGACGCCGACATCGTGATGTTCGTCCACCGCGAGCGCATCGAGATCCAGAAGGACGAACAGGGCCGCACGCCCGACCGCCAGCTGCCGATTCCCACGGAGATCATCGTCGGCAAGAACCGCAACGGTCCCATCGGGTCCGCCGAGATGCTGTTCATTCCCGACTTCACGCAGTTCGTCGATGCGCTGATGGACCGCTGAGCGCGCGCGGGCGGGAAGGCTCAGTCCACCACGAGAACGGCTTCCGCTTCGGCGTCCCGCATCGCGGATTCGGGATCGAGAAACAGGGCGAGCGGGGCGAAGTCGAATTCGGGGTTGGCGACGCTCCAATCGGCGAACCGCTCGACGCCGCCGGGCTCGTTGCCGTTTCCGTGGACCAGCAGAATGCTGCCGCCGCGCGCGTCGATGCGCGTGGGCGGGCGGTTCGTGCGCATTCCCGACACCCATGACTCGCAGTCCACGGGCACCAGCGCGAGATCGATGATGGTTTCCAGGCGGGTCTTGTCGTGGATCAGGCCGGGGAAGCGGTACGCGATGCCCGGAGCGATGCCCCATTCGAGCATGAGCTTCTCTTGGGCGAGCGTGTCTCCGCGGAGCGATGCCGGGTACCATGCGTTCATGAAGTTGCCGGACTTCGGATGGTCCCAGGAATGGAGTCCCCAGGTCTGGTGGTAGTCGCCCCGGTCTTCGCGGCGCAGCAGGTCGTCGAGGGCGAAGGGGTATTGCTGCATCCAGCGTCCGGTGACGAACTGCGTGACGGAAGCGGTGCGGCCGGCGGCGGCGCGTTCGGCGACCATGTCGTAGAGGCGGGACTCGCAGGGGCGCAGTGACCAGCAAAGATCGGACGTGAGTGCGACGCTGTCGGCGAGGCGGTCGCGCGGACCGTGGCGAATGGCGCGTTCGTTCTTCGCGAGCGCCCGCGCGGCCGCGAACAGGCGCGCGATGCGGGTCGCTTCGACGTCGATACCGGTGGACGACGCGGCGAGGCGGTCGGCCTCGACCAGGAAGCTTTCGAGCATCTCGTCGTCGATGGTGACGACCAGCCATGGAACGCCGTCGAGCCAGACGGTTCGGCGGACGACCAGCACCGTGTCGCCGGGGAGGGCCACGGAGCGGGCGTAGCGGCCGCGCCGGGCGGAGACTTCCAGCGACCGGGTCAGACGTGCGGCCCGCCACTCGGGGCGAAGCCGTTCGACGCGGGCGAAGGGATAGTCGCCGAAGGGGTCCCGGCGGCCAAGCTCCAGCCGCTTGTCGTCTGCGGCGAGAACGAGCGGGTCGGTCGTGACGATTTCGTACCCGAAGAGCGGCGCGCACGGTTCTACTGGAACGAACCATTCTTCGCCATCGACGAGAATCGGACGCTCGAAGTGGTGGACCATGCCGTCGCGGTCGCGAATGCGGTCGCCGCCGTTCTCGACGATGAGGTCGCGGTCCGGCAGGGCGATCACGATGTGGCGCCCCCAATGGGTCAGTTCGGTGGTGCCGTTCAGGAACCCCTCGCCCGTCAGGTCCTTCAGCGAGACATAGTCCGCGCCGCGAAAGCGCAGGGCGTCGGCGCACCAGGCGGCGGCGCAGCAGAACTGGAGAACGATGGCGGCAGCGAGTAGGCGATGGTTCACGGGGAGAACGGCACTCCTGGGAACAGCCTGCGGAACCGGCCGCGAGGGGTAAACGGCAAACTGAACCGTCGTTCCGCTTGCCGACGCCGCGATGCGACAGGCGGAATCCCCGCGCCATGACCGACATCGACCAGCACCCCGCAAAAACAGCGTTCCGAAAGCCCAAACGGGGCGAGGAGATCGAACTGACGATCGACTCGCTGGCTTTCGGCGGACGGGGCGTGGCGCGCCTGGAGGGCTACGTCGTGTTCGTGCCGCACGTGGCCCCGGGCGACCGGGTTCGGGCGGTGGTGACCAAGCGCAAGTCCTCCTACGCGGAGGCGGACCTGGTGGAGGTTCTTTCGCCGGCGTCCGAGCGGATCGACGCGCCCTGCTCGGTCTTCGGACGGTGCGGCGGATGCAACTGGCAGATGCTGCCCTACGCGGATCAGCTTCGATGGAAGGAGCGGATCGTCCGCGACTCGCTTCGTCCGGTGCAGAACCTGCAGGAGACGCCCATCGCGATCGACCCCATCGTCGCGAGCCCGGACGCGTTCCACTACCGCAACAAGATGGAGTTCACGTTCGGACAGGAAGGCCCGGACGCGCCGCTGAAACTCGGGTTTCACATGCCGGGGAACTGGAAGCACGTTCTCGACGTGGAGAAGTGCTGGCTGATGCCGGAGCCGCTGAACGCGCTGCTGGGCGCCGCGCGGGCCGAGGGCGAACGCCAGAAGCTGGCGGCGTGGAATCCGGTGCGGCATCATGGGATGCTGCGGCAGCTGCTGATCCGCTGGAGCGTGTACGAACAGCGCGCCCTGGTGGCGGTGCTGACGGGCGAGCGCGGCGGGTTCGACTTCGACGCGTTCCGCACGGCGCTCGTGGCGGCCTGTCCCCAGGTGAAGTGCGTGGTGCGGGGGCTGAACGCCGGCCGCAGCGACGTGGCGCGGGCCGACGAAATCCTGGACTCGTGGGGCGAGGACACCATCGAGGAACGCATCGGCGACCTGAAGTTCCGCGTTTCGCTGAACTCGTTCTTCCAGACGAACACGCGCGGCGCCGCGGAACTGTACCGCGCGGCGAAGGACTATCTCGACCTGACGGGCTCGGAACGGATTTTCGACGCGTATTGCGGAACGGGAACGATCGGCATCTTCTGCGCGGACGCCGCGCGCGAGGTCTTCGGAATCGAACTCGTGCTCGACGCGATTCGCGACGCGCGGGAGAACGCCGACCGCAACGGCCTGGCCAACTGCACGTTCATGGCGGGGGACATGGCGGTGACGCTGCCGAAGCTGGAGGCCGCGGTTCCGGGCCGCTTCGACCGCGTCGTGGTGGACCCGCCCCGGGGCGGCATGGACAAGAAGGCGCTGGCGAGACTCGTCGCGCTGCGCGCACCGGTCCTGGTGTACGTCTCGTGCAACCCGACGACGATGGCGCGCGACATGGAGCAGATCGCCGGCGGCGGATACAGGATCGAACGCGTCCGTCCGGTGGACATGTTCCCCCAGACCTATCATATCGAATGCGTGGCACGGTGCGTCCTTGAGCGATAAGACGACACTCCTCGACGAGGAAACGCTGGCGGAACTCGCGGACCCCTCGGCGCGCGCGGGGCGGACGATGCCCGAGCGCCTCTGGCGCAGCCGCGAGCTGATCTTCACGCTCGTGAAGCGCGACCTGAAGGTGCGCTACAAGTCGACGGCGCTGGGCTTTCTCTGGTCCTTCGGGAGGCCGCTCTTCCTGATGATCGTCATCGCGGCGGTGTTCAGCGTTCTGGGCGGAATCGGCGCCAGCCACCAGATGCTGCCGTATCCGCTGCACGTCCTGACCGGCATTCTGCCCTGGTTCTTCTTCGCGGCGTCCCTGCAGGACTCGACGCACTCGATTCTCGGCAATTCGAACGTGGTGAAGAAGGTCTGGCTGCCGACGGAGGTGTTCCCCGCGACGGCCGTTCTCGGCCAGTTCGTGCACTTCGTCCTGACGCTGCCGCTGCTGGGTGCGTTCGTCCTGGCGTTCGCCGCGCTCAAGGACATTCCCGAGGGTCTTCCCGGGGCGGGCGATCCGCTCGGACTGTGGCTGGCGCCGGACTGGTCGGTGCTGCTGCTGCCTTTCGTCGTGCTGGTCCAGGCGATGTTCACGTTCGCCATCGCGCTGATCCTCGCGTCGCTGAACGTGTTCTACCGCGACGTGGGGTCGATCGCGGAGATCGTGATCTCGGCCTGGTTCTACATCACCCCGATCATCTATCCCGCGAACCAGATTCGCGAGCTGCTCCAGGGCGGATTCGGCGAGTGGGTGTACTACTCGTACCTGATCAACCCGATGACGCCGGTGGTGCTGGCGTACCGGCGGCTTCTGTTCGGGCGCATCTTCAGCGGGGCGCCCGAGGTCTCGGATTCGACGATCGCGCTGGGCATGGGCGTGACGTGTCTGACGACGATCGTCCTGATGGGTATCGGCATGGCGGTCTTCAACCGCACGTGCCGCAGATTCGCGGACGAACTGTAGCGCCATGAGAGCCTTCCTGACAGGCGGCACCGGATTCGTCGGCGGACATCTCGCCGAACGGCTCCGCGAGGAGGGGTGGCAGGTCCGCGCGATCGCCCGCAACGGGTCGAACGCGGACGTGCTGGAGGACTGCGGCTGCGAGATTCTTCGGGGCGGTCTGGAATCGGAGCGTTCGCTGCGCCGCGGAGTGGAGGGCGCGGACGCCGTGTTCCATCTTGCCGGGGTGACGAAGGGCCTGTCGGAAGCGGACTTCATGCGGGTGAACGCCGAAGGCACGCGGCGCGTCGTGGCGGCTGCGCGCCAGGCGCGCTTTCGCGGGCGGTTCGTCGCCCTCAGCAGTCTTGCCGCAGCGGGTCCCGCGCGGCGAGGACGGCCCCTGACCGAGGACAAGCGCCCGCGGCCGGTGAGCGCGTACGGCCGAAGCAAGCTGGCGGGGGAGAAGCACGTTCTTCGCGCGCGGCGGTTCCTCGACTTCACGATCCTCCGCCCTGGCGCGATCTACGGCCCCCGCGAGCACGAGATTCTGGAAGCGGTGAAGCTGATCGAGCGGCTCGGCGTTTCGCTGGAATTCGCGGAAACGCGCGTACAGATGACGCACGTGCACGATGTCGTGAGCGGAATCCTCGCGGCGGTGAACTCGCCGCAGGCGCGGGGCAGGACGTTCTTCCTGAACGACGGAACGGTGTGGGACTATGCGAACGTCGTGGACGAGATCGGCGCGGCTCTCGGGCGCGATGTCCGCCATGTGCGCGTGCCGCTGGCGGGTGCGTGGGCGGTGGCGGGAACGCTGGACCTGGCGGGAAAGATCGTCGGACGGCCGCTTTCCCCGATCGGGCGCGACAAGGTTCGCGAGGTGGCCGCCGGTTCCTGGATCGCGGACAGTTCGGCGCTGACGGCGGCGACGGGGTGGAAGGCACGGCACGGCTTCGTCCAGGGCATTCGCGATACGGTGCGGTGGTATCGCGAGAACGGCTGGCTCTGAAATGAGAGTTCTGATCGACGCGCGCTACCTCGACGGGGTCTACAGCGGCATCGGAACGTACAGCCGCCTGCTGGTCGAGCATCTCGCCAGGGTCGATACGGAGACCGAGTACCAGATTCTCGTGCGGAAGGGCTTTCGCGACAGCCTGGCGGTGGGCGCCAACTTCGAGGTGATTTCGTGGGGCCCGAAGCCGGTCAGCTGGAAGACGTACTTCCGGATGCACGACGCGATCGGGGTGCTGAAGCCGGACGTGGTCCACTGTCTGGCTCCGCCGGCACCCATACTGTACGACGGCCCGCTGATGATCACGCTGC
Source organism: Candidatus Sumerlaeota bacterium (assembly GCA_021772755.1). Lineage (GTDB taxonomy): Bacteria > Sumerlaeota > Sumerlaeia > SLMS01 > JAHLLQ01 > JAJFLJ01. The sequence continues at coordinate 29,627 of JAJFLJ010000235.1, forward strand.
ACGACCTGCAGCCGTTCAACGATCCGGAGTTCTCGGGACGGCGGATCGGCCCCGCGCGCACGGCCTACAATCTGTTCTACAGCTGGGCGTACCCGACGGTCATCAACCGCTCGAAGTGGGTCCTTTGCGACAGCAACGCGACGCGCGAGGACCTGGTTCGTCTGATGCCGGACATGGCGTCGCGGGCTATCGTCGTTTCGCCGGGTCTGGAACCGGCGGAGGGCGGGCCCGTGACGGAAGGCCAGATCGACGCGGTGCGGGCGAAGTTCGGACTGCACGAGCGGTACTGTCTGTACTACGGATCGACGCGGCCCAACAAGAACCTGGTCAGGCTTGTGGAGGCGTTTCAACTGGCGGTGTCCCGCAATCCGGAGCGCCTGAAGGACCTTCATCTCGTTCTCGTGGTGCGAAAGGACCGTTTCTTTCGCGAGGTGGAGAAGCTCGTCGCGCGCAGCCGCCTGCGGGACCGCGTGCGCGTGCTGGACCAGATGCCGGCGCGCGAGCAGCGTGCGCTGCTGGCGGGTTCGGAAGCGTTCGTGTTTCCGACGAAGTACGAGGGCTTCGGCTTTCCGCCGCTGGAAGCGATGCGCGAGGGCGTGCCGGTGCTGGCGGGGCGCAGCGGCGCGCTGCCGGAGGTGTGCGGCGACGCGGCGCTGCTGGTGGATCCCTTCGACCTCGACGACATCGCGGCGGGAATCCTCGGGATCGTGAACGACGAAGAACTGCGCGAAACGCTCGTCGCCAGGGGGCACGACCGGATCGGGCGGTTCGACTGGCAGCGCACCGCCGAAATGGTGCGCGACGTGTACAGGCTGCTGTTCTGAAGGATTCGGGCGAACGCGCGATCATGGCGGGAAACGGAATACGGCGGGCGAATGGACGGACGAACGGGTAGCGCCGCGCAGGCGGCCGGGCTCTTCGCGCTGGAATCGCGGCGGATGCTGCGGGGATGGCGGTGGCGCACGCTCGTTCTCCTGAACGCGGCCGTCGCGGCGGTTCTGTCGCGCACGGGGGACTGGGGCGAAGGGGCGGCGGTCTTTCTGCCGGGTGGAGAGACGGGTGTTCGCGCGTTCGGACTGATGTACGCGATCGCGTCGATGGTTCTGGCGACCGATCTGGCGGGGCAGGCGGACCGGCATCACGCGCGGTCGCTGTACGACGCGCGGCCCGTGTCGGGATTCGCGCTGCAATGCTCGAGATTCCTGGCGATGTTCGCGACGATCGCACCGCTGGCGGTCGCGACGAGCCTGCTGCCGCCGGCGATCGTGCGGGCGCGCGGCGGGGATGCGCTCCTCGCGCCCAACGCGCTGTACCTCTGCGGGCACGTCTTGCCGCTCGTGGCGCTTTGCGTGGCCGCGGGTCTCGCGGCGCGGTCGTGGATTCGCAACGACACGTCCGCCCTTTCCGCCGCGTCGGTGGCGCTGGCGGCTCCGGTGTGGGTCGCGCTCTTCGATTCGCAGCCGCAGGAGCTGTTTCTCTCCTCGTCGCGGATTCTCGGCGTGCTGGTGCCCGCAAGCGAAACGGCGCGGACGGCGTCGCTGTCGTGCCTCGCCGTCCTGCCGTTTCTCGGTCTCGCGATGCTGAAGCCGCGTGCGCTTCGGAGCCGCACCCCCCTGCGCAGTCTCTCGCCGCCCAGGAAGTCGCGCTTCGGAACGGTTCGAGGCGCGTTCTCCGCGATACCCGGAGCGCGGGAGACCGGCGCGTTCACGCTGTTGCTGGCTCTTGCTGCGGTTTGCGCAGGAGGCCCCGCGCTGCTTGGATCGTTCCGGCGGGCGGGCGTGGCTCTGACATCGCCGGTGCCGACGGAGATGTCGGCGGACTGGTCGCGCATGCAGCAGCCCGCCGAGGCGGTGTCCGGTGTCGTGGACGCGCCGCGGATCGTGGCGCGCAAGGCGGAACTGGACACCGACGGCGAGGACAGGATCGCCGTGACGCTGACCCTGGGCTCCTCGCTCGACGCTCCGCAGCCCGTCGCCGGAGTGACGTTCGGCCCGGCGTGCCGCGTTGCGTCGGTCTCGCGCGGCGATGGCCGCGTGGAGATTCTCCCCGCCGCCGCGTCGCCGCATCTTCACGCCACGGTACTGCGATTCGACCCGCCGCTTCCGCCGAACGGAGAGTGCGACCTCCGCTTCGAACTGGAACCGGCCCCGAGATCGACGCGCGCGTGGGCGCGGCTGCGGCATCCGGCCTACGCGACGTTCCAGGACCTGCCGCTCTGGTACGGCGAGGGCGTGCGGATTCGCTACGCCTTCAGCGAGTTCGCCGTCACGCACCAGCCGGCGCCGTTCGAACTGTCGCTTCCGCTGCTGGCCGGGAGAGAGTGGATCGCCGGTGCGGCGGAGTCGCGTATCGCGGGCGAGACCGTCAGCCTCGTCGCGGACCGGGCGGCGGTCCCTTCGAGCGTCTTCGCCGCGAACGTCCGGACCGTCGCATCGCCGGAGGAGCAGGCGGTGCCGGTGCACTACGTCGTGTTTCCCGAGCACGAGGAACTGGCGCGCGCGTTCCACACGATCTTCGCGGACAGGTTCGAGCGTCTCGGACGCGCGTTCGGCGGACGCGACGAGCCGGTCGTCTTCGTGGAGGTGCCGGGCCAGCGCCCCGGCGATCCGTTCGCGATCGCGTCGCCGGTTCTCGACGAGCTGGCGACGCTGCTGCCGGACTACGACGACCCGCGCGAACCGACCGCCGACGAGTTCGAACGCCCCTTCGCGGAACTCCACCACGCGGCGGTGTCCACGCTGGTCACTCAGTCGCGGGAGACATTCGAGCATCCCGAGCTGCTGCGCGATTCGCTGGTCCTCTATCTGCACGTCCACGGATTCGCCCGGGGGATGACGCGTCCGTTCCGCCGCGAGCGGCGCGACTACGTGCTGGTGCCTTGGGACTGGGTGCGGCCGACGGACGCGTACCCGTTCGATCTCTGGCCCCGCGACGAGGCACAGTACACCGGCCCGGTCTTTCCGCAGCTCCGGCCCGAGGGTCTCCCGCCTGTTCCCCAGGGGCGGCTCGTCGCGTTTCACCACATGCTGCGGCGTCGGCTGGGCGAAGAGGCGTACGTGCGATTTCTGAACGATTTGTTCGGAGAGCGGGGCGGGCGGCTGACTCTGGAGGAGGTCCGACTCGCCGCCGAGGCGCAGGCTGGCGCACCGCTGGGGGAATTCTTCGACCAGTGGCTGCTGGAGGGCGTCGTCCCGAGGTACCGTCTGGTGGAGGCCCAGGTGGTGCTCGCGGAGAATCCGGAGACCCGGGACCTGGAATACACCACCAGCGTGACGGTGAGAAACGAGGGCACGGGCCGCGTGCCGGTGGACGTGCGGCTGGAGACCGAAGGCGACCGGGTGGAGAAAACCGTTGAACCCGATCCGGGCGGGGACGTGACACTCGTCTTCGTGACGGCGGACCGTCCCGTCTCGGTCGCGGTGGACCCGGAAGGCTGGGTCGTTCAGATGCCGGAGTTCGACCGGCGGGCCGGACGTCCGGTGCATCCGCGGCTCTTCCTCAAGACGGTCCGCGAATTGTAGGGAACAATCCCGTGGCGAAGGCTGTCTTTCGAACGGTAGCGCCACACCCCGATCGGCCCATGACCATGACACGCAAACCCGGAACGATCCTGATCCTCGCCATCCTGCTTCTGTCGGCGGCGCTTCTGCCGGCCCAGAACAGCGAGGAGGCGATCGCGTTTCTCGGGCGCCTCGAAGAGAAGAACCGGGGGCTGAACTCCCTGTACGGCAGTTTTCACCAGGTCCGCTCCAACAAGATGTTCCTGGAGGAGATCGAGTCCAACGGCGAATTCTGGTACGTGAAGCCCGACCAGTTCCGCTGCGACTACCACGAACCGTCGGAGGCGCGTTTCTACCTTCTGGGCGATACGGGGATGTACTACACGCCGGAGCTCAAGCAGGTGGAGAAGTTCCGCCTCCAGACCGGCGACTCCGCACCCATCAACCAGATGCTCGTCGGGTTCGGCCTGAGCGTCGAGAGCATCCTGGATGTCTTCACGGTCCACGTTCCCGCCGAGCAGCCCGAGGACGCCAGGCTCTTCACGGTCGATTTCGTCTCCAGGGACGTGAGCCGGACGATGGACTATACCCGCATCCGGATCACCTTCGACCGCGAGGAGCTCGAACCGCGGCTCCTGGAGATGGAGGAGCAGGAGGACTCCGTGACGGTGCGGCTGAAGAAGATCCAGCCCAACGCGGAGATTCCCGAGGACAAGTTCAAGACGGACTTCCCCGCCGACGTGGAAATCGTCGAGTACTGAATCCGGCCACGGTCGCCGTTCCGCCCGGAAGGGCTTTCCGGGGCGGCCCGCCCGATTTTTTGGTGGCGGTCGGCGGCGGGTACGGCCATATCGGCTCCATGAGACTTCATCTGCGTTGTCTGACGATGCTGACCCTCGCCGTTCTGGCGCTGGGCGGGTGCGCGCGCGTGTCGCGGGAGCGGACGCTGCCGCCCTCCATCCGCCGGGTGGAGGTGCCCATGTTCGTCAACCGGTCGGCGGAACCGGGCATCGAGGAGGACGCCACGATCTATGCACAGGAGGAGTTCCTGGCGGACGGACGGCTCGACCTGGTGAGGGAGAGCGAGGCGGACGCCATCGTGAACGTGGAGCTGACCGGGTTCGACGACACGGCCCAGGGGTTCGACTCCGACGACTTTCCCCGCCAGACGCGCTATACCGTGACGGCGGACATCCGAATCTACCAGAACAGTCCCGGCCGGCCCCAGTTCGGCCCCAAGCGGACCGTGACCGCGTCGCGCAGCTTCAACAACGACACGAGACGGATCACGTACGAGACGAAGGGTGCGGGACGGGAACTGGTTCTGCGCGAACTGGCGCGGCGCATCGTGCTGGAGGTGCTGACCGGCGGCACCGGCACGACCTACGACCCCGTTCCCGACGCGAGCCCCGTCGACGAAACCGACCTGTCGTTCTGAGGCGGCGATGACCGCCCCCGAACCCCTCATCCCCCCCCGGCCCGTACCGCCCGCGTTTCCGCTGAGGCGGTTCCTGCGGCGAAACCTGCTGCTGACGCTCTCGACGGCGATCTTCGCCGCCGTTACCGTGCTGGTGCTCGTCCAGGTCGATCGGGTGTACTACGGACAGGCGAAGGCCGCGATCCTTCAGGAGGACCGCGAGTTCAACGAGTACATCAGCGGAGAGGTGCTCGAGAACATCGTCACCAAGTCCCTCGCGATTCCCTCCCGCGAGGACGGCGGCACACCGGTCGCCGCCGATCCGCGGAAACTCGCCGAACTGGATGCCGACATCGCGGCGTACATGGATTCGCTGCCGATGGTCCTGAGCCTGCGGCTTTACGGCGGCGCGAACGACGTGCTGGTCGAGACGGAACGCCCGGGGCGGATGAGGACGCAGAACGACTTCACGAACTGCCTGCTGATTCGCAGCTGGGAGAAGCGCCTCACGAAGCAGAAGAACAAGGAGGTCTCCGGCAGCCGACGGAGCGCCGTCATCGTGTACACCACGCCCCGGGGACATGCAGGCGTGGAGCGGCTGACCCGCCAGTGGCGCTGGATCGCGGCGGGCATCGCGGTCGCGATTCTCGCGGTCTACGGTCTCCTGGTCTGGGGCGTGATCCTGCCGACGCGAAGCGTGATGTCCGCGCTGGACAAGGGCGCGCGCGTGGGCTCGCCCTTTCTGGAGAGGCCGCGGAGCCTGCTGGAGAAGTACTACAACAACCTCGCGCGCGACGCGACGCTTTCGATCTTCTCGACGCATCTGCGGTCGTACGCCGCACGCGAATCGGGCCTGGAGGTCGAGCCGATCGTGGATGTGGCGCCGCGCCTGGTTTCCGAGCTGTTCCCCATCGCCGCGTGCGGAGCGCTCCTCTTCCGCCGCAGGGAAAAGGACGGCCCGTGGACGCTCGACAGGACGCACAGCAGGACCGACGGGCTGCCGGAAGAACTTGCCGCCCGGGTGATCGCCGCTATCGGGCGGGACGACGCCGCAGAGGTGGACGGCCTCTATTCGCGGGAAATCTGGGAGTCGCCGCTGATGCGGGCGGCCTTCGTGGCCCGGCGTACCGACTGGATGGCGTCGAACGCGGCGTGGTGGGACGACGTGCTGGAGGGTATCGCGCGGGAGATCGGCTTCGCGCTGCGCATCGCTGCGGAACGCCGCCGCGTCATCTTCCAGGAAAAGAGCAAGGCGAACATCTCCCTCTCGCGCAACCTTGGCCACGACCTGACGAACATCATCGCGACGAGCAAACTGGAGCTGATGACGCTCAAGTCGTTGCTGGAGATGAAGAGCGAGGACATCTACAAGTCGGAGCAGAAGAGAAGACTGTTTCGCGAGAGCCTGGAATCGGTTCTCAGCAGTACGCGCTTCCTGCAGGAAACGGTGAACCTGTATCGGTCCTTCACGTACCTTTCGCGGCCGAAGTTCGAGCGCATCCTCCTGAGCGAGCTGGTGGCGGAGGCGGGCGGGCTGTTCAAGCTCTCGATCTCGCGCAACATCGGGATTCGCATGGAACTCGACGAGTCGCTGCCGCCCATCACCGTGGAACCGCGGCTGCTGAAGCTGGCGATCTTCAATCTGCTGAGCAACGCCGCCGATGCCATCAAGCTGGGCGCGACCGTGGAGAAGCCCCGGGGGGAGATCGAAATCCGGACGTCGGCGGGGCAGCGGCCCGGGCACCAGGAGGTGACGGTGCTGGACAGCGGAATGGGCATTCGCGGGCCGGGGGGCGACCTGCTCGGTCCCGGCGAGATCGAACAGGTCTTCCGACTGGGCTATACGACGAAGGAGCAGGGCACTGGCGAGGGTCTGGGGCTGAACTGGGTGTCGCAGATCGTGCGGGATTTCCACGCCGGCGAGCTGATCGCGGCGAACCGGCCCGAAGGGGGGGCCTCTTTCGGCATTGTGCTTTCGGCTCACGCGATCGAAGAATTGGCGGAAGCGGCGCGCGAGGCGGATTCCGGCGCCATTCGCAAACCAGGGGGGAACGGCTGACATGTCCGCGAAAGTGATGATCGTCGACGACAACGAGATGTACCGCGCGGCGTTCCGGCGGAACTTGGTGCTGCGCGACTACGAGGTGTGCGAGGCGGAGAACGGCGAGGAGGCTCTTCGCGTCTTCCAGGAGGAGAAGCCGGAAGTCGTGGTGACGGACCTCAGCATGCGCACGCCCAACGAGGGGCTCGACGTGATTCGCTCGGTGCGCAGCATCGAACCGCTGGTCCCCATCGTGATGATCAGCGCCGTCGGCACCTTCGAGGAGGGGGCCGAGGCGAACCGTCTCGGCGCCCACAGCGTCATCAGCAAGTCGCGCATCGACGAAGAGATCGAAAGTCTCTACCGGACGATCGAGGCGGCGCGCGAAAGCAGCGCGTACAACCGCGGCCTTCTCGCCGAGATCGAGGCCCTTCGCCCCCCGGCCGATGCGGACCCGACCCCGCCCGGCGAGCGGGCCGTCGCGCGGCTGCGGCAGATCACCGGCGACGCGAAAGCCCACCAGACCGTGCGGAGCGAGGCGTTCGACCTGCTCGCCGCGTTCACGGAAAGCGACAATCGCGCGGCCCTGGAGGAGCGCATCCGCGAAACCGGCGCGCGCGATCTCGAACTGGCCGAGCAGCGCCTGCGCGAGACCATTCCCGCCTTCGACTCGTGCGAGGCGGCCACGCGCAAGGAGCTGCGGACGGCCGAGTATTTCTACGCGCAACAGGGCGGCGACAAGCCGGAGGGCGCGGCGGACTTCTCCCGCAACATCGGCTTCTCGTACTGCTTCGCCGTGGAAAACGAGGCGAAGAACCGCATGCGCAAGCGCATCCACAAGTTCCTTTCGCAGCGCGACACGGTGAAGCTGATCCGCAGGCTCATCGATCCGAAGACCGGCCAGCTCGACCTGTTCTACCACCAGCATCTCGCCAGGATCCAGCAGCTTCAGCCGTTCGACTTCACGATCGACAACGTGCGCCAGGTGTTCCAGCGCATCCTCGAACACGAGTCGCGCTACAAGCCCGACGGGCTGAAGGCGCTGGGCATCCTGATTCTCTGCTTCGCGCGCTCGTACGAGGTCAAGACGCTGCGCGGAAACGTGCTGGTGGCGAACCCGCTGAACCTCAAGGGGTTCGACACGCAGGACGACATCGTGGCCTTCGCGCAGCTGCTCGTGGCGCTCCAGCACTTCCGCAATCCCTACATCCATCCCGAGATCAGCGAGATGGAGAAGATCTCGAAGATTCGAGAGACCGCGTTCGACTGCCTCAACCGCATCGCCAAGCTGGGGTAGGGGAAAGGGCGCTGGTAGTTGGTGGTTGATAGTTGGTAGTGGGTAGTTGTTCGCTGATCGCCGTTTCGGTCACGGAGCTGTGGACCGCTGGATACCTGACAGCCTCTCCGACGAAGAAGCAATGATGCTCAACTTCCAACTTTCAGCGAAACGCGGTCTTTCCATCTTCTCAGAGCGACGAGCAGTACGTCGACGTCGGCGGGGTTGACGCCGGCGAGCCGCGATGCCTGGCCGACGGTCTCGGGTCGGAACCGTTCGAGGGCGCGCCGGGCTTCGGTACGCAGCGACGCGATCGCGTCGTAGTCCATGTCCACGGGAACGCGCTCCTCGTCCATCTGGCGGATGCGCTCCACCTGGCGGGCCTGCTTTTCGAAATACCCGGCATAGGTCACTTCGATCTCCACCTGCTCGCGGTACCGCTGGTGCCAGTACTCGTCGTCGAAGTGGCGTTCGATGGGGCCAAGGATGCGCTCGTAGGTGTCCAGTCCGATTTCAGGGCGCGACATGATCTGGCCGAGCATGGACATCTTCGCGGGACGTTCGATCCCGGCTTCCGCCGCAGCGTTCCAGTCCGCGTCGGAATGGCGAAGCGGCGTGCTGGCGAGACGCTCGGCTTCCGCGCGGGAGGCCTCGCGCAGGGCGGCGACCTGTTCCAGCTCGCGCTCGTCGATCAAGCCGACGCGGCAGGCATGGGACGCCAGACGCAGATCGGCGTTGTCGCAGCGAAGAAGAAGGCGGAACTCGGCGCGGCTCGTGAAGAGCCGGTAGGGCTCGCGGTGGTTCTTCGAGAGAAGGTCGTCGATCATGACGGCGAGGTAGGCTTCGCCGCGCCCCAGAAGGAGAGGCTCCTCGTTCTTGCACGCCAGGGCCGCGTTGATCCCCGCCATCAGTCCCTGTCCGGCGGCTTCCTCGTACCCGCTGGTGCCGTTGATCTGGCCGGCGAGATAGAGGCCCGGAACGTCGCGCACCTCGAGCGTGTGGCGAAGCTGGTGGGGCGGAACGCAGGTGTACTCGACGGCATACCCGTGGCGGACGAACTCGCAATTCTCCAGTCCGGGGACAGTGTGGAGAAAGGCTTCCTGCACGTCGGCGGGAAGGCTCGTGGAAACGCCGTTGGGATAGATGGTATCTCCGCCGCGCGATTCCGGTTCCAGGAATATCTGGTGGCTGGTGCGGTCCTCGAAGCGGACGATCTTGTCCTCGATGGAGGGGCAGTATCGCGGTCCGACGCCCTCGATGCGCCCCGTGTACATGGGCGACTTGTCGAGATTGCCGCGGATGATGTCGTGGGTCCGTTCCGTGGTGCGGGTGAGCCAGCAGCAGACCTGCTCGACGTCGAGACTGCGCGTGCGAATGCTCATGGGCGGGGCGGGATCGTCGCCGGGCTGAACGTCGCACTTCGAAAAGTCGATCGACGACTTCCTCAGACGCGCCGGCGTTCCGGTCTTCAGGCGGCTCGTCTCCAGACCCAGGGCGAGAAACGAGTCCGCGAGGCGCTCGGAGGGCTGTTCGCCGACGCGACCGCCCTTCGTCTGCACCAGCCCGCAGTGCATGACGCCGTTGAGAAACGTGCCCGTCGTGAGGACGAGCGCGCGGCATTCCAGGCGCACGCCGTCCTCGGTGGTGATGGCGGAGACGCGGCCGCCGGAGGTGTGGATCTCGCCGCCGGTCCCCGGGATGACGACCAGGTTCTCGACGCGGGCGAGCGCCCCGGCCATCCACGTCGGATAGAGGTCCTTGTCGAGCTGGACGCGCGGGGCGCGAACGGCGGGACCCTTCGAACGGTTGAGAAGGCGAAACTGAATCCCGGCGGCGTCGGTGGCGCGGGCCTGCAGTCCGCCCATCGCGTCGATTTCGCGAACGAGGTGCCCCTTGCCGAGGCCGCCCATCGCGGGATTGCACGAGAGACGTCCGACGGCCTGGGGGTCCATCGTGAGCAGCGCGGTCCGGCAACCGAGTTTCGCCGCCGCATGGGCGGCCTCGATGCCGGCGTGGCCGCCGCCCACGACGACGATGTCGAATCGGTCGGTCATTGTCGTGAAGTCACACCGCGGGCTTTCTCCGACAAGGACAAAAGAAGGGCGGCTTCGCCGGCCGCCCTTCGGATTCCCGCCGTGGCTCTGGGTCAGGGTTCCAGCGGCGGAACGTGGACGACGAGTTTCGCCTCCTCGACGATTTCCTCGCGAAGACGAAGGGCGTAGTCCCTCCGGAGATCGCGAAGAACGGCTTCTTCGAGCTGCTCGCGGGCGTCTTCCATCGACTGCTGCTGCGCCTCGCTGACGCCATTGAGCCAGATCGCCATGACGCCCTTGCCGTCCGGCGTGTCGAAGGGGCCGAAGAAACTCTGGGCGCCGCCCTCGCGAATCGCGCGTCCCACGATCCCGTTCAGGTGGTTGGCATCCACCTCGCCCACCCTTCCGCCGACCTCGGCGAGTTCGTCCTCGCTGATCTGCTTCGCCAGGGTGGCGAAGCCCGCGCTGTCGGAGACTCTCTGCAGCTCGGCCCGCAGCGTGTGGGAAGCCTGCGCCATCGCCTCCTGGAAATCGACGGCGGACGCGTCCGCGCCGATTTCGGGATAGATCGTGATGCGGCTGATGTCGGCGGCGGGAAGCGTCTTGAGCATGTCGCGAAGCTCTTCGTACTTGGCGGCGACCGATTCCTCGGGGATTTCGAGCTCGGCGTTCTGGACGGTGTCGTCCAGCCACTGGTTGGCGTAGTAGATGTCCCCGACGCACTTCGCCGCCTGCTTGTAGAGGTCCGTGTCCGCGATGTTGCGGCGGGCGCGGTCCCATTCGCCGAGGGCGCGCTGGAGCACCGACGTCTCGGCGAGAAGGGCGCGGCGTTCGTCGGCGGGCGTCTCGGGCGTTACGCGGTCGCCGAAGTCGCGGGCGAAGTTCGCGCCGGTGTACTTCACGTCGCCGAGCTGAAAGATCACCTCGTCGGCCATGGAAGGGTCTTCCGCCGCGGCGAGCGCTTCGGCGTCGATGGCGATTCCGGTGTACTCCGCCAGCGCTTCGCGCATCAGCGCGTCGTAGCGTTCGCGCCGTCCGTCGCTGATGAGCGTGTTGCGAATCCGCGCCTCGACGCGTTCGACGGGCGTGATGGTTTCCGGTGTGTACCTCTCGCGCTTGACGATCTGCCACCCGTGCCTGGTGCGGAACGGCTCGGACCACGCGCCGTTCTCCAGCGCGAGGAACGCCGCCCGCAATTCGTCGTTGATGGGCTTGTCGTCCTTGGCGGGGCGGATGGAAATCAGGCGGCCGGGCGTTTCGTTCTCGCTGACGTCCCTGGCCACGGCTTCGAAGTTCTCGCCGTCCTCCAGCCGCTGCCACGCCTCGCGGGCGCGCTCTTCGACGGCGGCGTTCGCGTCGGGGCCCATGGGAACGAGAAGTGTCTCGCCGGCGGCGAGGGCCTGCGGGGCGATTTCGTCGCCCTCTGCGTTGATGGTTCCCTCGATGCGCGGCTTTTTCGACTCGGCATCCAGGATGCGCTCGGCGGCGTCGGCGTCTCCGGTTATCTTTTCGGCGATCGACTCCAGGGAATCGCCCTCTTCGACGATGTAGGTCTCGTAGGTGCCCAGGTAGATATGCCGAAGCGAGAGGTGCTCGTGCGTGGTGAACTGATCGGCCAGATGCTCCTGGTGATAGGCCGCGATCGCCTCATCCGGGATGGAGCGGTCGTCGAGCACACCGGCCTCGATGAGCCAGACCCGGTTGGCGATGCTTTCCAGATCGCGCTGAAGCTGGGCTTCGCGCTCGGGGCTCAGGCTCACGCCCTCCTCATGGGCGCGGGCGGCGGCGGCCATCGTCGTGACGACCTCGCGAACGCCCTCGCGAACGGCCTCTTCGGGCCACATATCGAGATCGAGGGATATGGCAACGCGGTCGCGGAGGGGTGCGGGCGGGATGAGGCGGGCGTAGTCTTCGAACTCGTCGACGGTCCAGGTGCGGTCCGCCGTCTCGAAGAGGATGGACTCGGGCGGGAAGGAGATCGCCGCGGTCTCGGCGGCATCCTGAGCGGGTGCCGACCCGGGGAGCGAAGCGCCAATGAGCAGGGCGCAGCCCGCGTGGAGGGCGGTCGTGCGGGCTTTGTCGAACAAATTCATCATGCAAGTGACTCCGGAGTGAGTTGAACGGTTCTTGTGTGAAGCAGAGCACAGACCTGGTCGGGCGGTGTGGTGCCGGACGCAAACCATTGAAAAACGGGCGGTTGCGTCAACCGGAACCACAACGCCGGTCTGCATGGAGCGCCAAGACGCGAGGCCATGCGTGACAAAACGTCCGACCGGGCCAGAGACAACCGAAGTTTTCCACAGGCGGGGCGTCCGGGACAAACCCATTGACCGCCCAGGCCCCCGGCAAGAGCAATGGATGGCTCTCAAGGCCCTCTCTGTCCGAGCTTTCGCCACTGGCGGGAGGCATCGGAATCTCGAAGGACACATTCCATGGCAGCCAAGACGACCGGCACCCCGGAAACAGCCCGGCAATTCACCCCCGAAGAAGTCAAGGACCTCGTCCGTCTCGTCAGCGATACCGGCATCGAAGAGGTCGAAATCGAGAACGGCGACTTTCGCCTGCGCATCGTCGGCAAATCGGCGCCCCAGTCCGTCATCACCACCTCTGCGGTGGCCCCGGGGGTGCCCTCCTCTTCGGAGGTGCCTGTTCCGGCGGCAGCGTCCGCAGGGACGCCCGCACCCGTGCCGGCGGAGAGTCAGGACGACAAGTACGAACACGTGAAGTCGCCCATGGTGGGAACGTTCTATCGTTCGCCGGCGCCCGACTCGCCGCAGTTCGTCCAGGTGGGCGACCGCGTGGACGAGAACACGGTGATGTGCATCGTGGAAGCGATGAAATTGATGAACGAGATCAAGGCGGAGATGGCGGGAACGGTTCGCAGGATTCTCGTCGAAAACGGTCAACCGGTCGAATACGGCCAGCCACTCTTTGCCATCGAGCCCGCGTAGGCCCGCATGTTCAGAAAAGTCCTGATCGCAAACCGCGGAGAGATCGCCGTCCGGATTATCCGGGCGTGTCGGGAGCTTGGCGTCCGCACGGTCGCGGTCTACAGCGAGGCGGACCGCGACAGCCTGCACGTCCATTCCGCCGACGAGGCGCTCTGCATCGGCCCCGCGCCGAGTTCCGAGAGCTACCTCAACGTGGCGCGCATCATCAGCGCCGCGGAAGTCACGGACGCCGACGCGATCCATCCCGGCTACGGCTTTCTGGCGGAGAACGCGGACTTCGCGGAGACCTGCGCGGAGTGCAACGTCACGTTCATCGGCCCCAGCCCCGACGCCATCCGGCGCATGGGGGACAAGGGCTCCGCGCGTGCGGCGGCTCTCGCGGCGGGATGCCCGACGGTTCCCGGCAGCGACGGGGTCGTGGAGGACCAGGACGAGGCTCTCGCCATCGCGAAGACCATCGGCTTTCCCGTCATGATCAAGGCGACGGCCGGCGGCGGCGGGCGCGGAATGCGCATGGCCCGCGACGTCGAAGCCTTCGCCAACGCGTTCAAGACCGCGCGGGCCGAGGCGCGCACGGCGTTCGGCAACCCGGACGTCTACATCGAGAAGTGCATCGTCTCGCCCAAGCACGTCGAGGTGCAGATTCTCGGCGACAGCCACGGCAACATCGTCCACCTGGGCGAGCGCGACTGCTCGATCCAGCGGCGCCACCAGAAGCTGGTGGAGGAGGCGCCGTGCCCCGTCGTCGGCGAGAAGATGCGCAAGGCGATGGGCGAGGCGGCGATCGCCGCGGCGCGCGAGGTGGACTACTGCGGCGCGGGGACGATCGAGTTCCTGCTCGACGCGGACGGGAAGAACTTCTACTTCATCGAGATGAACACGCGGATCCAGGTCGAGCACCCGATCACGGAACTGGTCACGGACATCGACATCGTGAAGGAGCAGATTTCCGTCGCGGCCGGCAACCCCCTCTCCTTCGCGCAGTCCGACGTGGCGGTGCGCGGCCATGCCATCGAGTGCCGCATCAACGCCGAGGACCCGGCGCGCAATTTCATGCCCTGTCCGGGGCGGCTGACGGATTTCGTGGCGCCCGGAGGACCCGGAGTGCGGGTGGACAGCGCCTGCTATCCCGGATACCAGATTCCGCCCTACTACGACTCGATGGTCGCGAAGCTGATCGTCTACGACAAGACGCGGGACGCCGCCATCATGCGGATGAAGCGGGCATTGCACGAGTTCGTCGCCGTGGGCATCAAGACGACGGTGCCGTTTCACCTGGAAGTGATGAATTCCGAGTTGTTCCGGCGGGGCCGGTTTGGTACGGATTTCATCGAGGTCTGGAAACGGGACGATACCCCCGGTCCGGACGAAGTTCCCCCGACAGGAGGAAAGAAGTGATGGCGAACGCACAGCGCGAACGAGAGACGGGCCGCGAACCGGGGGGCGAAACGCGCTATCTGCCCGGCGGGTCAGGCCAGATCCAGATCGGCGACGACGTGATTTCCCGCATCGTGGCCTATGCCATCGAGGAGATCGACGGCGTGACCCGCGACACGAAGACGAGCATCGCCGAGCGCATCGAGAAGATCGGCATCGCCGATTTCATCGGACGCCGCGAGGCGAAGCACGAGGAGGGGCCGCGCCGCGACCGCGAGTACGAGAAGGGCATCCTCGTGGAGCGCGACCCCGAGGCCAACAGCGTCGGCGTGACCCTGTCGGTCCGCATGGACTATGGGCGGGACATGTACGATCTGGCCGTTCAGGTCCGCGACCACGTCAAGACCACCGTCGAGAAGATGACCCACGTCATCGTCGGCCGCGTGGACGTGCGAATCGTGGGTATCAACGCGCGCGACAAGAAGGAGTCGGAGAAGGCCGCCGAGGCGGAAGACGAAGAGAAGTAACCCCCACTTTCGCGCCGAGGACCGGTCCGCTTGAAGGAATTCGCCTACAAAGTCCTGTTGATTCTCTCGCTGCTCACGCTGCTGGCGGGAGGTTTCGACTTCCTGTTCTCCGCCACCGAGTTCACGCACTACTTCGTGGGCGCGTGGCCCGGGCTCCAGGGGGCCGAGCCCCTCTGGCTGCGCTACGGAATCGCCGGCGCCGGGATTCTCCTTCCGATCCTGACGGCCGTGACGGGGCTGCTTTGCGTCCGCGACAATTCCATCGGCACGCGCACTGCCAACGGCGTGATCCGGCTGTCGCCGAAGGCCATCGAGAAACTCGTCAAGCGCGAGGTTCGCCAGAACGTCGAAGAGGTTCTCGACGTGAGCGCGACCGCCCGCCAGGGCAAGCGCAACGCCCCCGCCGTGCAGGTGCACGTGGCGCTGACGGACACGGCTCCGGTCCCGCAGGTGGAAGCGCGCGTGAAGCGCGAGACCGAGCGCGTGCTGAAGCACCTTCTTGGCGTCGCGGACACGAATCAGATCCGCGTGGTCGTCCACGACGTCTCGGCCGTTCCGGCCCGCAAGCGCCGCCAGAAGGAGCGCGTCCCGAAGAAGCCCGCGAATCCCGCCGACCGCTCCGCGATCGTTCCGAAGAAGCCGGCGACCGGCAGACCGGAATGACCGAAGAGAGAATTCTCGGCAGTTTCGACGCCGCTGCGGCATGGTCCGCGGCCCGGCGCGAAGAGGGACGCAGGGTGGTCTTCACCAACGGCGTCTTCGACCTCCTGCATAACGGGCACTTGGATTCGCTTCGCCGGGCGAAGGCGGAGGGCGACACGATGATCGTGGCGCTCAACGACGACGAGTCGGTTCGGCGGCTGAAGGGCTCGGGCCGTCCGATCCTCCCTCTGGATCAGCGGTTGAGGCTCATCGCGGCGCTTCACTGCGTGGATGCGGTCGTGGCGTTTTCCGAAGACACTCCGGCGCGCATCATCGAGGCGGTCGCTCCCGACGTGCTGGTCAAGGGCGGGCACTACGAAATCCACGAAATCGTGGGGCACGAGTTTGTGCTTGCTCGGGGGGGACGCGTCTTGTCCCTTCCCCTCCTGCCGGAGAGGTCGACCTCCGGCCTCATCGAGAAGATTCAGCAGCGGTTCGTCACCGGGTCTTCCTAATCTCAGTATTTTCAAGGGTTTGCGAGAATGGCTTTGTCTCCCGAAAACATCGAGTTCCCCGACATTCAGAACGGCGTGCAGGTCCATCACCCGACTTTCGGAGTCGGCAAGGTGATCGTGCGCACGGGCAGCGACGAGAACAGCAAGGTGCTGGTGAAGTTCAAGGAAGAGGGCGAGAAGAAGCTGGCGCTCAAGCACGCGGAGCTCTTCGTCGAGAAGGTCGAGGAAGAGCCAGCGGAAGAGGAAGGCGGCGCGGGCTGATGTCCCTGCCGAAGGTCGATCACGTCGGGGAAATCGGCGAGGAGCGCGTGCGTCACGTGGCGCTGCTCTCGCGGCTCGAACTGACCGACGACGAAGTCGGCCGCTTCGCGCGGGAACTCACGGCGGTGATCCACCACATCAACAAGCTCGAAGAGCTGGACCTGACCGGTGTCGAACCGACGAGTCATCCGATGCCGCTGACGAACGTGTTTCGCCAGGACGTCGTCGTTCCGTCGCTTCCCAACGAGGCGGCCCTCTCGAACGCCCCCGAACAGCGGGACGGCTGCTTCAAAGTCCCGCAGATCATCTAGCCGCTCCCCATGTCGAAATCCGTTTCTCAGATCATTTCGGACCTGGAATCCGGCGCAACGACGTCGGTCGCTCTGGTGCACGACTGCGCCGCGCGCATCGACCGCCTGAACCCCGATCTGAACGCCGTGCTGTCGGTCCAGCGCGACGACGCGCTGAAGGCGGCCGAGGCTTCCGACGCGCGCCGCAAGTCCGGCAAGCCGCTCTCGGCGGCCGATGGCGTTCCGATTCTTCTGAAGGACAACATCTGCGCCACCGGCGGACCGACGACCTGCGCCAGCAGGGTCCTGGAAAACTACCGCCCGCCCTACGACGCGACGGCGACCGCGAAGCTGCGCGCGGCCGGCGTCGTCGTGCTCGGCAAGACGAACATGGACGAGTTCGCGATGGGCAGCACGACGGAATGGTCGGCGTTCGGGATGTCGAAGAATCCGTGGAAGACGGATCACGTGCCGGGCGGTTCCTCGGGCGGTTCCGCCGTGGCGGTCGCGTCTGGAATGGCTCCCTGGGCGCTGGGCAGCGACACAGGCGGATCGATTCGCCAGCCGGCGGGATTCTGCGGAGTCGTGGGAATGAAGCCCACGTACGGGCGGGTGTCCCGCTACGGGCTGGTGGCGTTCGCGTCCTCGCTGGACCAGATCGGCCCGTTCGCCTCGAACGTCGAGGACGCCGCGCTGCTGATGAATCTCATCGCGGGGCACGACGGGCGCGACAGCACCAGCGCCGACGTTCCGCCGGAAGACTGCGTGGCGGAGCTCAGGAACGGCAGACTCGCGGGGCTGAGGATCGGCCGCCCGCGCCAGTTCTTCGACGTCGAGGGAATCGACGACGACGTGCGTTCCGTGACCGACGGCACGCTGGACATTCTTCGCCGCGAGGGCGCGGAAATCGTCGATGTGAACATGCCGTTCGCCGAGGAGTACTCCGTCGCGGCGTACTACGTGATCGCCGCGGCCGAGGCGAGTTCCAACCTGGCGCGCTACGACGGGGCCCACTACGGCTATCGCGCGAAGGACTCCGCGAATATCGTCGAGATGTTCTCGCGCAGCCGCGCGGAGGGGTTCGGCGCGGAGGTCAAGCGCCGCGTCATGCTGGGCACGTTCGCGCTTTCCGCGGAGACGTTCGACGCGTACTACGTTCGGGCGCAGAAGGCCCGCACGCTCATCAAGCGCGACTACGACAACGCGCTGAAGGAATGCGACGCCATCCTCGCCCCCGTCGCCCCCACGCCCGCGTTTCCGGCGGGCGAGAAGACTGGCGACCCCGTGCGAATGTATCTCGCCGACGTCTTCACGCTTTCGCTCAATCTCGCAGGCTACTGCGGGCTCTCGCTGCCGGCGGGTTTCTCGAAGTCGGGCCTGCCCATCGGCGTCCAGCTTCTCGCCGGGGCGTTCGGCGAGAAGGGCCTGCTCCAGACGGCGTGGCAGCTCGAATCGAAGCTCGGCATCGCCGGCTCCCGCACACCCGCCGTCTTCGCGCGATAGAGAGAAATCGTATCGCCGTCCCGGCACGCGGGCGGGTCGCGCTACCTCTTTTGCCTTGTGGCTTTCCGACCGATTCTTCACACGACCGGAGAAGTTTCGAAGCTCTCCAGGCCTCTTGCCGAACCTGGCGAGGTCTCGGAACACTCTTCAATGACAGGCGGAGCGATCGCGATGAACCTTGCCAATGTCTGCCTTTGCTCCGCTCTCGCCGCGCTTCTTGTTTCGTCTGCTGCGGCCCAGGCGCCGTCGGGCGACACATCCGCCGAATCGCAGACGAACTGGAAGCCCCTGCCCGCCAGGGACCCCGGGCTGTCTTCGGACCTGGAGAAGATCGTCCGGGAAATCGGCCTGGATGCGATGACGCCTGCCAGCGACAATCCCGACGAGGAGGACGAATGGAGCTCCATTAGCATCGTCGATCTGTCGGACCCGGCGAATCCAAGAATGGGCGGCTGGAAGGAGGACAACTTCATCTATCCCGCCAGCGCGTACAAGGTCTACGTCCTGGGCGAAGCGATACGGCAGGTGACTGTCGGCGAGATCGCACTGGGCGATACGATCCAGGTCAAACCCCACAACGTGCGCGGCGGCTCGAAACTGGAGGCGAACCGGGAAACGACCGTTTCGGAAGTCCTCCGCCTCATGCAGCAGTTCTCCGACAACACGGCGGCCAACGAGGCGATCGACCTGACGGACCGCGAAAGGGTCACGGAACTCCTCCATTCGCTTGGGTGCCAGGGATCGGAAGTGACGCGCAAGTTCCTGTCGCGCGACCTCGAGGACCCCGGATACGCGGAAGCCCCCTCGACGACGACGAACGCACTGCATATGGCCACGTTTCTGTGGGCCGTGGAGTCGGGCGCGATCGGAGGAGGACGAGGTCGCGGTCTGATCAAGTCCTATATGGGGATGACGGAAACGGGCGCGGACAGATTCCGCAAGGGGCTGCCGAAGACGGCGACGCTCTATTCGAAGACGGGAACCTGGAACATCTTCACCTCGGAAGTCGCGATCGTGGAGGATGGAGACGTTCGTTTCATTCTGTGCGCTTTGGTTCCCTTCCGGTCCGAGCAGGCCGAACCCATGCTCGCCAGGCTGGCGGCAGACGTGTACGCGTACTTCGAGGAAGACCGAGAGTGAGGGTTTCTTCGGGCAACGATCTGTCCGGGACGGTGCGCGAGACCGGGGGCATGGCCGGCTGATGCCCTTCGGAATCGAAATCGCACTGGAATGTGCCCCCCGCCTGGCGCTGGGCGGCGAGGAACTCTATCGCGCCGTCGGGCTGCACCGTCTCGCGAAGGAGATTCGCGCGCGCTCGGAAGCGGCGGGACTCGACGACGCGGTCGCTCTTCGCCGAACCGAGAGCGCCAGCGGCGAAGTGGGAGAGGAGCGGCTCGACGCGGCGGACCTGGAACGGCAGGCGCAGCCGCTCGATCCCCTCGAACGCTATTGCGCCGGCTGCCCCGCGAGCGTGACGGGCGAGCCCTTCGGATGCTGTCTCGTGCTTTCGTTCCCCATTTCGCGCAGGGCGGAGGAGTGGCTGGCGAAGCTGGTGCCGCCGCCCGACACGCTCTGCGGACAACTGTTTCGCCGCAGCGCGGAGCTGATGAACTATGGTCGCTGCGACGCGCTGGACCGGTGGCGCAGCGCCGGCTTCTTCGAGTCCGCCGAACCCGCGGAGCACGACGGCGTGACCTCCGACATGGTGCTGCACGCGCTTTTCATGTCGGGCGATCTGCCGCCGCACCAGTCGCTGGCGCTCTCGATGGCGCTTGGGCGGCTGGTGACGGAGGACGGCACGGCGGACGACGCGTTGCGCGCGATCGAGGCGCTTCAGACCGATCCGGCGGCGCGGGAGAAGCCGCTGAATCTCGAGCTGGATCTCTCGGACGGCGGGGCAGAGGACCAGGGCATCGCGGAACTCCAGGCGATCTTCGCCGGGCTCTTTCGCGCCTTCTCCTCCGGAGCCACCGTGCGCATGCGGCCTGGCGGGTAGGCCCGGGAAGGGTGGGGCGGCGGACGTCACGCCTTGCAACCGGGAACGATGGCGGCTAGACCGGACGAGCGATTCCCGCCGGGAGCGGTCACGATCCATGCCCATCGATTTCGAAGACATCCAGCGCGGCCGCCGCCGGGACTGGGACAAGCTGAAGTCTCCCGAGGTCCGCCGCGAGGAGGACCGCCAGCGCAAGGAGGAGGACCAGGAGCTTCAGGAGCGGAAGAGCACCCTTCGCAAGAAGGAGGACGCGAAGGCGGCACGGCGCGAGCAGGACCTGGTGGAGTGGGAACGCACCCGGAAGCAGATCGTCGTCATGCTCTCGGTGCTGTTCGTCGCGATACTGGTCTACGCGGGCGTGAAGTGGGCGGTTCGCTACGCCGTCAGGGAGTCGCGCGGCGAACGCATCGCGGAGCTGGCGGCGCTCGTGAACTCGGGAGAGGGCTTCGAGGGATACGAGACCGCGGACGAGGCCTGGGCGACGTGGCGAACGGCGTGGATGCGCAGGGACGCCGCGCTGCTCTATCGCGTGTATTCGCCGGGCGAGCGCCGCCGCGCCACCGGAAGCGGATCGGACCAGCGCTTCATCCGCTCCATGCAGGAGCGAATGGACGCCGGCCTCTTCGACAAGTACGTCGCCATCGCGGCCCAGTTCGACGAACCCGAGGTGTTCCTCATGCCGCTCTCGCCCTCGGACGGCGATCTCGCCGTGTTCAAGATGACGTTCGTCGATCCGCGCCTCCCCCGGGGAAAGAACGAGATGGTCTGGGTGCTCGCGCTTTCCTACGACGGGCGAACGAAGCGCTGGGGCTTCGAGGACCTGCGCAGCGACGACTCGTGGCTCGACCGGTGGGACACGGTGAACGCCATTTCAGTTCGCCGCGAACGCCTCGAAGAGTAGGCGCGCCATGCTTCTCGACGCGACGTTCCGCTGCTGCTACTGCGGCGGGGAAATCGAGACGGCGGTCGATCCCTCCGCCGGAAGGCGTCAGACGTACACGGAGGACTGCCAGGTGTGCTGTCGGCCCAACGTGCTGCACATCGTCCTGGAGCGCGAGGGGAACGGACTCGTTGCCCTGATCGACGCCGAGCCCGAATCCGACTTGGAGTGAACGGGGAGCCGTGCGTGTGTAGCCGTCGGCTACCCGCTCTTGAACGCCACGAACACCCGGTCGGCGACGGTGAGGTGCAGAAGTCTCCACCGGTACAGCCGAACGAGCGGCGTCCACCGGAGATGCTTCGCCATCAGGCGAACCGGCAGGCGGCGGTGACTTGTCGCGATCCGGTCGAGACCGGCGCCGACCCATTCCCGGGGATGGGTCGGCGCCGGTGCGCTGCGATCCCAGTCGTGCAGGAGCGTCACCAGCTCGAACCCCGCGTCGGCGAACATGCGTTCGTATTCCCGCTGGCGGTATGAGCATTCGTTGATGCCGGCCGCCTTGAACTCCTGCACGTCCGCGCGTCGGCGTTCTCTTCTCTCGTCGCCGAAGCCGGTGCGGAAGGCCTCGCAGATATCGATGACGATTCCGCCGGGTTTCAGGACGCGGTACATCTCGCGCAGCGCCGCGTCGGGGCGGGCGAAATGATGCAGCGCGGAGCAGACGAAAACGAAGTCGAGCGAGGCGTCGCCGACGGGAAGCTGTTCGGCATCGCAGCACATCGCGTCGAACGCCAGGCCCCGCTCTCTGGCGAGGACGGCGGCTGCCAGCCCGTTGTGATGGGTGTCGTTGTAGTCGGCTGCGATCATGTCGATGCCGCGCGCGGCGAACTTCGCCGTCGCCCATCCGCAACCGCACGCCAGGTCCATCCCCCGGCGGGGCTGCTTCCAGTCCAGCAGGTCCATGACCAGGGGCATGGCCGCCGCCGCCTTCTCCCAGAAGGAACCGCCGCCGCCCCCCGGGAACCGGAGAATCTCATCGGCCGTCAGGCTCCACCGGTTGTTCTCGGAAACCCGCTGCCAGCCCGCCTTCTCGCGGTCCTTGACCTTTCGGGCGGCGATAACGTCGGGCAGCAGGTACAGAATGCCGTCGTCGCAGCGGAAGGGCCTGCCGCCTCCTGCGGAGACAAGCTCGCCGCCATCCGCGACCAAGGGGTCCCCGCCCCCCGGAACGGCCAGCGCATCGATGTTGATCGGCGGAAACGTCACCCCGGATTCACCCTCGCAATCCCCATTGCGGGGAAACGGTCGCCGGTGTGCGAGGGCGTGTCAATGGGGTGCTCGCGGCCGGGCCCGGGATTGCCCCTTGCGCGTCTGCGGGTCGGCGGAGACCTTCGCGCTTCTGAACCGGCAATGGAGAAACGGCGCGGCATCATGACGAAGAGCATCATCGGAACCAACGGACTCGTGAAGGAATACGGCGGCAATCGGGTCGTCGACCAGGTCTCGCTGGAGGTCGCCACCGGCGAGATCGTCGGCCTGCTGGGGCCGAACGGCGCCGGCAAGACGACCACCTTCCGCATGATGATCGGATTCGAGACGCCAAACGACGGCACGGTGCACCTGGACGGCGAGGACATCACGCGGCTGCCGATCCATCTGCGGGCGCGGCGGGGCATCAGCTACCTGGCGCAGCAGACGAGCATCTTTCGCCGGATGACGGTGCGCGAGAACCTGATGGCGATCCTGGAGGCGCACAAGGTGCCCCGCAGCGAAGTTCGCGAGACGGTCGAGCGGCTGGAGGAGGAGCTCGGCATCGGACACCTGCGCCGCCGCGTCGCCGACCGGCTCTCGGGGGGCGAGATGCGCCGCGTGGAAATCGCGCGGGCGCTGACGACGAGTCCCCGATTCCTGTTTCTCGACGAACCCTTCGCCGGCATCGACCCCAGGACCATCGAGGACATCCAGCAGATCATCGCCGGCCTGCGGGACAAGGGCCTCGGCATTCTCATCACCGACCACAACGTGCGCGAAACGCTTCAGATCACCGACCGTTCCTACATGCTGCTGAAGGGCGTCGTCACCGTCAGCGGCACGATGGAGGAGATCGCGGCAAACGAGGAAATCCGCCGCGAGTACATCACCGAGCGCATCGTCCGCGACCTGGAAGCGAGCCGCAGGAACGGGTAGGCCGTTGCGCTCAGTTTTCCGGCTCGAAGTGAGCGGTCTGGTCCGCGCTTCCGTGAAGAACGCGCACGACTGCGATTCCGTCGCGCAGCGGCAAATAGTAGATCACATGACTCTCGCAGGAAATGCTTCGGAGACCGGGTGCCAGGTCTTCGCGAAGTCGGCCCATTCGGGGATTGTGCGCGAGGAGCTCGAGCATTCGATGGATCCTGCGCAGATATCCTTCGGACGTTTCCCCCGACTGGCGCTGGCGAATGAAGAGATACGCGGCCTTGAGATCCCGTCTCGCCTCGTCCGAATGCAGGATTCGGATCAC
>JAJFLJ010000236.1 GCA_021772755.1 Candidatus Sumerlaeota bacterium
CGTGGTGCGCCCACTTCACCTCGACGTCGCGAGAGTGCAGCGCGTCGTCCTCCGGCACGAAGTGCCCCAGGAACCATCCCCGGCGCGGTTCGCCCAGGTCGCCCGCGTTGCCGGTTCGGATCATGGTCGCGCGCCGCCCAGCGCGAAGAGCAGCACCCCCGCCGCCACCGCGACGTTGAGCGATTCGGCGCGGCCGCGAATCGGAACCGCGACCCTCGCGTCGCATGCCGCGGCGATGTGCTCCGCGATGCCGGCCCCTTCGTTCCCCATCACCAGCGCGAAATTCTCCATGCGGCCCATTCCGTCGAACGCGTCGCCGTCCGCCGCCGACGCCAGCACCCGCATCCCCGACGGTTCGAGCGCGCCGATCGCCGAACGCAGTTCCCGGCGAATCACCGGCAGGTGAAACACCGACCCCTGGCTTGCGCGAAGCGCCTTGCCGCCGAACGCGTCCGCACAGCCCTCTCCGCAAACCACGCAGGAACAGCCCGCCGCGTCCGCCGTGCGAATCAGCGCGCCCACGTTGCCGGGGTCCTGCACCGCGTCCAGAAGCAGCCAGACGCCCTTCGCTTCGGGAAGTCCGTCGTCCGGCGGCAGACGGCAAACCGCCGCCACCCCCTGCGGAGCCTCGCTCTCGCAAACCGCGCGCATGACGTTCCCCGCGACCATCGTCACCGGAAACCGCTCCGTTCCCGCCGGCCGTTCCGCGCCCTCCCGCAGGACGATCTCCTCGATGGCGATGCCGTACCGAACGGCCTCTTCCACCAGGTGCGGCCCTTCCGCCAGGAACAACCCGGCTTCGGCGCGACCCTTGCGCCGGTGCAGCAGGCGCCAGCCTTTGACCTTCTCGTTCCGTGTCGATTCGATCACGTTCATGGCGACGGCCCGCATCCCTTCCAAACGCACACGGTATCCGTGGCGGTCGGCCAGCCTGTCCAGACGGAACTGTGGCCGAATGGTCGAAGAGCGATCCAGCGTGGCTTTGGCGTCTTGCCGAAGCATCGCGCGCCGGGAGCGGCTGATGTCTGCACGGGCAGGGGCGCCCGTGCCACCCTCCGCCTTCCGTTCTGCCGCTTGCCACCGGCGGGGTGCCTCCGGTTGATCGCGCCATCTGTTGCGGAGGCCGCGCCATGTTCGTCCGTTTCCCGATTCTCACCGCCGTCGTTCTCTGTTTCGCCGCCGTCGCGGCGGCGCAGGAGGCCCCCGGGCCCCAGCGAATCGCCTTTATCGACGTGGAGCGCATCATCGAGGAGAGTTCCGCGATTCGCGACGCGATGGAGGCGATGGACTCGGAACTGGCGGCGAAGGCCCGCGCGGTGGACGGCAAGGAGCGCGAGTTCCGGCGGCTGCGGTTCGAGCTGGACCGCCAGCTGCGCCTGCTCTCGCAGGAGGAAAGCCGCCGCCGGTACGACGAACTCGGCACGCTGCAGGAGGAAATCGACCGCCTCAAGTTCGACTTCGAGATGGACCTCAAGGACCGCGAGCGCCAGCTCCAGCCCCTGCTGGAGCGCGTCTACGGCATCATCGCGGACGTGGCGGAGCGCGAGGGCATCGATGTCGTGCTGCGGGGCGAGGTCGTCATCTGGGGCAACACGGCGTCGGACCTGACCCCGCTGGTGGTCGGGGAACTTGACGCCCGTGCCGACGAGGTGGTGGAACTCTTCCGGCGGGACGTGAAGACCGACGACACCCCCACCACCGGTCCCGCCGAGCGCATCGGCACCGGCCAGATTCCCGTTCCCCGCCGCAACGATTCGGGCGACGCCCCCCTCCCCCTGATCCCATGACTTCCTCTTCCGAGCCGGTTCGCCGGCGCACCCTTCGCCAGCCGGCGCTGTTCGATGGCCGCGGCATTCACGGCAATCTGGAGGCCCGCCTGGTGGTCGAGCCCGCAGGGGCCGGCACGGGGCTGGTGGCCTCGATGGCCGGTTCGCCCCATGCGCCCCTGCCGCTGACGACCGAGAACGCGAACCCGCTGGAAAGCGTCCGCCGCACGGTCATGGCGGGGGAGAACGGCGAGCGCTTCGAGCAGCTCGAGCACATCATGGCGGCCCTGGCGGCCTGTGGCGTGACGGACGCGGCGCTGACCCAGACGGGGCCGGAGCCCCCGTTTCTGGGGGGCGGTTCGAAGGAATACACCGAGGGCCTGGTGGCCGCCGGGTTCGCCGAGCTCGAGGGCTCCGTGGCTCCGCTGGTGGTGGACCGGCCGCTGCATTTGGCCGACGGCGAGGCGGAACTGGTGGCGACGCCCTTCGACGGGCTGCGGCTCAGCGTTTTCGTGGAGTTCCCCGGCACGGTGGTGGGCTCGGCGGGCTTCAGCCTGGAAATCACGCCGGAGAGCTTTCTGGCGGAGGCGGCCCCGGCGCGCACGTTCGCCCTGGAATCCGACCTCGAAGCGCTGTGGAAGGCGGGACTGGCCAGGGGGGGGACGCTGGAGAATGCGGTTGTGTTCAATGCGCGGGAGTACCTAAATCCAAAGCTCTTCTTCGAGGACGAGGTGGTTCGCCACAAGGTCATTGACCTGCTGGGCGACCTGGCCCTCGTTGGCCGCCCCCTGCGGGGACATTTTTGGGCGTGGCGTGCCGGTCATCAAAGCCATGTTCGCTTTGCGCGGATGCTCGCCGAGGAATACGGATCGTGACACACAAGTTCATCCACACGGCCCCCTACGGGGTTCAGACCATCCGCCGGATCATCCCCCACCGCCACCCCTTCCTGCTGCCGGACGGGATCACGGCGATGGGCGAGGACAACGTCGACGGCTTCAAGAACATCTCCATCAGCGACCCGGTCTTTCAGGGGCATTTTCCCGAGGAGCCGGTCTATCCCGGGGTCCTTCAGATCGAGCTGATCGCCCAGGTGGGCGCCTGCTGGATTCTCTCGCTGGAGCAGAACGTCGGCAAGACGGCCTACCTGATGACGGTGGAGTCGGCCAAGTTCCGGCGCCCGATCCGCCCCGGCGACCGCGCCGACGTCTTCGGCACGATCACGAACCTGAAGTCCCGCACGGGCCGCCTGGCGGCGACGATCAAGGTCGGCGAGCAGGTCGCCTCCGAGGCGACGATTCTCTTCGCATTCCAAAAGGCCGCTGGCTGACGTCGAAAGCCGTATCCGAATGACTGAAGCCATACAAATCGCCAATGCCCCCGGGACGATCGGTCTGATCGCCGGCGAGGGGGACTTTCCCATTCTGCTGGCCCAGGGGGCGCGCGGAGCGGGGGTGAAGCTGGTGGTGTTCGGGGTCCACGGGCTGGCCAGCGAGCGCCTGGAGAAGTACTCCGAGCACGTCTACAGTCTCAAGCTTACGGACTTTACGCGCCTCTTCGAGCTTTGCCGCCGCCATGACGTCCGCCACGTTACGATGGCAGGGCGCGTGCCCCACAAGATTCTGCTCCAGCAGATCACCCTGGACCCCCGCATCATGCGGGTTCTGGGGGGGCTGCGAAACCGCAAGGCCGACTCGCTTCTGCGGGCGGCGACCCGGGAGATCGAGAAGGAGGGCATCGAGGTCCTCGACTCGACGATGTTCCTTCAATCCTGCATGCCGCGCCCCGGCGTG
>JAJFLJ010000237.1 GCA_021772755.1 Candidatus Sumerlaeota bacterium
GCGGAGACGCAGAGACACGGCGAGGCGCATCGTGCGCATGGGGCGCGCGATCATGGATCACGCGTCCCGTCATCGAGGAATAATCGCTTCGGGGGAGTGCAGACTGCGAAGAGCATCTTCGCCAGGAGAACGATCTTCTCCGCGTCTCCGCGCTTCAGTGCGTACCGTTCGAGTCGTGGCCGTTCGCTATTCGAGTTCGTCGGCGGTGACGGCGAGGCCTTCGACGCGGGGATCCCAGTTGGCGGGGTTGTGGGCAGGGGTGTAGTCGTCGGCGGTGCGGTGCGAGGGAATGACGTAGGTCCACGCGACGGCGCCGTTCTTTCCGCACCATGTCAGCACGCGGTCGTAGAGGGACTCGCCGCCGGGGACGAACTCTTCGAGTTGGTCCAGCGCGGCAAGACGCGTCTCCGTGTCGTTGAACGTGTAGACTTCGCCGTGAACGCGGACCCACTTGTCGTGCGGCCTGATCTCGGGCGCCTGGCCCGCGAAGCGCCGCTGCGCTTCCGCGTCGGCTGCGTGGTGGCGCGTTCCGGTGGCCAGGACATGCTCGCCCGGAATCTCCAGAATCGGCGTGCCGGTCGAACGAACGTGCAGCCGTCCGAGAACGGTGGCGGGATCGGACGAGACGGCCCCCTGCATGTGGCGATCGTGGTTCCAGTAACCGTGTTTCAGTGTGCCGTAGACGAAGACTCGAAGCATGGGTGCGGGTCTGGTGGTATTGGAGTTGGCGCCGAACGAAGGGGATGAGGGGCGGGGGTGGCGGGCGATGACAACGGATTTTTCCCCCGGGGATGCGTTTTGGGCTTGCGGCGGGGCGCCCTATATATTTCGTTAGTTGGCGAATTGACGGAGACGAAATGAGAACCCTGCTCGCCATGACCGCCGCACTTTCCGACATCAACCGCGCCCGCATCGTCTGCGCGCTGGAGCGCTGCGAGGAGCTCTGCGTCTGCCAGATCCACGAGCTGCTGGGCCTCGCTCCGTCGACCACGTCGAAGCACCTCAGCCTGCTCGTGGCCGCGGGACTGGTCGATTCGCGCAAGGAGGGCCGGTGGGTGTACTACCGCCTGCCGGACGAGGCGGACGCCGCAGCGGCCGATGCGCTGGAGTGGTTCTGCGCCCACGCCGCCGAGGAGCCGGCGATCGCGGAGGACGAGAAGCGTCTCGACCGCATTCTCGCCTACACGCCGGAGGAATTGTGCCGGCGGCAGGCGAAGGGAACGAGGTGCTGCTGAGAACGCGCGCGCACACGGCGCGAAGGACAACCATTGGATACCATAGCAAACGCATCAGGAGGTGCGACATGAACGTGCAGGACAACGAACAGGTAAGAGACGCGGTGAGAACGGGATACGCGGCGATCGCGTCGCAGGAGGGCGAAGAGACTTCGTCGTGCTGCGGAACGTCTTGCTGCGGCGCGGATACGGGCGACAACGCGACGGCGCTGGCGGAGGCGGTGGGTTACGGCGCGGAGGATCTGGCGTCGCTTCCGGAAGGCGCGAACATGGGCCTGTCGTGCGGCAATCCGACGGCGCTGGCGGAGTTGAAGGAGGGCGAGGTCGTCGTCGATCTCGGTTCCGGCGGAGGCTTCGACGTGTTCATCGCCGGGCGCCGCGTCGGCGCGACGGGCCGCGCGGTGGGGGTGGACATGACGGCGGAGATGCTCTCGAAGGCGCGGCGCAACGCGGCGACGTACCGCGAGCGCACCGGCCTGGACAACGTGGAGTTCCGGCTCGGCGAGATCGAGAGTCTTCCGCTGCCGAACGACTTCGCCGACGTCGTCATCAGCAACTGCGTGATCAACCTCTCGCCGGAGAAGGACCGCGTGTGGCGGGAGATCGCGCGGGTGCTGAAGCCCGGCGGACGCGTGGCGGTGTCGGACCTGGCGCTGGTGCGTCCGCTGCCCGAGGACATCCGGTCGATGGTCGAGGCGCTGGTGGGTTGCGTGGCCGGAGCGGTTCTGATCGAGGAAACCGAACGGTCGATGCGCGACGCGGGACTCGTCGACGTCTCTGTGGAGCGCAAGGACGAGTACGTCGACGCGATGACGCACTGGCAGGACCCGCTGTACGAGCGGATCGTGGCGGCGCTGCCGGAGGGTTCGAAGGTGTCGGACTGCGTGACGAGCGCGAACTTCACCGGTCGCAAGGTCTAGCTTCCCGCCGGAACCGCGCGTCGACGCGCAAGTCGGCATCGGAAACGCTTACGCCTGCGGTTGCCGCGCGAGCGGCGACCGCAGGTCAGGCGGGCAGGCCCGGAACCGCAGCCGATTCGACGCGTTCGCAGGCGATCGCCCGGGCATGCGTTCGCTCGGGCGAGACGCCCGAGCCACCCTCGAGAAGTCCCTCGTCAGATACGCCGGGAGTCGACAGCACTTCGGTTGCGCCGCAGAGACGGGTCCGCGACTTGACGGGCCCTGTTCGCCGCCTGCGGGCGGAGAGAGGCCCGTCTCTTGGCCCGTGTTTCTTCGATTCAAAAGGCTCTTCGGTCGGAAGACGCGACACCTCCCCTGAAGGAGATGGTGAAGACGGTGACGCGTCTGGGCGTGCCGTCGATCGCCGAGAACCTTCTGGTGTCGGGCATTCTTCTTTCCGACGTGCTGATGCTGGCGCGCCTGGAGAACAATACCGTCTATCTCGCGGCGACGGCCTTGACGGGCGTGGCGTACTGGCGGCTGGCGAACATCGCGGGCTGCACGCAGATCGGCGCGGGGGCGTACGTCGCGCGGCGGTGGGGCGAGGGGCGGTTCGCCGACGCGGGGCGCGCGGTGGCGCACGCGCTGGCGCTCTCGACGGCGATCGGCGTCGTCGCGGCGATCGCGGTGTGGGGCGTGATGCGCGCGCTGTTTCTTCTGCTGAGCGGCGACGAGACCGTCGCGGACACGGCGTTCGGATACTTCCGGTTCCTGATGGTGGCGCTGCCGGTGCGGCTGGCGCTTCTGAACGTGACGTCGTGCATGCGGGCGGCGGGCGACACGCGCACGCCGCTGGTGCTGGTGCTGCTGATGCTGGGAATGAACGTGGGCCTGAACTGGCTGCTGATCTTCGGCAACCTGGGAATGCCCCGGATGCTGATGAACGGTGCGGGGCTCTCCACGGCGCTGAGC
The DNA here is from genome assembly GCA_021772755.1 of Candidatus Sumerlaeota bacterium. Taxonomy (GTDB): domain Bacteria; phylum Sumerlaeota; class Sumerlaeia; order SLMS01; family JAHLLQ01; genus JAJFLJ01. The sequence goes on from JAJFLJ010000237.1 coordinate 3,107, forward strand.
TACGGGGCTGCGCTCGCCGTCGCGCTGTTCGTCCTGTTTCGCGGCGTGCGGCCGCGGCGGCTGATCAGCGCCAACGCCGGCACTCCGGTCTCGGTGGGGCCGCCTTCCGACGGCGAGGAGTACGACATGCGCCTGGTGCCTTCGCGAAGCGGGGGAGAGGACGGCGTGCTGAAGCTCGACCCCGCGGGCTTCCGTCTCTGGTTCCCGAAGATGACGCCGTCGATTCTCCGCGTGTCGAACAACTCGCTCTGGGAGGAGGTCCTGGTGGGTGTGGGCTTCCTGACGTACCTGGGAATGCTGGGGCGGTTCGGAACCGAGGTCATGGCGGCGCACGGCGCGGCGGTCCGCATCGAATCGCTGAGCTACACGACGGGCTGGGGAATCTCGATCGCGACGGCGACGATGGTGGGCCAGGCGCTGGGAGCGCGCAACGTGGCGCTGGCGAAGCGGATGTTCTCGCTGAACATCGTGCTGGCGATGACGGCGATGGGGATGCTGGGGATTCTGTACTGCGCGGCGCCGGAGTGGCTGCTGGGGTGGTTCGACCTGGGCGAGAAGGCGATGGTGTACGGTTCGCTGATGATGCTGGTGCTGGGCGTCCAGCAGTGCTTCATCGGTTCCGCGATGGTGATGACGGGGGGTCTGCGGGGGGCGGGCGACACGTTCCCGACGGTGATCACGCAGCTGTTCGGCGTCATCGGAATGCGGCTGGGGGTGGGGTGGTTCCTGGCGTTCCATCTGGAGATGGGGTACGCGGGCGTGTACTGGGCGACGCTGCTGGACTGGATGATGCGGACGGCGTTGCTGGGAGTTTTCGTTTGGCGCGGACGGTGGAAGGACGCAACGGTCTGACGCGCGGGCCCGGGTGGCGCGCGACCGAGGACGACCGGAACATGACGGCGGCTGCATTCGACAATTTCCCTCTCTCGCCGCGCCGGCTGGCGCGGCTGGAGGGCTGGGGCATGGCGGTGGAGTCGCTGAGCTACCTGTACCGGCCCCGGACGGTGGAGGAAATCCACGACGTCTTCGAAACGGCGCGGCGGCACGGCGTCGCCGTCGCGTTTCGCGGCGGGGGCCGCAGCTACGGCGATGCGTCGCTGAACCAGGACGGCATCGTTCTCGATCTGACGGGGATGGATCGCATTCTCTCCTGGGACGCGGAGACGGGCATCGTCGAGACGGAACCCGGCGTCACGATCGAGAAGCTGTGGAAGAGCACCATCGCCGACGGTTGGTGGCCCCCGGTCGTTTCGGGAACGATGTTCACGACGATGGCCGGCTGCGCGGCGATGAACATCCACGGAAAGAACAACTTCCAGGCGGGAACCTTCGGCCGGCATGTGCTGGAGTTCGATCTTCTGACGCCGAAGGGCGAGCACCTGACGTGCAGTCCGGACTCGAACGCGGAGCTCTACCGCAGCGCCATCGGCGGTTTCGGAATGCTGGGATGCTTCACGCGGCTGAAGCTGCAGCTGAAGAAGGTGCATTCGGGCCGGCTGATGGTGGAGGCGTTCCGGACGCGTTCGATGGAGGAGATGACGAACGAGGTTCTCGAGCGCGTGCCGGACTCCGACTATCTCGTGGGCTGGATCGACTGCATCGCCGGGGGAAGGAATTCCGGACGCGGCGTCGTGCACCAGGCGAAGTACCTCGACGAGGGCGTCGACCCGCACCCGGAGGACACGCTGCGCGTCTCCGCGCAGGAGCTTCCCTCGAAGCTGTTCGGCGTCTTTCCGAAGTCGCTGATGTGGTGGCCGCTGAGTTTCTTCGTCAACGATCTCGGGATGCGCATGGTGAACGCGGCGAAGTTCCATTCGGGCGCGCTGCAGCCGGAGGGCCACCGCTACACGCAGTCGCACGCGGGATTCGCGTTTCTGCTGGACTACGTTCCGAACTGGAAGTGGTCCTACCGGCCCGGCGGCCTGATCCAGTACCAGAGCTTCGTGCCGAAGGACCGCGCCAGCGCCGTGTTCGGGCAGTTGCTGCGCACGAGCCGCGACGCGGGCATGCCCTCGTACCTGGGCGTGCTGAAGCGCCACCTGCCGGACGGGTTTCTGATGACGCACGCGGTGGACGGGTTCTCCCTCGCGCTGGACTTTCGCGTGACGGAGTCGCGGCGGCGCCAGCTCTGGGACCTTTGCCACCGGATGGACCGCATCGTCCTGGACAACGGGGGCCGGTTCTACTTCGCGAAGGACGCGACCCTGCAGAAGGAGGCGGTGGAGCGGTTCTTTCCCGAAGAGACGCTGGAGACGTTCACGGCGTTGAAGGCGCGGTGCGATCCGGAGAATCTTCTGCAGACGAATCTGTCGCGACGGCTGTTCGGCGACCGGTTCGGCGGGTAGGGGAGGGGGCGTTTTGCCGTTGGCAGTGAGGGGGCCGGCCCGGAAGGTGTCGGACGTTACCGCCAGTGCACACGTCGTGAAACCGGACCCATGGCCCAACCATCGCAGTCGAGAAGCGTGAAGAAGGCGGTCGCGAAGAAGACCGCAGAGAAGTCCAGCGCTTCGCGCACGAGTCTCTCCCGCGTGCAGAAGCCGCGCCCCAGGCGGCGGCAGCGCGAGCGGCCGGTACGGCTTTCGACGTCGATTCTGCTGAGAAAGTTCGCCGAACTTTCGGTCATGGCGGCGTTCATCGGGGCGGCCTTCGCCTATCAGCTCAGCCTCCCGGACCGCGCGCTCGAAGCCATTCACGGGTGGATGGTGTCGGCGAACGGGGGCTCGATTCCCGGGCCGGTGAGGCTGCCGCGGGAACCGCTGGCCGTCGTGTTGAAGGACCTGATGCCGTTTCTGAGCGCCGGCAAGCCGATCCGCACGTCGTCGGGCGTGCCGCTGGCGGACGGCGGATTCATCCGGTTCTACGGCAGTCTTCCGGTGCTGGAGCTCAAGGCGCTGGTTTGGCTGCTGATCGCGGGGATCGGAGTGGGCGCGTACGCCTGCGGCCGGGGGTGGGAGAAGGCGGTCGGCGTGAACGTGTTTCCGCCGGACCCTTCGCCGCGACCGCTGTGGAAGAATCCCTGGCGGCTGATTCCGATGCTGGCGGGGGTTCTGTTCCTCGGTTGGGCTCTCGTGTCGTTCCTGCCGGTCGGGCCGGGATGGCCGCCGCCGGTGCCGGATGCGGTGGTGGAGGTTCTGGCGTCGGGCACGGACGAGGGCGTGGACACGTCGTCGGGCGGGTTCCAGCAGTCGATGCTGGCGTGGCTGATGGTGGCGTGCGGCCTGGCGTTCCTGGTGATGGCGGAGGACGTGATCCGCACGCGGCGGCTCGTGTACAAGATTCTCGGGATGATTTTCGGCGTGGGGGTCGTGGCGGCGCTCGTTTCGATTCTGGTGGAGGCGGACGCGCCGGTCTTCCGCAGCGTCTGGATCCAGTGGGGGGACGCGGACTATCGCAACGACGTGGGCGGGTTCATCGGGCACAACACGGCGGTGTCGTCGTTCCTGATGGCTCCGCTGCTGATCGCCTGGACGCTGTTCGCGTCCGCGCGCCGGCGGATGAAGATGCAGGTGGCGCTGGCTGCGTGCATGGCGCTGATGTGCACGACGATCATCATGGCGCAGAGCCGCGCGGTGGTTCCGATTCTCGGCGCGGTGTTCGTCGCGCTGGTCTATCTGCTGGCGCGGCGCGCCTCGATCCGTCCGTCGATCCGCTTTTTGGTGGGGGTTCCCCTCGCGCTGTTCGTTCTGGTGACGGTCCAGTTCGTTCCCCACAAGGCGAACCCGTTCTATCGCGAGAACCTTCCGCTGGCGCAGCGCATCCGGCACATGTCCGGCGAGCACCTGCTCACCGAGACGCGCCTGCGCATTCTGCTCTGCTCGCTGCCGTCGGTCGCCGAGCACCCCATCGGCGGAACGGGGTGGGGATCGTTTCACTACGTGTATCCGCAGGTGCAGGGAGAGTACTACCGCGACCGCCCGCGTTCGCGCATTCTGCCGACGCCGAAGAAGACGTTCCGCGCGCACAACGAGTACCTGCAGACGCTGTTCGAAACGGGAGGCGTCGGGCTGGCCCTGGCGCTTGCCGGGGTGGTGACGATGCTCATGGCGGGGTGGCGGCACATGCGGCATTCGTTCCGCCAGCGGCACATCGCGCTTCAGATCGCCGTGTTCCTCGGCATCTGCGCGCTTCTGATGCACGCCGTGTTCGACTTTCCGCTGCGGGTGGCGCCGCTGGCGTGCACGCTCGTGCTGCTGCTGGCGGTGTGGAGCGCCGGCGACAGGCTCTGGGTCATCAGAACGAAGGGCCTCGAAGAGCGCCGCGCGGACGCCGAGTCGGGAACCGACGCGAGGATGCTGCATCTTTCCGGCGCGCGGGAGATCCGCATGGAGATGAAGCTGCGCCGCGAGAAGCGGCGCGGCGGCGGCTTCAATCCGCTGGCCGCGCTCTGGATCGCGGGCGCGGCGTGCGCGTTCGCGGCGGTCGCGGCCGGCGGCATGGCGGCGGCGACGTGGTTCGGATCGGCGGTTTCGGTGCAGCGCGCCGGCAACGCGATCGGAAACTGGACGGCGCCGGGACAGTCGCAGAACCGCGCGCTGATGGCCGAGGCGCTGGACGCGACGGGAATCGCGACGCGTCTTTCGCCCTTCAACGGCGAGGCGCTCTTCAAGGAGGCGCAGGCGCGCCAGTATCTCGCGACGGACCTGATTCAGGAGCGCGCCGACCTCGAACGGCTCGGCGGCGTTCCGCAGCAGCAGCTCGATGCCCGCGTGCGCGAGGCGGCCGACATGATCCGCGGGTCGTTCTTCGCGGCCGACCGCAGCATGACGCAGTACTACTACCACGGTTCGTGGCGCGTTCGCGGGTTCTGCGAGTACCTGGCCTTCACGATCTCGCGGCGCACCGGCGACATCGACAAGGCGATGAAGAGCATGGCGCAGGCGGTCGCCATGAATCCCGGCGACTTCGAGACGGCCCGCCTGCTGATCGACTGGAAGGAACAGTGGGAACGCCCCGTCGACCGCGAGTCGCTGTTGGAGCTGTACCGCAGCCTGAAGCACTTCAACCCGGAGTACTTCGCCGAGCAGTACGTGGAACCGATGGACGTGCTGCTTGCGATCGGGGAGTACGAATCGGGTCTTCGCTATGCGGAGCGCCTGGTCGAGGTGTCGGAGGGCGACGCGGGCGCGAAGTACTACGCGCGGGCGGCGGCGTTTCGCGCCGGGCGCATCGACGCGCTGGCGGAATGGAACCGGCGCATGCCCTCGGAGGAGGACGGCGACGCGGAGCTCTATCGCGCGTACCAGTTGCTGGCGGAGGGCAATGTGGAGGCGGCGCAGCGCGAGCTGGCCGCGATTCCGCGCGACAATCCGCTGGCCCGGTCCGTCGGCGCGGCCACCGGCATCTGCATCGACATCGACCGCGCGCGCAGGGCGGGCGACGCGTCGGACGTCGACCGGCTGGTTTCGGACCTGATGGAGATGGCCGCGCAGGAGCCTTCGATTCCCTTCGAGAGCGTGCGCGTCCTGGAGTCCTGCTTCGGCGACTACGAGACGGCCCAGGAGATCATGCGCCGGACGGTCGCCGTGTCCGCGAACACCGATCCGTTCACGCCGAAGGCGCTGCTCGCGTACCTGCTTGCGAAGCCCTACGACGAGAAGCTGAACCGCATCCTCGCGGACCGCGCGGAAGCGATTCGCGCGGGAGAGACGCCGCCGGCGCTTGGCGACGGCGCGGTGCGCGACGCGCTTGGCGAGGCTCTGCGGCTGAACCACGAGGCGATGGCGGTGTGCATGTCGAAGCCCGGGCGCGAGGCGCTCGACCGGCGCATTCGCGCGCTCGAAGCGCTGCTCTTCGCGGGCCCGCCGAAGTGACCGACGCGATACGCAGGGCGGTGGCGGAACTGCGAGGCGATTCGCCGGAGAACCGCCTGCGCGGCGTTCGCGTGTTCGTCGCGATGATCCTCGCCGGGCTGATCGCGTATCTGCTCGCCGCGATCCGGTTCGTTCCCGACATCGGCATTCACCTGCTGATCGGCATGACGGCGGTCGCGGTGCTCGTCGCCGCGGGGCCGCGGCTGACGATGCCGCTGTACTTCGCGACGTGGTTCTGCGGTTCCGCGATCGTCGCGATGGGCAGCCCGGTTTCGCTGAACCGCGTGGCGGCCGCTTCGTTCCTGATATCGAGCGTCGTCTTCTTTCTCCGAAGACCCTTTCGCGTGCCGCCGGTTGCGCCGGTGCTTCTGCTGGTCGCGCTGACCGTTCACGCCGTGGCGACGGGACTGCTGAAGAAGCCGCCCGGCGAGCCGGCGAGCGTCCAGCAGCTGTTCTACCTGGCGACGGCGCTTCTGGTGGCGAGCGCGTTCCGCACGCGGGAGGACTTCCGCCGGCTCGTCGCGGCGCTGATCGCCATCGCGTGCGCGCTCACGTCGGTGGGTCTCGCGGAGTTCGTCTACCGGGGCGACCTCTTCTCGCAGTTCAGCGACACGCGGTTCTTCAGCAACAACGTGCGCATCAACGGAGTCTCGAAGAACGCGATCCAGTACGCGTTCAACGCGTGCTGGGCGGTTCCGTGGGCGGTGTTCGCGGCCGCCGAGGCGAAGTCGCGGCGCGGGCGGTTCCTGGCCATGCTCTGCCTGCTGATGCTGATCGTCGCGAGCATTCTGACGGCGAACCGGCAGACGCCGGTCATCATCGCCGCGATCATGATTCCGACGCTGCTGTTCCTGCGTTCCCCGGTCCGCCGGAGACTCGTCCTCCTGACGGTGGCGGGTGCGATTCTTCTCTCGCCGTACATCGCGTACAAGATGGTCGACCGGTTTCGGGGGCTGGAGATCTACGGTGCCCGCGACGTGTCGATCGCGCAGCGCGAGGACAAGTTCAAGATCGCCATGAACATCTTCGCCGAGAACCCGTGGGCGGGCATCGGCCTGGACAACTACAAGTTCTACTGGTACGAGAAGAGAACCATCGGCGACTACTACCGCATTCATTTCGAGATGGGCACGCAGCAGTACATCGATCTGGGCTACGTCCAGATCCTGACGGAGACGGGCATCGCCGGCTTCGCGATGTTCCTGCTGCTGGGCGCGACGTCCTTCGCCGTCTGGCGGCGGTGCCGCATACGGGCGGCGAATCCGGCGGACACCTTCGTGACGAACGGCCTGGCGGCGGCGGCCGGCGGATTCGCGCAGCTGGTCGTGTCGCTGCTCGTGCAGGACACGCTCTTCTTTCCGCACACGTTCCTGCTGTTCGGGCTGTTCTTCTGTCTCGTCGCGATTTCCCGCTCCGAACGGGGGCGCCCCCAGGGGACGGACTTATCCGTCGCGGCGGAGCGACTCGTACAGGGCGACGTGCCGGCGCGCGACGAGTGACGCGTTCCAGTTCGCCGCGGCGTGTTCGCGCGCGGCGGCTCCCCACCGGGTTCGCAGGTCGGCGTCGCCGAGCGCCTCCCCGATCGCGCGGCCAAGCGCTTCGGCGTCGCCGCGGCGCACGACGCGCCCCGTGACGCCGTCCCGGATCATTTCGGGGATGCCGCCGACATCGCAGCCGATGGCCGGCGTGCCGCAGGCGCTCGCTTCCTGGATGACGCAGGGAAAGTTGTCGACGCGGCTGGGAATGGCGAGAACGTCGGCGGCGCGACACGCGTCGGCCAGCGATTCGTCGTCGCCCAGATAGCCCGTCGCCACGACCGAAGCGCCACCGGCGTCGGGGAGCTGCTGTTCGGGCGGCAGCCTGCCGATCAGCAGCAGGGCGTATTCTCCGTTCGCGCTGCGGCTCAGTTCCGAAACGGCCCGGAGAAGACCGAGGCCGCCTTTGCGTTCGTCGAGAACGGACGCGCTGGCGAACAGGATCACCTTCGCGGATTCCGAAAGGCCGAAGCGCCGCCGCGCGGCCGCCCTGTCGCCGGGGCGAAAGACGGTCGTGTCGATGGCATTGGGAATCGCGTGCACGTCGAACCGCGAGAGAATGCTCCGCCTCGCGATATCCGCGAGCCATTCGCTGGGCGTCACGACCGTCAGCCGCGACCGCCGGTACACGGAGCGCTTGATGCGCCACTGCATCGCCGTCGTGTCGATGCGGACGGGGGGCCACATTCGCGGATAGGGGCACTTGCCGCATCCGGTTTCCCAGCGGCCGCAGTCGTCGCTGAAGACGCAGTGACCGGTCAGCGGCCACATGTCGTGAAGCGTCAGGACGACGGGTTTCTTCGCCGACGCGCGCGCGAGCCAGCGGTGTCCGAAGGAATAGAGCAGCATCTGGTGAACGTGGAGGACGTCGCTGGCTTCGACGCGGGGATCCCGCAGAAGCGCCCCCGTGGAGCGCACGAAGAGATTCGCGAGACCGGTGGCGCGTTCCAGCCGGCGCGCGACGCGTTCGGGGACCGTGCTCTGGCCGGGGATGCGGTGGACTCCCGGGTGCGCCGGTTCCGCCTGGACGTGATAGGTGGAATCGACGCCTTCGGCGCGAAGGGCCGCGTGCAGACGCCGCGCGGCGATTCCCGCGCCCGTGTATGTGTCCGACATGCCCACCAGGGCGGTCTTCATGCGAATCCCTTTGCGGAGAAATCCCCTGCGCGGACTCTCTTCGTTTGCGGCCACCGCGAAAGCGAGACTCCACTCGGCCCGTTGCGCTGCGGCAAGACCGAAAGGGGTTCGACGGCCTTCGTGCGATTCATGCTTCTCAATTCCTGGCTGCTGAACGGCGGCGACGCGGCGGTGGCGCTGGCGGAACGGGAGCAGCTCGTCCGGCATTTCGGCGCGGAAACGCGGGTCGTCGTTTCGTCGCCGCAGCACCGCGCGGCGCGCGCGCTCTACGCTGACCTCGACCCTGCGCCGCAACTGCTGTCGTCGGGCGGGCCCGCGAATCCGGCGCTGCGCTGGACGCGGAGGGTCCGGCTCTCCCTTGCGCTTCGCGTTCCGGCGGCGCGCGGTCTGCTGATGGAGGGCGAATCGCGCCACCTTGGCGAGATGGCCGAAACGGACGCGCTGATCGCCGGCGGCGGAACGTATCTGACGGACTACTACAAGCTGGACGGCATCCTGTTCGACTACGAGGCGGCGCGGCTGCTCGACAAGCCGCTCTTCTTCTTTCCGCAGTCCATCGGTCCTCTCGAGAATCCGGCGCGCGCGCGATCCGTCGCGCGGGCCATTGCGCACTCGCGCGGCGTCTTCGTGCGCGACGAAGAGTCGAAAGCGCAGGTGCTGCGGCTCGCTCCCGAAGCGGAGCGAAAAACCGTCGTTCTTGCGGACAGCGCGTTTCACTTTGCGCGCCACCACGAGCGCGGCGTCCTGAATCCGAACCGCCGCGCGGTGGAACCGCGCAGCGGTCGTCCGCTCGCGATCGTCTCCGCCAGGTACTGGTCGTTTCCCGGCGCCACGCCTTCGGACCAGGCGGCGCTGCGGGCCCGATGCCGCGCGCAACTCGCGCAGACCGTGACGGAGCTCGTTCGCGGGGGGATGGACGTGCGGTTTCTCTCCACGACGCAGGGGTGCGACGACTACGACGACGACGCGGCGTTCGCGAAGAGCGTCGCTGAAACGCTGGGCGCCGAAACGCGAAACCACGTCGCGATCGACGAATCGCGGCACCGGCCGGAGGAACTCGTCGCGTCCTACGCCGCATGCGACGCGGTGCTCTCGATGCGGATGCACGGGGTCATCCTCGCTCTTTGCGCGGGAACGCCGGTGGTGGCACTGGCCGGCGAGTTCAAAACGCGCGAGCTGATGGGGCGGCTTGGGCTCTCGAACAGGACGTTCGACGCGGAGACGTTCGAAAGCGGCGAAACCGTTCGCGCGGTTCGCGACGCGGCGGCCGGGGGGTCTCTGCCGCAGCGCGCTCTCGACGGAATCGCGGAGATGGAGGAGTCCTGCGCGCGCGCTCCGGTTCTACTCGGCGAGCGGCTCGGATGACGCGGTGTCCGGCGGTTCCGGCACCGTGATCGCAATGTCGTCGGGCGAGATATCGAGACCCGTCTTGATGCGCCGGTTGACGAGCGCGAGGCGGTCTTCGAGGGACCACTCCGGCACTTCCGGCAGCATGTCCCCGCTCCAGGGAAGCGCGCGCGCGAGGAGCACCGTTCCAAGGGAGGAAACCGCCAGCGCGCAGGAACCGTCGGCGGTGAACCCGGTGCCGACAAGGAAGTCGTCGCCGGAGAGAGAGAAGACCGTCGAGATTTCGCGGCCGGTTTCCGTTTCCCAGAGCTTCACGTCGTCGTCGCTGCCCCCCGTCAGGATGCGCTCGCCGCCGGGGTGGAAATCGATGGTGTGAATCTGCAGCTTGTGCCCCGTGAGGGTGGAGACGGTCCGGCCGGTGGCGGTGTCCCAGACGCGCACGCGCGATCCGACCCCGCCGGCGGCGGCGCGGCGCCCGTCGGGACTCCATGCGACGGCGAAGATGCCGCCCTCGTTCCGCGACAGTTCGCGAATCCATTCCCCCGATTCGGCGTCGAATATCTCGACCACTCCGTTGCGGCGCCCAACCAGAACGCGCGATCCGTCGGGACTGAAGCGGAACGCGCCGGGCACCTTCGCCTGGATATCGCGCGGGAGAGGGTAGGATTCGCCGAGCACTCCGACGGGTTCGCGTGTCTTCGCGTTCCAGAGTGTCATGTCTCCACCGACGGAGCCGGTCATGAACCGCACGCCGCCGGGGCTCCATTCGGAATGATAGATCGAGTCTTCGGAGAGCACGGCGAGGGATTCGCCCGTAGTCGCATCGACGAGAACGGTTCGCAGGGAGACGTTATCCGTCTCGATGCGGTAGCGGCCGTCGGGCGACCGCGCCGTATAGTAGGAATCGACGGCGAAGGTCTCGTCGCCGAATTCGAAGACGGTTCTGCCGTCGCCGTCGGTCCCTTGGCGGAAACGGTGGTCGTAGCCAAGCCAGGCGGATGTTTCGAGCGGAGCGGAGAACGCGCGCAGAACGGTGCCCGGCTCGCTGCGCGGAGAGGATGCAGGGCCAACATGGTGGACGCCGACGGCGTCCGGCAACTGTCCGACATCCCAGACCTGGACGGAAACGTCGGCGGCGGTGACGAGGCGCCTGCTGTCGGGCGAGAAGGAGACCTTGAAGATGGTGTGGCCGGTGCGGATTTCGCGCAGCATTTCCCCGGTCTCGGGATTCCAGACGCGGCACGTTCCGTCATTGTCGCCGGTGGCGATCATCGCTCCGTCGGGACTCCAGTCCGCTGTGTGAAGCCATGACGTGACATTGGGGATCTCGAGAGTCTGCTCCATGGTGGCGACGAGGAAGACGCGCGCCACGCGATCGCTGCAGGCCGTGGCGAATCGCGTTCCGTCCGGGCTGACGGCGATGTCGAGAACGTTGCCGGGATGCGCCGGGGCGCTGGAGACGGGCTTGGCGGTGGTCGAGTCGTAGAGATTCACGCCGCTCCCCTCGGCGACGAGAAACGCGGAGCCGTCGGGAAGGAACTCGGCTTCGTATCCGCGGCTGTCCGGTGCGTCGTAGGGAAGCCGCTCGCCGGTCTCCATGTTCCAGATTCGCGTCGTGCGGTCGCGCGATGTGGTGATGGCAAGGCGTCCGTCGGGGCTGATGGCGCCGCCGCGAAGGATCCTTTCGTGGCCTTCGAGACGGTGGAGGACTTCGAGGGTCGTCGCGTCGAGAATGGCGCCCGTGCGGTCGAAGGAGGACGTCAGCAGTTTCGTTCCGTCGGGCGACTCGGAGATGTCCCACAAGCCAGCGGTATGGGGAAACGATGTTCTGAGGAGGCGTCCCGTTTCCGGATTCCAGGCGCAGAGCCGCCCCCGGCGGTCGCCGGTATAGATGTGCCGGCCGTCGTGGGAGAAGACGGCGTGGAGGATCTCGGCCTCCTCGTCGCTCCGATAGAGCGTGATGGTTTCGAGCGATGTGGAGGCGTAGAGACGGCCCCACTCCCAGTCTCGCAGCGCCGGTGGGGTGCGCTCGAGGAGAAGTTCGCGTGCCTTGGCGATGCGCCCGTCCCCAAGAACGCTTTCGACAAGGGAAATCGAGGAGAAGTACTGCTCGCGCTCGGCGTCCCGGCGGGCCGCGTCGGCGCGGTGCGTTTCGCGTTCGGCGAGCCCGCGCGCGGCGTCCGCGGCGTCGCGTTCGTGTGCGATGCGGTGAACGGAGCGGCGCTGGTCGATGGCGTACTTCGCGGCGCCGCCGGCGAGAAGGAACAGCAGAACCGCCACGCTGGCGATCGCGATGCGTCGGGTGCCCGCCTGGTTTCGGCGGAGCTGCACATGGTTCCGGACGACGCCTCCGATGCGCGTGCGCAGCCCCTCGTCGCGGATGTCGGGAACCATGTGGCGCGCGAGTCCGAGGTCTCCGGACCGGGCGGCCGTCAGCGCGAGCGCGGCGGAGACGGCGTCCTTCAGCCCCGCCAGCCGGGGGTTTCCGAACCAGAGCCCCAGAGAGCGATGGAGCAGATTCGTGCACTCGTTGAGGGTCGTGTAGATTTCGTCGATGTCGAGCGCGTCCGTGGCGCGAACATCGACGGCTTCCCCGCCGAGATCGACGACGAGCCCGAACTGGCTCAGGCGGGCGAGGCGGTCGGCGACCCGTTCCGCGAGATCCTCGGACTCGCGGCGCGCGGAATTGCCCGTCAGGTAGTCGGAAACGCGGTCGATCATTTCGCCGACGGACGCGATGCGGTCGGCGGGATGGCGCGCCAGCGCCTTCATGGCGAGGGCGGCGAGCTCCCCGGGAACGCTGCGGTGGGTCGAACGCTCCGCAGGGGGAACGACGTTGCTCTCGGCCGCGAGCTTCATCGATGTCTGCGCGTTGGAGGAGTCGTGCGGGTAGTATCCCGTCAGAAGATAGTAGAGCGTGCCGCCCAGGAGATAGATGTCGGTGCGCCGCGAGATGTTCTCGGCGGTGTCGTGCGTCTGCTCCGGGGCCATCAGCGCCGGAGTGCCCGACGGGTTGGTGGCGGTGGAGGGCGTGGGAAGGGAGGGGTCCGCGGCGGGGGAGAGGACGCCGGACTCGTGCTCCGCTTCGGCCCCGTCGACGAGAATCGCCAGCCCCCAGTCGATGAGGATGACCTCGCCGAATTCGCCGATCATCACCTGCGAGGGCTTCAGGTCGCGGTGGACGACGCCGCGCGAATGGGCGAAGGCGACGGCCTGCATCATGTCGATGAACACGGGCAGGTGGCGCGCGAGGAATTCGGCGGTGTTCAGGACTTCGAAGTCGCTGCGGAGGATGCGGTCCCACGGTTCTCCGCGAACGCGCTTCATCGCCAGCATGGGGGTGCCGTCGATGTCCTTGCCGAAGTCGTAGACGGGAACGATGTTGGGGTGCTCGAGGTGAGCGGTGATCATGGCCTCGTCGTGGAACCGCTGGTCCAGAAAGAGGCGCCGGGGAGAATCGGGTTCCAGCTCCAGGTAGGAGCGGTCGGCGCGGACCTTCTTGATGGCGACGGTGCGGTCGAGGGATACCTGCACGGCGCTCCAGACCTCGCCGACGCCCCCCTCTCCGATGAGGTCGTTCAGGACGAAGGAGGTACCGTCGGCCGCGCTCGTTCTGATTTCCCGCAGCGTCCCTCCGTCGCCGGGGCGGGTGACAGTCCAGGTGGACAGGGTGCGCGGAACCTTCTCGATGCCGGTCCGCTGTGGCGGGCGCAGACTGGCGTGCGGGTCGTCGTGTCGTTCGGTTGCCCCGTCGCTCAATGCACGTCCCCTTTGGCTCCCGGCCCGCTTGCCGTGACCATCCCCGGCCGCAGCCCGATTCCCCGATGTGACGAACGAAACCCGTGACCCCGGGCGTCGGCAAGTGCTGACTCGCGCCCATGATACGAAGACGGCCCGCGATCGTCGCGCTGCGAAGCGCCCTTCTGGACTGGTACGACGCCAACCGGCGCGATCTGCCGTGGCGTCGGACGCGCGACCCCTACGGAATCTGGGTGTCGGAAATCATGCTTCAGCAGACGACGGTGCGCGCCGTCGATCCCCGCTGGCGGCGCTTCATGGCGAAGTACCCGTCGGTGGAGGCCCTGGCCGCGGCACCGGAGGACGATGTCCTGGCTGAATGGACGGGGCTGGGCTACTACGCCCGTGCGCGAAACCTCCACCGGGCCGCGCGCAAGGTGGCTGCGGACTTCGGCGGGCTCGTGCCCGGGCGGTTCGAGGTGCTCCTGGCGCTGCCGGGGCTGGGGCGCTACACGGCGGCGGCCATCGCGTCGATCGCGTTCGGAGAGGCCGTCGCGGTGGTGGACGCCAACGTCGAGCGGGTCGTCGCGCGGCTCGACCGCATCGGTGCCGATCCGAAGTCCGCTCCGGGCCGGCGCGCGATGGTGGACGCGGCGGAGGGGCTGCTGGACCCGGCGCGTCCCGGCGACTGGAACCAGGCGATGATGGAGTTGGGCGCGACGGTTTGTCTGCCGCGCGCGCCGCAGTGCCCGGCGTGTCCGCTGCGGGATCATTGCGGAGCGCGCGCCGACGGCGAACCGGAGCGATGGCCGGCGAAGGCGCCGAAGCCCGACATGCGGGAAGTGCGCGAGGTCGCGGTGCTGCTCCGCAAGGGCGGGCGGGTGCTGGTGCTTCGAAGGCCCGAGAAAGGTTCCTTCGCGAACATGTGGGAACTGCCGCGTGGGGAGGTTCGTCCGCGCGAAGCGAGCGCCGACGCCGTCGTGCGCATCGCGAAGGAGGTCGCGAACCTGGACGTAACGGCGCGACGGCCGATCATGAAGTTGAAGCACGTCGTGATGCGGCGGAACATTTCGCTCCAGGTCTGGGAGGCGGAGCGACTGCCCGGCGGGCGCATTCGCGCGGCGCAGCACGCGGAGCACGAATGGATTTCCGTCGAAGAGTGGTCGCGCCGGCCGTCGAGCGTCACCCAGCGCAAAGTGGCGGAGTTCGTTTCCGCAGGCGGGGGGGCGGGCGGCGGCGAACGGTTTTCCGGAGACGCGGCGGGCGACGAGGGCGACTTGTTCGGGGGGTGACGGGCCGGCGCGCGCGGCGGACGATCCTTCCTCCTTGCTCTTGTGCGGGGCGGCGGGGATGGGTGCCGGGTGACTTGAGAGGCACGCTGGAATATGCGGATCATCGTAGTGGGTGCCGGAACCGTGGGGTCGAACATCGCCTCGCACCTGGCGCGCGACGGCCACGAGGTCGTCGTGGTGGACTCGAACGCGTCGAAGCTGCGGGACGTGGAGGACCACGTCGACGTGCAGACGCTTGCGGGAAACGGGTGCGACCCGGCGACTCTGCGCACGGCGATCGGCGGGGCCGAGACGCAGCTGCTGCTGGCGGTGACGGAGCAGGACGCGACGAATCTGGTGATGGCCTACGCGGCGAAGCGCCTGGGCGTGGGCCGCGTCGTTGCGCGCGTGCGGTCGCGGTTCTTTTCGTACACCGACGACGTGAATTTCCGCGAGCCCCTGGGGATCGATCTGCTGCTCTCGCCGGAGATTCTGACGGCGATGGAGCTGGTGAACTTCGTGGAGAACCCCGCCGCCCTGGGGATCGCGCATCTGGCGCAGGGGCGCGTGCAGTTGCGGACGGTGCTGCTCTCGCCCTTCAGCGAATACGTCAGCAAGCGCCTGAAGGACGTTCGGTTTCCGCCGGGGATTCTCGTCGCGGTGATCCGGCGCGGAAAGAGTATCTTCGCGCCGCGGGGCGACGCCGAGCTGATGGCCGGCGACCACGTGACGCTCGTCGGCCTGCCGACGGTGATCGACGAGTTGCATCCGCTGTTCGACACCGAGCAGAAGACGACGGCGGGCCGGTCGCAGCGCGTCGCGATCGCAGGCGCCGGCGAGACGGGGCTCTTCCTGGCGGAGCAGCTGGAGGGCCGCCGCCACAAGGTCTACCTGATCGACCGCGACCGCGACCGCCTGGAGCGCATCGGCGGCGGTCTGAACGGGTCCGTGCTGCTGCACGGCGACTGCACCAACATCCAGTTTCTGCGCGAAGAGAACATCCAGGAGATGAACTACTTCATCGCGGCGACGGGCGACGACGAGTCGAATGTCATGTCGGCGCTGCTGGCGAGCGAACTGAAGGTTCCCAAGACGGCGTGCCTGATCGACCGCCCGGACTACGCGCGGGTGGTGGAGAAGGTCGGCATCGACGTCGCCCTCTCGCCGCGCATCGTCGCGGCCAACCGCGTGCTGAAGCTCGTCAAGCAGGGGCGCATCCGGTCGGTGACGCTGATGGAGGAGGGGGCGATCGAGGTGACGGAGTACCAGGCTCTGGCGAGTTCCCCGATCACCGGCAGACCGCTGAAGGACGTGGAGCTTCCGGATGGGACGCTGATCGGCGCGGTCGTCCACGGCAGCGTCGTGACGATCCCGCGGGGAAGCGACTCGGTTCGCCCCGGCGACATCGTCATTACCGTCGCGGAGTCGGGGTCTGCGGAGGAACTCGGCAGGCTGTTCCACCAGGAAACGGGCGAGACAAAGTAGCCGCGAATGAATCTGCGCGTTCTCTGCAAGCTCCTTGGCTTCCTGCTGGCGCCGTTCAGTCTCTCGATGCTGGCGGCGGCGCCCTTCGCGATGTACTACGGCGAGTGGGCGATGCTGGGGGAGTTCGTCGCCGCGTCCGCCGCGGGCCTGGCGATCGCGGGCGTGCTCTACCTGATCGGCCGCACGGCGAAGGAAACCATCTTCCGCCGCGAGACGCTCGCGATCACCGGCCTCTCGTGGACCGTCGCCGCGGCCGTGGGCGCGCTGCCCTTCTACATGTCGGGAACGGTGCCGACCTACACCGACGCGTTCTTCGAGAGCATGTCGGGTCTGACCACGACGGGTTCGACGGTGCTGACCGCGATCGAGGACACGCCGAAGTCGCTGCTGTTCTGGCGCTCGTTTCTCCACTTTCTCGGCGGACTCGGCATCATCGTGCTCTTCGTCGCCGTGCTGCCCCTCGTGGGCGTCGGCGCGCGGTCGCTCTTCAAGCAGGAGTCGCCGGGGCCGGTGCCCGAGGGTCTGACGCCGCGCATCCGCGACACGTCCGTCATGCTGTTCAAGATCTACGCGGGGCTCAACGTCGCCGAGACGCTGATCCTCTGGGTGTCGGGCCTGAGCTTCTTCGACGCGCTGAACCACGCGCTCGCCACGATGGCGACGGGCGGATTCTCGACGCGCGACACCAGCGTCCTGGCCTTCGCCAGCCCCGTGGTGGAATGGGTCATCGTGATCTTCATGTTCCTGGCGGGAACGAACTTCTCGCACCACGTCGATGCGGTGCGCGGGCGGTTCACGTACTTCGGGAGCACCGAGTTCCGGCTCTACCTGGGGATCGTCGTCGCCGCGTCGCTGTTCTTCGCGGCGATCCTCTCCGTCAGCGCGACGACGGCCGTGTCGAACCCCGCGGGGATCAACGTGCGCGACGGGTTCTTCACGTCGCTGGCGCTGATGACGACGACCGGGTTCGGGACGGTGGACTTCGACCAGTGGCCCCACGCCGCGCGCATGGTCGCGATCATGCTGATGTTCGTCGGCGGCTGCGCCGGTTCGACGGCCGGCGGAATGAAGGTGATCCGCTGGGTGATTCTGATGAAGGTCGCGATCCACGAGCTGGCGCGCAACATCTCGCCCCGCCGCGTGACGACGCTGAAGATCGACGGCCGGACGATTCCCCGCGAGACCACGCACGAGGTGCTCGTCTTCTTCTTCCTCTACATGCTGCTGTTCGTCTTCGGAAGCCTCGGCATCGCGCTGCTGATGCCGGACCAGTCGCTGCTCTCCTCGATCACGGCGGCGGCGGCGACGCTGAACAACATCGGCCCGGGACTCGAAGCGGTGGGAGCGACGATGAACTACGCCGGGCAGAGCGACGCGGCGAAGTGGCTCATGTCGCTGCTGATGCTCATGGGCCGCCTCGAACTCTTCCCCATCCTCGCGATGCTGTCGAAGACCTTCTGGACCAGAACCTAGGGAGCGGTGCGCATGGCGACGTTGTCGGACCACACGATCGGATTCATCGGCGCGGGCAACATGGCGGAGGCCATCGTTCGCGGGCTGACGGACCGCGCCGGCGTGCCGGCGGACCGCATCGTGGCGTCCGACGTGCGCGCGGAGCGGCTCGGCGAACTGAAGGCGGACCTCGGAATCGCGACGGCGGACAACGCGGGAGTGCTCTCGGCGGCGTCGGTCGTGGTGCTGGCGGTCAAGCCGCAGACGTTCGCGCAGCTGGCGGAGGAACTGGCGAACGAACCGGTGGAGGGACAGCTCTTCGTTTCGATTCTGGCGGGAATCCGCGCCGAGCGAATCGAGACGGCGTTCGCGCGCGGGGGCCGCGTGCCCCGCGTGATCCGCACCATGCCGAACACACCGGCGCTCGTCGGTGCCGGGGCGACGGCCGTTTCCGCCGGCCGCAACGCGACGGCGGAGGACGTTCGGCTCGCCGTCGAGCTCTTCTCGGCGGTGGGCGTGGCGGAAGTCGTTCCCGAAGAGATGCTCGACGCCGTCACGGGGCTGACGGGAAGCGGGCCGGCGTACGTCTTCCGCATGATCGAGGCGCTGCTGGAAGCCGCCGCACAGCAGGGACTCCCGGCGGATGCGTCGGCGCGGTTGGTGAAGCAGATGGTGTACGGGTCGGCGCTGCTGTCGCGCGACAGCGAACACGATCCCGCGGAACTGCGCCGCCGCGTGACGTCGCCCGGCGGAACCACGGCGGCGGGGCTCGCCGCGATGGAGAACGGCGGCTTCGCCGAGATCGTGGCGAAGGCCGTCGATGCGGCCACTCGCAGAAGCAAGGAACTGGGCGGCAAGTAGTCGCCCGGCCCGAACCGGCTGGCGCGAATTCGCCGCCGATAACCCACCCGCAGAATCCATCCGTCTTTTCCCGATAAAAGTCCGTCTCCCGTCGAGACAAGACGACAATTTCGCAGCATGCGAACTGGCCGTCTCGCGGCGTAAAACGCTGAAAAGACCGGCGTTACAAACCCGTTACATTCCCTCTCGCAATTTGCGAAGCGCTCTCTTCGTTCGATTTAGGCGGCTCGTTTCGCCGTTTCGAAGCCCGCGGCGATCCATGTCCCGTCGCGGCCTGCAAACCGGGCACTACACCCGCTTTGCAAATTGCGAGAAGTGCAATCCCCCCGCAGGCGAGTCACTTGTTCGGCGGCTATCCGGAGAGAGAAGAATGAAACCACGATTGATGTTCGTTTCCGATTCCCTGGCCACGCGATGCGATGGCGGCGAGACCATGATTCGCGTCGCGCGGGAGGCGGGCGGCGAGTTCGACATCGACCTCGTCCTGTTGTCGGAAGACGAGCCGGGCGGGTTGAGGGAGGGGGAACGCGGTCTGTTCCGCTCGGTGGCGACGATTCACTTTCCGGGGAAGGTCTCGCTGGGCGGAATGAGCGCCCAGCGGCACGCGACGAACCTTCTGCGCAAGACGGTGCGCTCCGCCGAACCCGATGCCATCGTCTCGTTCTCGCTGCGCTCGGCCCTTCGGGTCGCGCGTGCCGCGGGGCCGGTTCCGACGGCATGGGTCTGTCGCGAGAGGGCGCCGCTGTTCGGCGGTCCGATCGCGGGCGCGAAGTGCGCCATGTCCCTTCAGACTCTCGCTTCGGCGGGAACGCGGATCGTCTGCCGATCGAAGTGCCAGATGGCGTGGTTTCGCGGGCGCGGGGTTCCCGAGACGCGCCTCGCGCTCGTGCGCGACGGCCTGAATCTCGAAGGCTTCGCGACGCCCCGGCCTCTCGCGCGCAAGTCGGGGGACGGGGATGCGGCGCTGAGCGTCGTTTGCCAGGCTCCCATCGAGCCGGCGCAGAACCACCGGTTGCTGATTCGCGCGCTGGCGGAGTCTCGCGACCGCGGCGTCGAGGTTCGTGTCGCGTGCGTCGGACGCGTCGCGCCTGATCGCGCCGAATACGCGAAGGACCTCGTGCGCGACGCGGCGATTCTCAACGTGGGCGACCTGATCGAGTGGCACGAGCCGGGTCCGGACACGGATTCGCTCTTCGCCGGCGCGGACGCCGCGGTGCTTCCCGGCGACGACGACACGGCGGACCTCTCGCTCGCGGCCGCCGGTGCGGCGGGACTCCCTCTGATCGGTACGCGGGCCGGAGGAATCGCGGAACTCGTTCGCGAGGACGTCAGCGGCATTCCGGTGGATGGCCGCAATCCCGGCGAGCTGGCGGACGCGTTCGTCCGCCTTGCGGAGAACTCCGATCTTCGCCGTTTCCTGGGGGGCGGGGCGCGCGATCTCGTTCGTCGCGAATTCGATTCCGCGCGCCAGAACCGGCGCTGGGCGGAATTCCTCGGCGGGCTGGCGAGCGCACGAGAACTCCGGGCCGCCGCGGGCGTTTCCGCGCTGCAGCCGGCGCACTGAAGAGTACGGGCACGATACCGCTACGAAGGAGAACTGCCATGCTGGATTCCACACGACGTTCGCGACTGCTCGTCGTCGAAGGCGACATCGCCGAATCCCGACGGTTGCGCGATGCGCTGGCGGGACTCCCGGGGGCCGACACCATGTTCGCGGCCACCAGCCGCCAGGCACGCCGGTCCTTCGGCGAATGGCAGCCCGACGCCATGCTGCTGGACGTGGAGTTGCCGAATTCATCCGCGGTGGACGTGATTCGCGAAGTTCGCCGGAGCCTTCTGCCGTGTCCCATCGTCGCGATGTCCGGCGCGGGTTCCCTGGGGCGCGCCGTCGAGGCCGTCCGCGACGGTGCGTGGAACGTCCTCTTCCGCCCGTTCGACGCGGAGCGGTTGAGGACGATGGCGCGGTCGGCCGCGGAACGGGGCCGGCTGCTGCGGCGCCTGGCGGAACTGGAAGGCAGCCGGCCGGTGCGCGAACTGGAGTTCGTCGGCAACTCGCCCTCGATGAAGAAGCTGACGAGCGCGCTTCGCACCGCCTCCCGGGGAAAGCTTCCGCTTCTCGTCGTCGGCGAAAAGGGGACGGGGCGGGAGTCCGTCGCCCGCAGGATTCACGGCTTTTCGCGCCGGGCATCCGGGCCGTTCCGGACATACGATCCGGTGGAAACGCTTCCGGCGAACGACGCGGCCGCGTTCTTCGCGCGGGCGCTTCGCGATTCCGACGGCGGAACGCTCCACATCGCGGAGCTTCGCAGGCTCGGTCTCGCCGCCCAGAAGATGCTGCGGAACTTCATCGAGCGGGGGCGCATCGATCAGAGCGACGTCTCGTGGAACGTGCGCATCGTCGCCGCGACCGACGAGTCGCCGGGCGCGACCGGCATTTCCCAGACCGTCGACTACCGGCTGACGCGTCTGTTCGATCCGCAGCCGGTCTTCGTTCCGCCGCTTCGCGAGCGCCGCGAGGATATCGTGCATCTCGCGGAAGCGGCGATGCGCGGCGAAGCGGAGAACCTGGAGTTCCACTTCGAGTCCATCGCGCCGGACGCCAGGGAGGCACTGCTGGCCCACGCGTGGCCGGGCAACGTCTCGGAACTGCTGGAGACTCTCGGCGCGATCGCGAGAGAGCACCGCCCCTCCGAACTTCGCGCGGAGATGCTTCCGCGATACGACGCTGACACGGCGGAACCGGAGAGCCGCGGGCCGGAGGCGGCGATCGTCGCGCCAGTCGTCAGGCCGCTCTGGAAGATCGAGAAAGAGGCGATCGAGGAGGCGCTGGACGCGTGCGGCGGGAACGTCGCGCAGGCGGCGGCGATGCTGGAGATCAGCCCGGCCACGATCTATCGCAAAGAGAAGCTCTGGGCGAACGAGGCGAAGGTGCGGACGGCGTAGCGGCCTCGGACCGCTTGGCCAAAAAAGGTGCGACCCCCGCCGGGGAGAACGGGGGCCGCGAGGGAGGGGGATGGGGAAACTTTGCGGAAACTCTTGTCTTTGTCTGCATACCCAATAAGCGCCTGCCGTGCCAGAACCCATCGACTCCCGCAAGTCCACGTTTCTCAAGATGCGAGAGCGCGGAACGCCGCGTCGCGAACTTCCAACTCGACACCCCGCCACAATAATTGGTGCCTAATTCCTGTGCGAAAACCAATTTCGTGAGGAAGAGTGCCCAGGCATGGCAGTCCTACTCTTTGTGCGGGGCCCCCTGACGGGGAGTCGCTTCCAGCTGGAAGACAAGGAGACCCTCCTTGGCCGCGGGCCCCAGTGCTCCGTCGGTATCCTCGACGTTTCCGTTTCGCGGACTCACGCGATCATGCGACCGGCGAATGGCGGCTGGGAGATCGAGGACCAGTCGAAGTCGGGCACCTACGTCAACGGCCGGCGGATCGAACGGGTGTCGCTCTCGCCCGGTGACGAGGTGCGGCTCGGCAAGTCCTCCATGCTGTTCGATCCGGCGTTCGATCTGCTCAACGCCGACTTCACCGACAACAGCGCGATTCTCTCCTCGGCGACCGACGAGACCGTGGCGCTTCGCACGCGAAGCGAGATCGACGTCTTCGCGCCGCCGGACGAGTCGCGCCACGATCCCGCCTACGCCGGGGTCGAGTTCATCGCCGGGATGGGCGAGCTGTTCGACTCGTCGAGCACGCCCTTCGGCGACGCGCTGCGCGGTTCCGCGGAACGCGCCGCCCGCATGCTGCGCACCGACGCCCTGATGGTGCTGCTCTACGACAGCGGGGCCGGCGGGCTGCGCATCAGCGCCGCCGTCGCCGGGCGCGACGAAGTGCACGCCGACTCGGGGATGCTGACGCGGGTGCTCAACCGCCGGCGAGCCGTGCTCTTCACGCAGCCTTCGGTGAGGATGACGGAGGATTCGCAGCCGCTCCCCGTGCGGTCGGTGATCGCCGTTCCGCTGGCGACGCCGGACCAGTGCGTCGGCGTGCTGTACTGCGAGCGCAGCGAGAGCGACGCGTTTTCGCTTCTCGAACTGCGGCTCGCCGTGTCCATCGGCAAGCTTCTCGCCGTCTTCGTCGAAACGCGCCGCCGGGCGGATTCGCTCGCGCTGAAGGCCAACTACGACTTTGCGGAGAGCGAGATCGTCGGCAGAAGCGCGGCCTTCACCGACACGCTGAAGATGCTGCACCGCGTGGCGGCGACGCCGGCGACGGCGCTGCTCGTCGGCGAGACGGGAACCGGCAAGGAGGTCCTCGCCCGCGAACTGCACCGCGTCTCCCCCCGGGGGAAGAAGGGCGCGCCCTTCGTTCCCGTCAACTGCGCGGCGATTCCGGACACGCTCTTCGAGAGCGAACTCTTCGGCCACGAAAAGGGCTCCTTCACGGGCGCCCACAAGCTGCACCAGGGATACATCGAGCAGGCCAACGGCGGGACGCTCTTTCTCGACGAGATCGGCGAGATGGACATCGCGATCCAGCCGAAGCTGCTGCGGTTCCTGCAGGAGAAGACGTTCACGCGCGTCGGCGGGTCGCGCCTGCTTCGCGCCGAGGTCCGCATCGTCGCCGCGACGAACCGCGACCTGTCGCTGGAGGTCCGGGAGGGCCGCTTTCGCGAGGACCTCTACCACCGCATCGCCGTGTTTCCGATTCGCGTTCCTCCCCTGCGCGAACGCGGCGGCGACATTCGCGAACTCGCCGAGGTGTTCTGCCACCAGTACGCGCGAAGCATGAACCGCCCCATCGCCCGCATCAGCGAGGAGGCCCTGAAGGCGCTCGAAAAGCACGAGTGGCGCGGGAACGTGCGCGAACTGGCGAACTGCATGGAGCGCGCCGTTCTGCTCTGCGACGGCGACACGATCTCCTCGTCCCACTTCGTCTTCGGCGGCGTTCGCTCTCCGGCGGCGGCGCCGGGAAACGCGGCACTGCTTCCGGCGGTCGGGTCGCCATCGTTCGAGCGCTCCCTGGCGGAGGTCGAGAAGGAGCACATCCTCGGCGTTCTCGAAAGCGCGGAGAGCGCGGCGAAGGCGTGCGAGATTCTCGGCATCCACCGCAACTCGCTGCGCAACAAGATGAAGGAATGGGGCATGGCGTAGGGACGCGCTACTGGTAGAACCACCACGCGAGCGCGATGTAGTCGCCGCCTGCGGAGAAGCGGACGGTTTGGCCGGCGAGCGACTCCGCCGGAATCTTGAACGCCTTCTCGACGAGAACCGTGTCCTCCTTCAGCTCCTCCGGCGCGACGACGATGCGCCCCGCGTCGCGTCCGTCGATGTCCAGAACGATTACCAGCGGCGGGCGGATCGCCATCGCCGTCGGCTCCAGGGTGCCCGCGAGACCCGTTCGCACCGGAACCGACGCGAGAAGCGACGTTCGCAGGACGCCCCGCAGCGGTTTCGACGGATCGACTTCGAGAAGAAACGACTCCGTGCCCGTAACGAGCCGGCCGACTTCGGCGACCGGTTCGCCGCCGATCGTTCCCGACACGACGAACGGCGCATAGTGCGCCGCCGGCCGGTCGTTCGCCATCGTCCATTCCGCCGCGCGCTCGGCGGAAAGACTGCCGACGTCCATGTGCCGCACGAGATGAAGCCCGCGGCCGGCATCGCGCGCGGCGGGAGACACCGGCGCGCGGGCGTTGTCGAGAGCCGTCCAGTTCGCGCGCCGCAGCGACAACGCGTCGCGCGTTCCGCGAATCGGAAGCTGCCTGGCCAGGGGATCGCCGGCGAAGGGCGCGATCCATGGAAGCTCGTGGCGGTTTCCGTGCAGCAGCCAGACCTCGAACCGCTGCGACCCGTCCGCCTTGAGAATCTCCAGGTGGCACGGCGGACAGTCCGGCGCGGAAAGCGAAGGAGTGACGCGTCCCGTCGTGTCGGTGAAGCGACGTTCAGGAACGGCGTACTGAAGCCCCTCGCCTCCGGCGGTTCCAATGCGGTCGGCCGCGCGGAGAAGACCGGCGGATTTGCGCACGAACCGTTCTCCGGCCGCCGTCCTGCGCATGAGCTCGAACATGGGCGGCAAGTACGTCAGTGCACCGAACAGCTGGAACCCGCCGAGCAGAACGGTCATCGCCGTCGCCGAGAGCCGTTCGCCCGAGACGCGCTGAAGTTCCACCGCGCCGACGACCGCCAGCCCCGCCCAGAGCGGCGCGATCCACGCCAGCGCGCCGAAGGCGGGATGCAGGGTGGTGCCGAAGACGATGGCGTGAAGCACCAGCAGCACGCCCGTCGCCGCGATGCAAAGTCCAAGTCCCGCGTTCGGGGCGCGTCGTTCGGGCCTGAGCAGAAAGACGCCGGCGAACGCGAGCACTCCGCCGGCGATCGGCAGCAGAACGCGCAGCGATCCCGCTCCGCCGAGTCCGAAGAGCAGCGTGTCCATCGACCGGGCGGTTTCGAGGCCCGTTCGCAGAACGAGATCGAACAAAGGGCGCGTCGGCATGTCGATCATGGGCCGATCGAAGAACCAATGGTGGGCGAACGCGCGAACCGAGAACACCGCGAGTCCGACCGCCGACGCCGAGACGATGGCGACGCGTCCGCGCAGCGATTTCCCGGCCGGTGCGACCGCGACGAGCGCAGGAACGAGGATCGGCACCAGGGCTTCGGTGCGCGTCGCCGCCAGCAGCGGCATCAGAACGAACAGCAGCCACGACCGCCCGCACGCCAGCGACGCGAACACGGCGAGCACCAGCGCGCCGAAGAGTACCGCGCCGCCCTGCGCGAACGCCGCGAAGAGACTCGTTCCCGTCATCGCCGCCAGCACCGCCGCGCCCGTCGCGGCTTCCGGTCGGATGGAACGGACGATCGCGTGGACGGAGAGCACACCGAGCAGCAGCGCCGCGATTCCGAC
>JAJFLJ010000238.1 GCA_021772755.1 Candidatus Sumerlaeota bacterium
GGGGTGTCAAGTCTGGTGGAGTTTTTCCTGAAGGGGCGGGCGGACTTGTAAGACTTTTGGAATCAGTCGTCTGGAAGCGGGAGGAGGAGCGGGGGCGGATGGTTTGGGGTGGCCTGGCTTCGAATTTGCTTCGGTTTGGAAATTGGAGAGGTATGCCCTGCGGCATCCGTTGGCCCGCGTTTTGGGGGCTCGTCCATTGGGACACTTGGCCGGTGCGGTTCCTTTCCAAAGCGCCTGATTCCGGGCGTTCGTCTGTAAATCCGATCACTGGAGCGCTCCCGCTCATGGGCAAGACGCGTGCACCCCGCCGTTCCGCGGGGATCAAGGAACTGATCGATCTCGGCAAGCGCCGGGGCCAACTGACATACGAAGAGATCAACGAGAAGCTGCCGGACGATTTCTCTGCGTCCGACATGGAGGATCTGCTGGAGGAGTTCGAGCGTCTGAAGATCGACGTTGCGGAGGAGCTGGACGCGGAGGCGAAGAAGGAAAAGAAGGAGCTGGACAAGAAGAAGAAGGCCGCGCAGAAGCTGAAGGTGACGGCGGACAAGGCGAAGAAGGAGGCGGCGAAGAGCGGGACGACGAGCACGCCGCGGGACCTTCTGAACCAGCAGCAGGCGGACAATTCGCGCATCGACGATCCGGTGCGGCTGTATCTGATGGAGATGGGGAAGGTTCCTCTGCTGACGCGCGAGGAGGAGGTGTTCCTTGCGAAGCAGATCGAGAAGGGGCGGCACGAGATCACGGGTGCGATCGCGCGTGCGTCGATCACGGCGCAGGAGCTGGGGCGGATCTACTCGCGGATCGAGGTGGGCCAGTTCAATCTGAACGACATTCTGCGGGCGAACGTGGACGAGTCGGACCCGGAGGAGCGGGCGCGGATCATCAAGGTGATTCTGGACAATCTGAAGGCCGTGCTGGACCATTTCGAGGTGGTGCAGGACCAGCTGGACATGCTGGAGGACCCGACTCTGGAGGAGGAGGAGCGGGTTGCGGCGACGAAGGACGTGGAGGTGCGGCGGGAGAAGGTGTACGACCTGCTGCTGCGGGTGGATCTGAACTTCGCGATCGTGGAGCAGATCGCTTCGCGGGTGAAGGAGATCCACGTGCAGATCGAGCGGGCGCACGAGGACATCCGGCGGACGATCCTCGAGGCGATGATGAGCGAGGACGAGCTGCGCAAGACGGTGCGGAAGACGAAGAAGAACAGCCCGGAGGCGAAGTCGCTGGTCAAGAAGTTCGGGAAGGGGCTGGACGAGTTCATCCGGCTGGACAAGCAGTTGCGGATGGCGCAGCGCAACATCAAGCGCCTGGAGAAGGAGGGGGGGAACAAGTACGACGAGCTGAAGATCATCATCGACCGCATCCGGAAGGGCGAGAAGCAGGCGCACGAGGCGAAGATGAAGGTGGTGGAGGCGAACCTGCGGCTGGTGGTGTCGATCGCGAAGAAGTACACGAACCGCGGGCTGCAGTTCCTGGATCTGATCCAGGAGGGCAACATCGGTCTGATGCGGGCGGTGGACAAGTTCGAGTACCAGCGCGGGTACAAGTTCTCGACGTACGCGACGTGGTGGATCCGGCAGGCGGTGACGCGCGCGATCGCGGACCAGGCGCGGACGATCCGCATTCCGGTGCACATGATCGAGACGATCAACAAGCTGAGCCGGGTGCAGCGCTTCCTGGTGCAGGAGCTGGGCCGGGAGCCGACTCCGGACGAGATCGCGGAGAAGATGGGAATGCCGGTGGAGAAGATCCGCCGGGTGTTCAAGATCGCGATGCAGCCGATTTCGCTGGAAACGCCGATCGGCGAGGACGGCGATTCGCATTTCGGGGATTTCATTCCGGACGAGGACGCGCAGTCTCCGGTGACGGCGACGGCGTACAAGCTGATGCAGGAGAAGATCGAGGAGGTGCTTTCGACGCTGACGGAGCGCGAGCAGAAGGTTCTGCGGCTGCGGTTCGGCATCGGGGGAAGCGACTTCCCGCGTACGCTGGAGGAGGTCGGGACGATCTTCAACGTGACGCGCGAGCGCGTGCGGCAGATCGAGACGAAGGCGCTGAACAAGCTGAGGCACCCGAGTCGGCGAAAGCTGCTGATCGAGTTCATGGAGTGATTGGAAACGAAGAAGCCCCGCCGCAAGGCGGGGCTTCTTCGTTCGTTGGGAGTTGGGAGTTGGGAGGGATTGGGTTTCGCGCGGAGACGAGAAGACGCGAATTCTGGTCTCGTGCATCTGCACGACGGGGCCGAAAACCGGGTTTCGCGCGGAGACGCGAAGGCGCGGAGGGTGTTGGAGAGGCGTTGGGGAGTTGGGCGTTGATCGTTGTTCGTTGGGGTGAATTGGGTTTCGCGCGGTGAGGCGGTGGGTGCTGGGTGTGAGGTTACTTTCCGGCGGCTAGGCGTTCCTGGAGGGCGGCGAAGAGGAGGGGGATCATGAGTTCGTGGTGGCCGGTGAGGGAGTAGCCGCGGCCGCCGCCGGTGCGGGTGGGGCGCTGGACGACGTTGATGTTGGGGCGGTAGTGCTGGATCATATCGAAGTTGACGGCTGTGAAGTTCTCGACGGGGTTGCCGAGGTTGCGGGCGACGGTGAGGACCTTGAGGAAGACTTCGGGCATGAGGACGGCGGAGCCGAGGTTGACGACGACTCCGCCCCCGTGGAGTTCGGGGACCTGGCCGGCAAGGAGCTTGAAGTCGCGCATGGACATTTCGCCCATGAGGGCCCCGTCGGCGGAGGGCTGCTGGTGGATGATGTCGGTGCCGATGGCGATGTGAACGGTGGCGGGGACGTCGTGTTCGGCGCAGACGGAGAGCAGGGAGAGGTCCTTGTGGGGGGCGGTGGATGCGAGGACGGCTTTGCCGATGGCTTCGCCGGCGCCGATGCCGCTTTCGATGCCGCCGCGCATCGCCTTGAAGATGCCTTTGCCGGTTTCGGCGACCATGCCGAAGGAGCCGTCGGCGAGGCCGGTTTCGACGTCTTCGCTGGTGTGGCCGAAGCTGGCGAGTTCGAAGTCGTGAATCGCGCCGGCGCCGTTGAGGGAGAGCGTCGTGATCCAGCCGCGGCGGATCATTTCGGCGATAAGCGGGGAGAGGCCGCACTTGATGGGATGGGCGCCCATCATCCAGACGATTCCGCGTCCGCTCTCGACGGCGGTGGCGAGGGCTTCGACGACGGCCTGGAAGTCGGCCGCTTTCAGAATCCGCGGGAGCGTGTCGAGGAATCCGGCGAGCGCGATGCCAGGTTCGGGGACGCTGGCGAGGAGGTCGGGGCGGACCTTGCTGGTGCGGCTGGAAATGGAAAGGGTGCGAACGCGTTCGAGGTCTGCTGGTCTGCGTCGTTTGGCCATGATGGGACTCTCGTGGAATTTGCGGGAGAGTCGTTGCGGCAGCGCGAGTGGGCCAGCGGATTCATGGACGCAAGTGCGCCCGGCAGGAGACGCATGACCTGCCGGGCGCGGGGAGGGGGAGGGGCGCGGGGGTGGGGTTACTTGCGACGTGCGGGCTTTCTCACGTCGTCGGGACCGCCGCCTTCGGGACGACCTCCTTCGGGGCGGGGACGCTCCGGGAAGCCGTTCTCTTCGATGTCGCGAATGTGCTCGCGGATGGCGTCGGCGCGTTCGGGATCGAGGTTTTCGAGGATGGCTTCGATGGTCTCCCAGTCTTCGGGGCTGAGGCTGCCGTCCTCGAGGAGTTCGCGGACGAGTCCGCGGAGTCTGTCGCCGCGGTCGCCGGGCTCTCCCGGGCGGTTCGGGCGGTCGGGACGCTCGGGACGGTTGTCGCGGCGGTATTCGCGAAGGGCCGCTTCCTGGTCGGCGGTGAGGACGTTGTTCACGACGACGCGGTGGCCGAGAAGAATGCGCATGACTTCGTTCTGGGCGGCGGTGGCGGCGTCGATGGCTTCGTTGACGGCGACGAGGTCCGGTTCGTCGGTTTCGACGGTCTCGCGAAGTGCGGCGTAGGCGTCGCGAACGGAGCCTTCGGTGGCCTCGAGAGCGATTTCCATGTTGGCGTGGCTGATGTCGAGAGCCTCGATCTGGCCTTCGGTCAGGCCGATGGCTTCGGCGAGTTCGGCGTTGTCCCAGAAGCGGGCCTGGTTGCGCAGGTGGGCGGGGATTCCCCCGGGGCCGTGCTGGGGGCCGTGCTGGGGGCCACGCGGGCCTGCACCGGGTCCCGCACCGGGTCCGCCGGGGGCGGGAGGTGCGACATCGGCGGACGCGCCGGGGAAGCCGCGAAGATCGCCGGGGCTGCCGGTGCCGCCGCCCTTTCCGAGGAGGGGTCCGGCGGTTGCGGTTGCGGCGGCGAGAACGAGAGCGGCGGCGAGAGGGAGCAGGGGTGTGAGCGGTGTGCGGGTCATTGTATCATCTCCGGAAACTTGAGTCGTACCCGAATCGCGTTCGAGTCGCGGAGAGATAGAGAGAAGACCGTGCCGCCGCGAGAAACGAGCGTAAGTCGATATACGTCAGCACTATAAAGAAAACCGCTCCGTGCTGGGGAGCGGGCGGGCGTACGCAATGGTACGAAGTGGTGTACGAGACGAGTGGGGCGTACGGTCAGGCGGTGTGCACGACTTCGGCGACGGGGGAGGCAGGGGCCTGGAGGCGGCTGGAACTCTCCTCTTCGATAGCCTGTTTTGCCTGCAGGAAGAAGAAGCACGCAAAGAGGAAGATGGCGATCTGAAACGCGAAGAGAATCACCGTCGCCAAGACGATGCTCTTGTTGGACCGCTTGCGCATGCGGAGCATCTCGGCATCGACGAAGGGGCGGACGGTCTGGTTCATCTCGTTGGACATCGCGGTGTGGGCGGAGTCGGAGATGAGCTTGGGGAGCTTGCCTTCGGCGACCTGCATCATCTGGCGTTCGGCGAGTTCGGGGAGGCTTTCGCGGGCGATGACGGGGACCATCTTCTGTGACTGCTGCTGGATGATGGTGACGAGCTGTTCGCCGACTTCGGCGGCGCGCTCTTCGGAGGCCTTGTTGACGCGGGTTTCGACTTCGCGGGGCAGGATGTTGTCGATCTGCTCCTTGATGCGGTCGCGCACGAGGCCGGGGAGAAGGCCGTCGGCGGCGCGCTTGACGGTCTTCTCGGTGGTTTCGACGAGCATGGCGTTGATGGCTTCGGAGACCTTGCGGTCGGCGAGCTTTTCGACCATGGACCGGGCGACTTCCTGCACGGTCATCTTGACGAGTTCCTGCTCCTTCTCGGCGGTGAGGGCGGTGACGCGCGCCTCGACCTCCTTGCGCGCGCGCTGGTCGATGATGGAGACGATGGACTGGATGGCGCGCTCGACGATGATCTGGATCTTCTTTTCGACGGCGCGCTGGATCTTCTGCTCGGCGAGGGCCTGCATGTGGGTTTCGGCGGCTTCGCGGAGGTACTCCTCGGACATGGCGCGGACGCGCTGCTCTTCGAGGACCTCGCGGACCTTGGCGACGAGCTTCGCGGGGGAGAAGGGCTTGGATATCCAGCCGGTGGCGCCCTTGAGGGGGACGTTTTCGAGGAGATCGACGCTGTCCTGGGGGATCATCAGGAGAACGGGAATCTTGTAGGTTTCGCGGTCGGTCTTGATCTGGCGGGTGGTTTCGAGACCGCCGATGCCTTCGAGGGAGCTGTCGACCATGATGAGGTCGCAGGACTCGACCTCGGGGTGGGTGAGGGCGGCGAGTCCGTTGCCGGCGATGGAGACGCGATAGCCGTGGTCCTCCAGGATGGCTTTGCAAAGCTCCTGGACGGTGGCGGAATTGTCGATAACGATGACCCGTTCTCCGGGCATTGAGCGTCTCCTGGCGGCGCGGGGCTATGCCGCGATTCTGAGCACGTTCTGAATCCGTTCGGCGAAGGGGAACGGGTCCCGGTACTTCACGGAAAAGCGGGATGACATTTCATCGAGCAGTTCGCGGGCGACGCGGGCAACCGGCTTCTCCCCCGCCGCGCGGCAGAAGTGGCCGTAGACGGCGCGGAGGAGGCTGGTCATGCCTTCCAGGGCGTCCTCGTAGCACTCGTCGATGAGTTCCTCGTATCCGCACTGCTCGAAGAAGACTTCGATGGGACGGGCATCGACGCGGTTGCCGTGCGCGCGAATGAGATCGGCGCGGGTAAAGACCTGGCGGAGATCGGTCCAGAACATGGTGACGATGCGGGCGTCGTCGGGACCGGCCTTGTATTCCTTGAGCGCGGTGGCGCGCTGGACGAGGGCGTTGCTGTAGGCGGCGAGGGCGCCGACGGGGGACATGAACCCGCTGCCGCTTTCGGTCTTCGTCTTCGGCTTGCGGCCCAGGACGCCGAGGAGCCCGCCGCGCGCGTCGCCATCCTCCCTGTCGCCTGCGGCGGCGGCGGGGACTTCGGTGGTGCCGGGTTCGGGAAGGGAGAGCGGGTCGGACTCGCGGACGACGACGAGGCCGGTCTTGATGAACTGGGTGAGGATGGAGTAGACCTCGAAGCGGCCCATGTTGGAGCGGTTGACGACGGCCTGGACGGTGAAGCGGCCGTTGATCTGGGAGAGGACCTCCCACTCGTGCTCGCGGAGCTCGATGTCGCGTTCGAAGGTGTCGGGGTCGCCGAGCGTGGTCATCAGGACGATTCGCTCGTGGGGGATGTACTGCTCGATCTTGACCCATTCGTCGTTGCGGCGCGTGCCCTCGAGGATCATGGGCTCGATGTCGATCTGCACGATGGGCTGGCCGAGCTGGGATGCGGAGACGGTTTCGAAGCGGAACTCGCCGTCCTCCCAGGCGAAGAGATACCAGATTTCCTCTTCGAGCTGGAGGCGGAGGGTTTCGCGGATGGTCTCGGCATCGACGATTTCGCGCTCGATGAGGATTTCGCCGAGGCGCTTGTCGGACTCGACGGTCTTCTGGAGGTTGAGAAGGCGGGAGAGTTCGCTGCGCTTGAGGAGGCCGCGGTAGACGAGGAGGTCGCCGAGGCGGCGGCGGCGGTCGAGGGCGGAGGAATTGATGATCTTGCCGTTGTGGATGGACAGGGAGATTTCAAGCCCGCCGCGGCGAAGCTGCAGGATGCCGGTGGACTTTCCCATGCTGATGAACTGCAGGACTTCGGGCAGGGGAACCTGCTGGAGATTGCCTTGCATGCAATGCCGTCCCGGGGGTCAGTCGGCGTTTCTCCGTCAGGAGCTGAATAGGTCGTCGAGACGCTGTTCGACGTCGGCCTCGATGTCGAACCTCTTGCCGGCGGGCATTCGCTTCTGGCGCGTCTTTTCGAGAACGTCGCGGAGGGCCTTGGTGCCTTCCTTGGAGTAGAGGCGGACCATGCCGATGGTGGTGCGGTCGTCGAAGATCACCGTGAGAATGGTGTCGTTGTCGACCATGACGTTGTGGATGTGGTCCTTCTCGCCCTGGTGGAAGAGCACGGAGAAGTCGGATTCGCCGACGAGCGCGGCCATGGCGCGGGTGGAGGCGAAGGAGCCGGCGATGAGGGCGGCGAGAGCATCGGTGTCGATGTTCTGGGTGAAGCCCTTCTTCGCGAGACACTTGCCGTCGGCGTCCACCAGAATGGCGCACTTCGCCTCGGACTGCTTCAGCATCTGAAGCAGCGTCCGATGGATCTGCGTGATTTCGGTCTTGGTCAGGATCAGAGGAGCTTTTGCCATCTGATGGTTCCTTTCTTCTTTCAAGCCGCCGCATTGTTCTCGTCTTGCGGGCGGTTGCTCAGGGCATCGTGTTCTTGCCTTCGGGGAGGACGTTCACTTCCCCCCAGAAACCGCTATACGAGAAGTACATGTCGTGTTCGCCGCCATTGCGGACGTGTACGCCGAGGGGCGGGCCGTCCTGGTCGCCGGCCGAATCGAACCGGAGGAACTCGACTTCGTCGCCTTCGTGGGTGCGCGCGTCGATTCCGGCGCGTACGAGCTTCTTGCTGAAGGAGCGCTTGGAGACGCCGAGAAAGGAGATGGCGCCGGTGAGCTGGTATTCGTCGGTGGTGCCGATCTGGATGAGCTTGAGTTCTCCGCCGCCGGTCTTCATGCCGCGCCAGATGGCGGTGCACTTCTGGGTGACCTCGACGGTTGCGGCGACGGGGGCGGGGGCCGGGGCGACGGGCGCCGCAGGCTTGGGGGCTGCGGGCGCGGGCTGCGCGGGTGCCGGTGCAGCTGGCTTGGGGGCTGCGGGGGCGGGTGTCGCCGCCGCAGCGGGAGCGGGTGCTGCGGGCTTGGAGGCGGTGGAATCGCTGGAGGGGCGGGCGGTGCCGGCGAGGGCGCCTCCGCCGCGGTTGAGCTTCTGGATGACGAGGGAGCTGATGGACTTGAGCGTTTCCTTGACGCCGTTGCCGTTCACGGCGACGGCCTCGACGACGTTGGTGGTGGCGGGAACGTTGAGGCCTTCGAGGACTTCGGCGGTTTCGCAGATCTGGGGCATGTCGCGCTTGTTGAGCTGGAGGACCCAGGGGATGCCGTCCTCGTCGTCCTTGGATTCCTGGAGCTTGTAGCCGTATTCGGCGAGGTTCTGCTTCAGGTTCTCGAAGGACTCGGCGTTTTCCTGAAGGCGGTCCTTCTGGCTGTCGACGACGAAGACGAGTCCGTCGACGCCGCGGAGGACGAGCTTGCGGGTGGCGTTGTAGTAGACCTGGCCGGGTACCGTGTAGAGCTGGAACTTGGTCTTGAAGCCCTTCACCTCGCCGAGGTCCAGGGGGAGGAAGTCGAAGAAGAGTGTGCGGTCCTGTTCGGTGGCGAGGGAAACGAGTTCGCCGCGGAACTTGCCCGGGACCGTCTTGTGAACGTGAATCAAGTTCGTCGTCTTGCCGCACAGACCGCAACCGTAGTAGACGATCTTGCAAGAGATTTCCTTGAATGCGTAGTTCAGTGTCGCCATGAGTGCTCGGTGTTCCTTCCGGAAGCGTCCCGTCCGACCGGCTTGCCGGTCAGACTCCTATCCCTACGTTGTTGAGCCGTTCGGATGCCGCGCGCATTTCGACCCGGATGAGGCCGAGGTTGGCGTCGGGCGCGCCGACGCAGACGAGAAAGCCGGAGCGCGTGGTGTTGAAGAAGAGCTTGTTCCTGTCGGTTTCGACGATGAAGGAGACGAGGTCGCCCTGCTCCATCTTGCGGGTGGCCTTCTCGGTGGAGTTGATGATGGAGCTTGTGAGGGCGCCCATCATCTCGTCGTTGAGTTCGGTGGTGAAATCGGAGGCGACGATGATTCCGTCGCCTGCGACGACGAAGGACCCGATGACGCCGGGTGTCTTGTTGAGTTCGGCCAGTGTGCGTTCCATTTGAGACCTCTCCGATCGAATGCTTTCGGTTCTCGGCTTGCGTGTCAGAGCCCTACGGGAATCGCGGTGCGGCTCATGGAGGCGGTCGCCATCGAGAGCCCCGGGTACTTCCACTGCAGGAACTCGCGCGCCGTCTTTGCCAGCACATCGACTCTGGGCTCGCAGTCGGCCAGCTTCGTGCGACCGCTGTAAACCAGAATCATCCCGAAGTTGGCGTTGAGTTCGACGATGCAGAGGAGGTGCTCGCGGGTCTGCACGAAGGTGCGGCGCAAGCGGCCGAGTCCGCCGGACTCGCTGACCTGTCCGATGGCGGAAGAGGCGTGCATGAGGCGCGACACGACGACGTCGGTTTCGAGGCGGATGGGGATTTCCTTCCAGACGACGAGTCCCTCCTTGCTGAAGACGAGGAAGCCTTCGAGTCCGGGGGCCTTGCGCACCACGCCGGAAAGGTCCTGGAAGGAGAATGCCTGGACGAAGCCGCCGGAGGGGGAGGAATCGATCTCGCCGCGGGGACGGGCGGCGGGTGCGGCGTCGCGTCCGAGGATGCCGGGGACCATGATGTCGAGAACGTGGGGGACGGTCACCATGAGGGCGATCATCTGGACGATGACGGAGACGGGGTTGCCGACCCAGAGTTCGAAGAAGCCTGGGGTCGCGAGTTCGGGAAGGATCAGAGAGTGCATGGCTCCGGCGAGGAGGCTGGCGACGCAGCGGGTCACTCCGATGCCGAGCGAGAGGAGTGCGATGGTGGACAGCGTCATGCGGGGGCTGGAGAAGAAGGTGAAGAGAAAGTAGACGATGAACTCCGCCGCGAGCACGATGGGGGTCACCGTGGCGGGGTTCTCGAAGGGCGATACGGAGCCCAGGGCCATTGGCGCGCCCACGATGGCGAGTGTGCAAACGATGAGGAGCACCGCGAATCTGGATACGGGGATCATCCCTTATGTCCTTTTCGTCGTCCTGTTTCGAGTCGCTCTGTCAGTATTTCGTCGTCTCGTTGCCCGATGCGGTCCGGCCAGCGGGCAGTTGCTGTCCGGTCATTCTGGTCACGATGTGGTGTACGCGCCCGAAGTTGATCCCTGGATCGGTGGCGAGGACTAGGACTTTCTCGCCTTTTCGCACAAGAACCACGAGGATTTCGGTCGTTTCGACCAGCTGGTAGGCGGGCGTTCCATGACCGAGATCGGCGCACGCCTCCACGATTTCGACTTCGAGCCTTGCCGCGAGTTCGGCCAGGTGATCGTCGCCTTCGACAACGGACTGTTTATTTTCCCGGTCCACCAGGGCAACGGCAAGGACTTTTCCGAGGGGCCGAACCTGTGAGCGGAGCGCGCGGATGAAATCGGAGGCGACCAGTCCGACGGGGGCCGGGGTGTCGGAGGAGGAGGGGGCCGCCTTGGCGGGCCGGAGGGCCCTCAAATGGCGGACTTCGGCGCGCAGGGCGTTGAGGGCGGGATCGAAGGGCTGGCTGCGCTCCATTTCGGAGAGGGAGAATTCGGCTTCGTCGACCTGGAGGAGGCGAATCTGGCAGCGGAGCTTCTGGAGGAGGAGGCCGTGGGCGAGGCTGGAGGAGCCTGGCTTGCGCCGTTCGAGGCGCTCGATCTGCTGGAGGGCTTCGCCGTAGCGGCCCATGTCGCCAAGGACGCGCACCAGCTCGGTGACGCCGGCGACGGAGCCCTGGTCGGCGGAGAGGCCGTCGTGGCAGACGACCAGGGCCTCGGGGTACTTGTTCTGGCGGCGGAGTTCCTGGCTGAGGGGTATCCAGGCACGGGGGTTCCGGCCGGCGCGAACGTCGGCTTCGAGTCGGGCGATCATCGCGCTCTGAAACGCCGTGGTGCTCATCGGTCAGTGGCCACGCTCATGACTCTGGCCGGTTCCGTTCAGGGCCGTAGTTTCGATCGCTCGTGTCCGCCTCGGCGGACGAGCCTCCCCAGTCAATGGGCCAGCCAAAGGGCAGGGTCGCGACGGACGCAAGCGAGAGTTGACCGGAGAGGGAAGGGGAAGGGCTCGTTCCGCCGGTTCTCAGGTACGACGGCGACGGCTCTCGGCCTTTTCGAGCCGGGTGCGGAGGTCGCGGATCTGGTCCTCGCGTTGGGAGAGAACCCTGGCCATTTCGCGAATGCGGGTTTCGAGAGCGGCGCGACTCAGACCGGCTGTGCTGTCGACGGGCTGGCGGGCGGCGCGGTATTCGGGCTCGTCGGCCATCGAGGAGCGGCGAATGGCCGCCACTGCCACGCCGAAGATCGATCGGAGTTCCTCGTCCGACGCGTCGGCGCACCGGCCAAGGAAGTGGTAGAACTGCGGGGATCGTGCGAGAAGGAGGAAGTTTTCCTCCGCATTGCCGATGGCGGCGTTGGCTTCGCGCGGTTCGTAGGTTTCGAAGTGTGTCATGGTTGCCTGCCGTAAGGAGCAATAGGCGGGAAGGAACTGCGGACGTCAAGCGGGAGGGGCGGGGTGCGCTTTTCGTAAACGGTCGTTGACAATCGGGTGGGTTCTTGAACGAGACTTTCGGAGCGAGCGGCGGAATAATGCTCCCCCACCGGTCCGAGACGGAAGAGGAGAGAGGAAATGTCGAAGAAACCCGTCAATGAACCCGCGAATCCGGACGAGCGATCTTTCCGGGCCCTGGCGATCGTCGTTCTTCAGGGGACGTTCACCGATAACGCGTTCCGGCTGGTGGCGTGGCTGCTGGCGGCGCAGGCGGCTTTGGCGGTGGGGGCGGCGGCGGACGACTATCGAACGCTGGTGGGGGTGTTCTACACGGCGCCGTGGATTTTCCTTTCGCTGCTGGCGGGACAGCTGGCGGACCGCTTTTCGAAGCGTTCGGTGGTGGTGGGGACGAAGGTCGCGGAAGTCGGCGTCCTCGGGGCCGGGCTGGCGCTGTCGTTCGTTGTCGATCCGTGGTACGTTGCCCTGGGGATTCTGACGTTCCTGGGCTGCCGCATGGCGCTGTTCGGCCCCGCGACGTACGCGATGATTCCCGAGTTGATGCCGGAGCGCAAGCTGTCGTGGGCGAACGGCTGGATCGACGGGCTGACGTTTCTGGGTGCGATCGTCGGGACGAGCGCGGGCGGCGCGGCGATCGAGGCGGGGGGTCTGGGGATTCGGATGCCGCTGGCGATTCTTCTGGCGATGGGGGTGGCGGGGCTGGTGTTCGGTCTGGGAATCGACAAGCTTCCCGCCGCCAGTCCGGAGCGGAAGATCACGCCGTTTCCCGTGCGCGATTCGCGCCGCAACGCGGGCGAGATTCTCGGCACGCGCGGCATGGCGCAGGCGGTGGCGGGGATCGTGCTTTGGTGGGCTCTGGCGGCGCTGGCCCTGCAGACGGCGATGAAGCTGGCAGAGGACACGCTGGGGCTTTCGGGTTTCGGTACGAGCCGGTTCTTCATCTACGTGGGAGTGGGCGTGGGTTTCGGCAGCTGGCTCGCAGGAAAGCTCTCCGCGGACAAGATCGAGCTGGGGCTGGTTCCTCTCGGCGCGTTCCTGATGGGAGGGCTCTCGATGCTGGTGTGGTTCATGCCGGCGTCGGAACTGTGGATGGGGCTGAACGTCGGTCTGGTGGGGCTGTTTTCGGGGTTCTTCGTGATTCCGCTGAAGGCGTTCGTGCAGCACAAGGCGCGGCCGGAAACGCGCGGCGGGGTGCTGGGGATGGTGAATTTCCTGATGTACTCGGGCATCTGCGTTTCGGTGGGGCCGGTGTACTTCGTGCTGACGCGGCTTCTCGGCTTCAGCGCGCAGGACATGTTCCTGGCGATGGGCGTCTTCGTGGTGGGGATGGGGGTGTTCGCGCTGTGGACGCTTCCGGGGGCGTCGCTGCGGCTGATTCTGTTCGTCGTGACGCACACGGTGTACCGTCTGCGGGTGACGGGGCGGGTGAACGTTCCGGAGCACGGCGGAGGACTCGTCGTGTGCAACCACATGAGCTTCATGGACGGGCTGTTCGTGATCGCGGCGATGGACCGCCCCGTGCGGCCGATCATGTTCGAGGGCATCTACAACAAACCGCTGGTCAGGCCGTTCGCGAAGCTCTCGCGGGCGATTCCGATTTCGGACCGGATGCCGCCGCGGGAAGTCATCCGCGCGATGAGGGTGGCGTCGGAGGCGATCGCTTCGGGGGACCTGGTGCTGATCTTCGCGGAGGGGCAGATTTCGCGGACGGGGCAGTTGCTGCCGTTTCGCAAGGGCCTGGAGCGCATCATGAAGGACTCCGGCGGAGCGCCGGTGGTTCCGATGTGCCTGGACCGGGTTCGCGGGACGCTTCTGAGCTACCGCCCGGACCGCTGGCTGCAGAAGCTGCCTTCGCGCATTCCGGAGAAGGTGACGATTTCGTTCGGCGAACCGCTGCCGGGAAACAGTTCTGCGCCGGACGTTCGCAAGGCCGTGGCGCATCTGGTTTCGGAGGCGTGGGTCCACCGCAAGCCGTCTGCGCGTCCGCTGCACCACGAGGCGTTCGCGTCGGCACGGCGCCATCCGTTCGAGAAGTGCATGACGGACGCACTCAAGCCGGAGGGCATCTCGCGGCTGGCGTTCGCGGGCGCGACGGTCGCGGCGGCGGCGCGGCTGCGGAAGACGCTGGCGGGGAGCGACATGGCCGGCATCTGCCTGCCGCCTTCGATCGCGGGTGCGGTGGTGAATCACGCGGCGCTGCTGTGCGGAAAGACGCCGGTGAACCTGAACTACTCGGCTTCGCCGGACGTCATGAAGACGATTCTCGACCAGTGCGGGATCGAGCGGGTCGTGACGTCGAAGCTGTTTCTGGAGAAGCTGAAGACGGACGTGCCGGGCGAACTGGTGTTCGTCGAGGATGTCCTCGGCAACCTGACGGGGGCGGAGAAGGTTCTCGGGGCGCTGCGGGCGCTGCTGGTTCCGACGACGGCGATCGAGCGCGCGCTGGGGGCCCCGGCGAAGCGGTCCATCGACGATGTGGCGACGATCATCTTCTCCAGCGGCAGCACGGGCGTTCCGAAGGGCGTAATGCTTTCGCACTGGAACATCTGGTCGAACATGCAGGGCGTGTCGGAGGTCTTCGCGCTGGGTCGCGGGGACTGCATCCTGGGGATTCTGCCGTTCTTCCATTCGTTCGGCACGACGGCGACGCTGTTCCTGCCGCATTCGGCGGGCATCCGGGTATCGTACTGGCCGAACCCGATGGACCCAGGAGGCATCGGGCAGGTGGTCGAAGCCAACCGGGTGACGTTCCTGGTGGCGACGCCGACGTTCCTCCAGGCGTACACGCGTCGGGTGGAGGCGCGGCAGTTCGGTTCGCTGCAGGCGGTTCTGACGGGCGCGGAGAAGTTGCGGCCGGCGGTGGCGCAGGCGTTCGAGGAGAAGTTCGGCGTGAAGCCGATGGAGGGCTACGGATCGACGGAGTGCTCTCCGATCGTGACGCTGAACGTGCCGGACTTCCGCGCCCCGGGCATGTACCAGCGCGGGCAGAAGCCGGGGACGATCGGCCAGCCGCTGCCCGGCGTGACGCTGCGTAT
Organism: Candidatus Sumerlaeota bacterium; assembly: GCA_021772755.1. Classification (GTDB taxonomy): domain Bacteria; phylum Sumerlaeota; class Sumerlaeia; order SLMS01; family JAHLLQ01; genus JAJFLJ01. The sequence continues at coordinate 14,699 of JAJFLJ010000238.1, forward strand.
CGTGGATCCCGAATCGCGCGAGGACCTGGAACCGGGCAGCGAGGGGCTGCTGCTGGTGCGGGGACCGAACGTGATGCAGGGCTATCTGAAGATGCCGGAGAAGACGGCGGAGGTTCTCGCCGACGGGTGGTACGTCACGGGGGACATCGCGCGCATCGACGAGGACGGGTTCGTGGAGATCACGGACCGGCTGTCGAGATTCAGCAAGATCGGCGGCGAGATGGTGCCACACATTCGGGTGGAGGAAGCGCTGCAAACGGCGATCGGAGCGACGGAGCAGGTGTTCGCGGTGACAGGCGTTCCCGACGAGAAGAAGGGGGAGCGGCTGGTGGTCCTCCATACGGTTTCGGAGGCGGAAGCCAAAGAGGCTGCGGAAGGGGTTGCGAAGGACGGATCGCTGCCGAACCTGTGGCTGCCGAAACCGAAGGACTTCATCCGCGTGGAGAGTATTCCGATCCTGGGAACGGGGAAGGTCGACCTGCGGGAAGTCAAGCGGGTGGCAATGGAGGGGTCGTAGCGGGGATGCGGCTCAGAGTTTGACGCCCTGCTCGGTGACGATGCGGCGGAATTCGGCGAGCAGGCGACGGGTCACGGCGCCGGGCTTGCCGTCGCCGATGGTACGGCCGTCGACGGAGGTGACGGCGATGACTTCGGCGGCGGTGCCGGTGAGGAATGCCTCGTCGGCGGTGTAGACCTCGTAGAGAGTGAAGGGTTCCTCGCGGACGGGAATGCCTTCGTCGCGGGCGATGTCGATGACGGCGTCGCGGGTGATTCCCTTGAGTGGCCCGAGCCAGGTGGGGGGCGTGACGAGCTCGCCCTTCTTGACCAGGAAGACGTTGTCGCCGGTGGCTTCGACGACGAAGCCGTTCTGGTTGAGGAGAAGGGCTTCGAGGACGTTGCCGTTGATGGCGTTGATCTTCGCGACGATGTTGTTGAGGTAGTTGAGGCTCTTGATGCGCGGGGAAAAGGCGTCGGGCTGGATGCGGCGCGTGGGCGCCGTGATGAGAGGGAGCCCGTTGTCGTAGCACTCCTGGGGGTAGAGGCGGACGCCGGCGGCGATGATGAAGACCGTGGGTTTCGAGCAGAGGTTCGGGGAGAGGCCGAGGTCGCCGACGCCGCGGGTCACGACGAGGCGGATGTAGCCGTTGGTCATGCCGTTGCGGCGGCAGGTCTCGCAGACGGCTTCGACCATCTCCTGGCGGGTGCCTGGGACGTCGAGCATGATGGCGTGGGCGGAGTCCCAAAGGCGTTCGAGGTGCTGCTCGAGACGGAAGACGTTGCCGTCGTAGACGCGAATGCCCTCGAAGACGCCATCGCCGTAGAGCACGGCGTGGTCGAAGACGCTGATTCTGGCGTCTTGCGGGGAAACGAATTTTCCGTCGAGGTAGATCGTCTGGTCGGCCATGCCGGGCTCCCGGGGCCCCCAACGGGTCCGCCGGGGGGGCGGGACTCCTATCGGGACGGTCGCGACGGGAGCAAGCTCAACGGGCGGGCGGTCCAGCGTCCGGCCAGCGCTCCGCGCCCGATCACACGACATTTCCGGAGAGGAAAGGGTTTTACAGGGAATCGGAGGGAGCGGGCGCGGTACGAAAAACCGGCCGCCCGCAACCTGTGGCACAAATGACGCGTTAGTCCATCCGCGCCGGATCGCACGCAGCGGGTCTTCGCTCCGCCCGCCAATCTTCGATAGAGTCCCGCGAGGGACCGGGAAATGGTTTTTCGACTGGAAACGACGACGCCAACGGAACGGAAGAGCGAATCGCGCCGCATGGACGCCCATCGCCTCATCCCCGAATCGCCGCAGCACGACGAGTTGCGCGGCTTTTTGGCGCAGCTGTACGGCGAGCTGATTACACGGCCGTATCCGCCGATGGACGTCATCGGGCGGTTCCTGCGTACGCGGGCGAAGGTCTCGGGGAGCCCGGGGCGGTTTCTGGCGGCTTCGGCGTCGGCGATGCTGAGGGCGCGGATCCGGCTGCTGACGCAGTTCCAGTGGGCGGGGCGCAGCGAACCGGCGTTCGAGTGGCCGGAGCCCCAGGCCGTGCCGGATGCCGTTTCGCCGGAAGACGAACCGCGGATCGCGATGGTGCGGTGGCTGATGGAGGACTGCGGTGCGGGGGCGGATGACGCCCTGCGTCTGGTGAACGCGGCGTTCGAGGCGGTCGGCGAGAAGTGTCCGGAGGAAAACGCCGATCTCGCGGAGTTCGCGGCGCGACTGGAGAAGGACGCCGATCTGTCGAATGCGCCGCCGGTGGTTCGCGAATCGGCGGAGTGGTCCATCGCGCGCGATCTGGTGGAGCGGTGGACGAAGAGGTTCGGGGCTGCGGAGGCGCGGGGACTCTTCGAAAGCATGGGCCGTCCGGCGCCGCTGGACATTCGGGTGAACCGGCTGAAGACGAAGCGGCGCCACGTCATCGGCGCGCTGAACGACAATCATGTTCCGTGCGAAGCGTCGCAGTGGTCGCGCGACGGGGTTCGGGTGCTGAAGAAGGCGAATCTGCATCCTCTGACGGCGTACGCGGAGGGCTGGTTCGAGGTACAGGACGAGGGCAGCCAGCTGGTGTCGCTGGCGGTGGGTCCCCAGCCCGGCTGGCGCGTGCTGGACGCGTGCGCCGGGGGTGGCGGCAAGGCGCTTCACCTGGCGGGGCTGATGCGCAACCGCGGCGAGATCTTCGCGCACGACGCGTCGGCGGAGCGCATGGAGGGCTTGCGCAAACGCCTTGGACGCGCGGCGGCTTCGTGCATTCGGTTGGTCGAGCCCGGCCATGCGGCGGATCAGGGGCCGTACGACGCGGTTCTGATCGATGCGCCGTGTCTTGGTTTCGGGACGCTGCGCCGATCGCCGGAGCTGATGCTGCGGGGTGCGCTTCAGCAGCGTATGAACGAGGCGACGGCTCTTCAGCGCGAGTGCATCAAGACCTACGCGCCGCTGGTGAGCGAAGGCGGGGTTCTGGTCTATGCGGTCTGCAGCTTCGAGGCGGAGGAGACGTTTGCGCACCTGCGAATCATTGAGGATATGGGATTTCAGCCGTCATCTCTCAACCATGTTCCGGTCTTTCCAAGGGCCCTTTCGAGGCGCCACGACGTGACGCTGCTGCCGACGCGGCACCAGACCGACGGGTTTCTCATCGCACGGTTCGTCCGTATGTCGTGATTTTGGCTGGCGGTCGCCCCGTGTCGGTGAGACGGTAGCGGGGAATGGTCTATTTCCACATCGTTGCGAGGTTTGCCGATGGCTCTCGATATCAAGGTGCGACTGGTGAGCGGCGCCGAACTGAAGTTCACCTGCACGGACGAAGAAGCGAAGGAAGTCGTGGAGGTCGCGGGGCCGACGAGGCTCGGTGCGGGTTCGCGGATCACGATCAACGCGGAGGATTCGACGTTCATCGTTCCTGCGGCGGGAATCGAGCGGATGGATTTCATCAACGGCAACGTGCCGAAGTGGAAGTCGCCGGCGGGTACGAAGGAGATGCGCGTGATGACGGAAGCGGCGTGGAAGTCGCGCCTGAAGGAAGAGGGTGCGGCGCTGGCGGAGCAGCGGGCGTCGGCCAAGCGGGGGGACTGGTGCCCGGGGTTCGCTAAGCTGTGGTTCCAAAGCGGCGAGATGGTCTTCGTGCGGTATACGGAGATCATCGGCGCGCCGCCGGACAAGCCCCACGCGCAGAAGATGCTGTTTTCGGGCAGGCCGATCCACGCGGAGAACGAGGAGGGCGGCTGGACGGTGATCAACTGCGCGAACGCTCTGACGGTTCGGTTCTTCCCGAGACTTGAGACGACGATCGAGTCGGACTGGCGCGCGAAGGCCCGCAACGGAAACGGCAACGGCCTCTTCGCGGCGGTGGGCGCCGGCAGCAAGGCGCCGGAACAGGTCAAGACCCAGAAGATCAGAAGCCAGGAAGACACCACGAAGGAAATCGGCGGGGAGAAGACTCGCGAGGACGAGACGCGCAAGGATACGGAGTAGCCTCGCGCCGCGTCTCTACAGGTCGGGCGTCAGGTCCGCCAGATCGCTCGAACCCATTTCGACCTTGCCGCCGGGGAAGTAATCTTTCCACCGGCGGCTTACCTTTTGCGCCACCTGCGGTGCGGCAAAGACCTCTTTCGGATACCAGGGCTTGATGCGGGCATCGAGCACGACGGGACCGGAGAAGGCGATGTGGCCCTGCACGATGGTCTGCCGCGATCCGTGCAGATCGGTGGCGGGATTGAAGCGGGTGAAAGCCGTCCAGAGAAAGTTGATGGTGCTGGCGGCGGCCTGGGCCGGCCGGTCGCAGAGAACGACGAGGGGCCAGTCGCGCAGGGATTCGGACTTCGCGAGTTCCGACGGAAACCCGGGCGCGGTTTCGTAGGCCGGGCCCTTCACGACGAGGCACCCGGGACCGAAGACGCGGAGGTCCTCGACGCGGGGGGGAAGGTCGCCGGTGAACTCGCGGGGCAGGGTTCGGACGGGCTCGCCGAGGGCGAGGATGACGCCTTTGCTGCCCTTGTTCACTTCGGGCCCCGCATAGTCCAGCGTGTCCATCGAGATGTTCGAGAAGATGAAGAGGTCGGTCTCCCATGCGACGCGTTCGAGAACGTGTTCGAGGACGCGGGGGAAGTCCCGCAGGTCCATCTCGCGGTCGAGAACGAGGAGGAACTTCGTGAGGGAAAGCTGGCCTTCGCCAAGGATGCGGAAGGCCGATGCCATCGCTTCGCGGGGATAGCGGTCGCGAACGACGGCGGCGGCCAGGGAGTGAAAACCGGTCTCGCCGTAGGACCAGAGCGAGCGGACGGAAGGCATGACGAGGGGGAAGAGGGGGCTGAGCAGGTCCTGAAGATAGTCGCCGATGAAGTAGTCTTCCTGGCGCGGTTTGCCGACGATGGTGGCCGGCCAGATGGCGTCGCGGCGGCGAAGAACGCGGTGGCACCTGAACACCGGGTAGGGGTGCTTGAGGCTGTAATAGCCGTAGTGGTCGCCGAAGGGGCCTTCGCCGCGGCGCTTCTTCGGAGCGACGCGGCCGACGAAGGCGAACTCGCATTCCGCGGGAATGGGATGCGGCCAGGACTTCATGCGCCAGACGGGGAGGCGCTTTCCGAGGAGAAGCGAGGAGAGGAGAAGTTCCGGCACGCCTTCGGGAAGGGGCGCGATGGCGGAGAGAATCAGCGCAGGAGGACCGCCGGCGAGAATGGTGACGGGAAGCGGCCGGCCAAGGGCTTCGGCTTCGCTGTAGTGAAAGCCGCCGCCTTTGTGAATCTGCCAGTGGATGCCGCTGTGGCGGTCGTCGTAGCGCTGGATGCGGTACATTCCGAGATTGGGCCGACCGTCGACGGGGCTTTGGGTGAGCACCAAAGGCAGCGTCATGAAGTGTCCGCCGTCCTCGGGCCAAAGCTTGAGCAGCGGAATCTTCGTGAGCCGTGGTTCGCCGACGACTTCGGCAACGGGAGCGGAGGTCGTCCTGCGCATGCCGATGGAGACTCCGCGCCGGATCAGACCGCGGGCGTCCCAGAGTTTCGCCGGAGTGGGCGGGAGCGCGTGCTGCGCGAATTCGGCGGCGTCGCGAACGAACTGCCCGGGGCGGTCGCCGAATGCGGCGAGGGTGCGGCGCGGCGTGCCGAAGAGGTTGGTGACGACGGGAAAGTCGCTGCCCTGGACGTTGGTGACGAGGAGGGCGGGACCGCGGGCGGCGATCACGCGGCGGTGGATTTCG
>JAJFLJ010000239.1 GCA_021772755.1 Candidatus Sumerlaeota bacterium
GGCGACCGAGGCGCCGGGCTTCCGCCTGAGGCTCAATTCCCGCGACCTGCAGGAGTACTGCTATCTCGAAGGGATCAGCACGACCGGTTTCGGAATTCCGGAGGTCAACGTGCCCACGCCCGTCGATTTCCTGTTCGAGCCGAGCCCTCTGATCTACGAATTGCCCGAGCGCGACCGGGGCTACTACCTCGCGGTCGACATCACCAACTTCTTCGCGGACGACGATGCGAACGGCGGCTACACGGTGGACCGCATCGATATCTTCCGCGTGCCGCCCGACGCGGTCGAGAACATCGGCGTCGTGAAGTCCTACACGTTCAACTCGCAGAGCCAGATCAACGACTGGCGCGGCGTCGGAACGAATCCGGCCTTCGGCTTCGATCTTCCGGTCTTCACCTCCAACGGCGGCCGACTCGGCATGTCCGTCCAGGATCCGACCAATACGTACGGAACGTGGGAACTGTATCCGGACCGCGGTGCCGTGAGGGTCAACCCGACCGGCATCGACGGGAAGCTCTTCGTCAAGTACTCCGCCCGCATCGAGGCGGACGAGACGGCGCCGGCGCGCATCCCGGAAATCAGGCTGCGGCTTGCACGATGGGATTACGCCAACAATATCGTCCGCGGTCTCCTTGGGCTCGGCACCGGAAGTCTCTCGCCCGTCGCCGGCAGCCCGCGCGTGCTGAACCTCTATCTCGAAGCCGACAAGTCCTTCGGCGCTCCGCTCCCCTACAATGCCGGCTTCGACGCCCTGAGCATGGAGGACTTCTCCGAGCAGCCCGTCATCCAGGCGGAGCAGGAGACCTCCAGCCAGTTCATCTATCTCGACACGGCGCGCTTCGAGGTCGTCCGGATTCTCAACTATCCCGAGCCCGTTCCGCTGAACTGATCCAGCCATCTCCAGATCGACAGAAAGCCCCGCCGGAACCCGGCGGGGCTTTCTGTTGCCCGCCACCGCTCACGCGCGCCAGTCAGGCGGAAGACGATCCGGCCTGGAGCAGCCGGGAAGGGGCACCCTTGCAGACGTTCTCGGACACAGTCGAACTCGCGGCGCCGGTCGAATCCGTTTGGGACTACTACACGAATCCGTCGAGTCTCGCCGAACTGACGCTCCCCTCCATGGGAATGAAGGTCGTCAAGGCGGACACGCCGTTGCGCGAAGGGTCGCGAATCCGTTTCGCGCTCCGGCCTCGCGGCTTTCCGCTCGAAATCCGCTGGGACGCCAGAGTCTTCGTTTTCAAGGAGTTCGAGGAGTTCGCCGACCGCCAGGTCCGCGGACCGTTCGAGCACTGGGTCCACCACCACCGCTTCGAGCGCCTTGGCCCGGAGAGCTGCCGGGTCACCGACACCCTCGAAGCGGGCGCCCCCATGGGACTCGTCGGAAGACTCGCCGAGAGCATTCTGGTGGCCCAGAAGCTGGATGCGCTGTTCGACCACCGCCGCGCGATTCTCTTAAGCCGGTTCGGATCAGTCTGACGCGGCCCGCAGCGCCATCAGCTTGACTTGACCGGCCCGGTCCCCCCGTCACACAAGAGCGTTGGGCGCCAAGCCCGTACCAACGCCCAGCCTCCGGCCTTCCTCATGCGCTTCAGAGCGGTTCTTCTTCTCCTTTTCCTGCTTCCCGCCGCCGTTTCCTTCGGCGACCGGAACGAGGAGTTCATCGACGAACTCCTCTACGAATCCAATATCGCGTTTACCGAAGTTTCCCACGCCCGGGGCGAAGTCCTCATCAGGATGGAAAACCGCAATACCGGCGACGTTCCGGAGCGCCGGAACAAGATCGACGTCAGCCGGTATGTTGCCGTTCCGCCCGACACCCTGCCGACCTTCGAAGTCGTCGAAGGAACCTGGTACCTCGCCACGGAGGACGGCACGGAAGGGCCTCTGGCCATCGGGGAGGAGAGCTCCCTCGGACCCTACACCTCCGGGCTGCTTCGCGGATCGGGACGCGTGCTCGACAGCTTCCGCGGCGTGGGCCTCTGTTCCTTCCGGTTTCCGGTGACGGAGACGATCGTCGATACCGCGAACCGCAACAGACGCGGCAAGGCGTATATATCCGAAGCGCTCATCAAGGTCGTCTGGCAGCCTCAGCCCGACGAAGCCGTCGCAGCGAACGCCGAGCTTCTCGAACGCGACGCGTACCTGCGACGCGTCGCGCCCTCCATCGTCCTCAACCCCGGCCAACTCGACGAGACGATCTCGCCCGACCCTCCCCTGCCCAACCTGAAGTCCATCGACGAGTGGAGCGACTTTCTGCGGGAAACGTCGGAGAAGCATGCTCTGGTGATGATGAAGGCGCCCGAATCGGGCGTCTACCGCGTGACCCCACGGGACTTCGCCGCAGCCGGCATCGATTCGTCGGACATGCGGGTCGGGCACATTCGCGTGATGGTTCGCGACCGCGAGGTTCCCGTTCACTCCGAGGGCACCCGCCGCAGCCCCTTCCTGGGCGACGCGGCGTTTTCCTTCTACGTACCGCCCCCCGACAACCCCCGCAGGCCCTACACACCCGTCTGGATATTCGCGAGCGACGACGAGGCTCCGGAGATGGAGACCCTTCCCTCGGCATCGTCCCTGCCGCCCGATCCCGAAGGCACGGCGACGACGAAGGTGGAAATCCTCGATCCCGCCAGCTACTCGCACGAATACCCCTTCACCGCGCGTACGGGCCGCTGGGCGACGCTGCCCTGCCGCACCGGCCAGCTCGCCTCGCACGAGTTCTACGCCTGGGGCATCGATCCATCGCATCCCGCAACGCTTACGGCGGAATTCGGCGGCGTTTCCAACAATCTCTCGCAGAGCGCCGAAGTGTCCCTGAACGGCACGCAACTCGGCACTGCCGTCCAGTTCAGCGGACGCGGCCCCTCCAACTTCTTCTTCGACGTCCCCCCGGATGTTCTGAAGGACGGCAAGAACGTCCTCTCGATCCGGTTTCCCGAGAAGCGGGACGGTCGCCAGTCCGAGGAACTCGCGATGGCATGGGCCGAACTCGAGTGCTCCGTGATGCGCACGGACATTCCACTGGATGCGCCCATCGTACTCGGCGGCGAACCGGACATGATGAACTTCCTGAGCGCGGCCCGCGCTTCCGCCACCTGGGAACTGCCGGTCTTTCCCCTCGACATCACCGATCCCTGGAATCCGGCGGTCCTCTTCGCATCCAAGCGGGGTTCGGAGAACCTGAGCGTGGATATTCGCGTCGTGCTCAAGGAAGAACCCATCACGGTGGTCTACGCCGACGCCGACACCGCCCGTCGCCCGGCGTCGCTTCGCGCCTACGAGCACCGCGACCTCCTCGCGCCGGAGGAGGGCGCCGACCTGCTCATCGTCGCAGACGACAGAATGATCACGACACTCGCGCCTCTGGTCCGGCTTCGCGAGCGCCAGGGTCTCCGCGTCGCCACCGTCGGCGTCCAGAGCGTCTTCGACGTCTTCGGCCACGGAGCAAAGGATTCCGAACCGATCGCCGACTTCTTTCACCATGCGTGGACCGCCTGGCCGGGCCGGCGCCTGACCGGCGTGCTGATCGTCGGCGAGGCGAGCGACTACTGGTGGGAGGAGCGATACACCCGCCCGGGCATTTCGGAAAACATGGTGCCAGTCTACGGCTTCGGCGAAAAGATTCCGGATATCCGCGGCGACTCCCGCTATTCGCGGCTCTCGGGAAACGGCGATCTGGCGGACATCGAGATCGGCAGAATCTCCGTGGCGTCGGCGGGTGAACTCGACGGGTACATTCGCAAGATCCTCCGGTACGAGTCCGCGCCCCCGGCGGGCCCCTGGCTCACCCGCCATCAGTTCTTCACCGACGACGAGCAGGACTTCGCCGACGTCGTCGAGCGCATCGTCTCGCTCTCGCTGCGGAGCGGCGCGGAGGCCGAACGCTACTATCTGCAGGACTATCCCTTCGAGGACTACTTCCGCATCATCGGCCGGAAGAGAAGTCCGGCGATGACGAAGGCGATCGCCGACGCCCTTTCGCGCGGCGCGCTGAGCGCCACGTACATGGGACACGGCGGCCCCAATCTCTGGTCCGCGGAACGCATCTTCCACTACCGCGACATGGACGAGGTCTCCAACGAGGGCCGCTTTCCGATCATGGCGGCGGGCAGCTGCGACACCGCCTGGATCGACTACCCCAACAGCATCGTCACCCGCAGCATCGGCGAGCGGTTCGTCACCGTCGAGAATTCGGGATGCATCGCCCTGTTCGCGCCGCTCGCGGGAACGAATCCGAACGAGCACGACTACCTGCTTCGCCCCTTCCTGAAGTCCATCGCCTCCCCGGAGACGAGAACCATCGGCACGGCATCGCTGCATTCGCGGCTGGCCTACATGCTCGAACGCAACCAGGCGTACGTGCCGGAGCAATACGTTCTGCTGGGCGATCCGTTCATTCGCATTCCACGGCCGACGGACCGCATGTCCCTGGAGATAGAGAACGGCGTCATGTACTCGGGCGAGGAGACGACGGTCGGTCTGCGCGGGTCGGTGCCTTCGATCGAATGGGGAATCGCGGAAGCCAGCGTTCTGAACAGCCGCGGCTTCGTCGTCGCCGGACCCGTCCGCAGCCATATCGAGCTGAACGATTTCGAATCGTCGCTGACCATGCCGCCGTACGCGCCCCCCGGCGCCTATCGTCTGGTCGTCCACGCGTGGAACTCCGTCGCAGGGGGGCACGAACGCATCGAGTACGACTTCGAGATCGTCGATCCGGGCATCGACCTGAAGTGGCACGTCGAGCCCGAGCCTTCGATCGCGGTGCCTGCCGGAACGCCGACGCTGCTGCGGCTGGACGCGGTGCTCGATACGGCCTACGATCTCGAGGACGTCGTACTGACCGTCCGCGACGTCACCTCCGACCAGCGCCTGACGACGATTCCCCTCGCGCTGACGCCGGGTGTCCCGCGCGTGTGGGAGTTCCAGGTTCCCGCGCCTCCGGGCCTGACGGTCATCGAGGCGCGCGCGGACTATGCGCACCGCGCCGGACGCGAGGCCATCGCGACGGCGCGCGCCGAGATCATGGGGAACACCGGCGGGACGCGCGGTTTCGCGGCGAACGCGAATCTCGTCACACTGGAGCATCCCACGCCAAGCCGCACCGGCATCGTGATTCCCGTCCGGTCGATGTCCGACGGCCGCGTTTCCGGCATTCGCGCCAGACTCCGGCTGCGGGGCGGCGACGAGGACGCGGCCATCGGCGCACCCTTCGACATTCCCGAGCTGAAGCCCGGCGAGCAGGATTCCGCCCGGTTCACGACCAACGAGGAGTATCCCCCGGGCGTTCTGCCCTGCGACCTGGTGCTGACGGCCTCGGCGGACGACGGAACGACCTTCTCACAGACGCTTCCGCTCGACTTGAATCTGACGAAGCGCTTCGATGTCGCCGTCGTTCCCGGCAGCGTTCGCACCGAGCGCCGCGATCATCCGCGCGGCGAGACGGTCTTCGTCCGCGGACAGGTCACGAACGTCGGAAACGAAATCGCCCGGCCCGTCACGGTGGCTCTCTTCGTCGACGTTCCGTGGGAACCCGACCGCATCGCGACGTCGCTGCTCGAAAGCCGTGCGACGGTCGCGATCGAGCCTCCGTTTCTTCCCGGCGAGACGCGGGACATCCGGCTGCGCTGGGACCCGCCGGGGAACACGCCCATGGAGGCGACGCTCTACATGATCGCGAACTCCGACCGCGCGGTGGCGGAAGGGGTCTACTCGAACAACAGCGAGAGCATTCGTATCGATTTCGGGCGGCTGCCGAACCTCGCGCTCGACAAGCTCTCCGTCTTTCCCCCGTCGCACCAGATCCGCAAGCGCGACGTGGTTTCGATGAGTGTCACCGTCCGCAACGACTCGGAGCTGGAGTTCCCCCACCGGCATCTCCTTCGGGTGGTCGCCGAAGGGAAGGCGCATCCGCCGCAGACGGTGTACAGCGAGTATCTGGACCCGATCGCGCCCGGGGAGTCGGTCGACGTCGAAGTGTCATGGGTCGCGGACGGGCTGAGGACCTGGATGGAGGCGACGGTCAACGCCGAAATGGAATTCAGCGAGTGGGACCGGAACGACAACAGCGACCATGTCGTGTTCCAGTACATGATCGAACCGAAGGAACTCGCTTCCGGAAACGACTGGTCGTTCGCCCCCTCGTTCGAAACCGGGAATCACGAGTCCACCGTGGTGGTGCCGCCGGGCATCATCGCGCTGACGGAGGTTCCGCGGATCAGCACCATGCTCTCGTTCTCGAACGAATACATCGCCGGAGCGCGCCTGCCGGAAACGCGGCAGAACGGGCCGACCGACAACCGCATGATGATCATCGACGGCGGACTCACATGGTTTCCCACCGAGAAGCCGGAACCGGCGACGTTCCGCCTTCCACTTCCCGACGACGACATGACCACGATCTACGACGTCTCCTTCAGCCAGCTGCGGGACCGCCGCATCGATGGCGCGGTGACGAACAGCTACCACTGGCAGGTCGAGGACCAGACGGGCGAAATGGTCGGCACTGATCGGACCGAGCAGCTGGCGTGGATCGGACGCTTCGAGACCGAAGACGATTTCCTCGACGTCACGTTCTCCCGCTCCGGCATCACGTCCTACAACTCGATCCTCGGCATCGAGGTCCGCCCCGTGGCCGGCCGCTACAGCTCCCCCTGGCTTCGCACCAACGGGCTCGCCGCGTGCCGCTTCGTCGCGACCGACGAACGACCCGCCGACACCTTCATCGCGTACGAGTACCGCGTCGCGACGGGCGACCCGACGGAACCCGCGTTCGGGGAATGGACCTCCGTCTCCAGCGGCGACGCCATTCCCGCATCGAAGACGGCGACCGTCTTCCAGTGGCGTGCGATGCTGGTCGGCGGCATGGAGGAGATTCCCTCCATCCACGACGTTCGCCTCGTCTTCGGAACCGCCGAAGACCGCCAACTGGCCGGAGGCAAGGAATGACGGCGGCGCCGGGCGACTCCGGAGAGACGATGACCGCCGACACGCCCGGTACTGCGGTTCGGCGCCTGCTTCCCGTGTGGGGCGTGATCGTCACGACCGCGATCGCGAGCCTCTTCCTGATTCGCGAGTCCGGCAGCCGCTTTCTGGAGCGCGGATTCCACACGGTGGAGGACACCTGTCAGGTCGCGGAAATCAAGTACCTCGGCGCGATGAGGAACTTTCGCGAACTCAGCGCGGAGATCGCCGCGAATCCCGCGCGATCGGACACCACGAACCTGCGGGCCGCCGACTCCCTGGGAGAACTCTCCGGCGACCCGCGCATCGACGCCCCCCGCGCCGATCTTCTCGAAGCGGTCCGACTCTGTCCCGACAACCTCCCGGGCGCGCACGAAGCTCTCGCCGCCCTCGAGTGGTGGGACGGCAACGAAGCGGCAAGCCACTACCACGTCGGCCAGGAACACCTGGTACAGAAGGAAGCGGAATTCGCCGTCGTGGAATTCGAGATCGCCTACGCGCTCGATGGCACGAATGCCGCCTATGCGCTCGCTCTTGCCGGCGCGCTCGCGGACAACGACCGTGCCGCCGAAGCGGCTGCCGTGGTCGATGGCGCGCCGGAAGAGGCGCGCGACACGGCCATCGCGTGGCGGGTCGCGGGCCAGCTTGCCCGCGAACAGGGGCGCCACGACGAGTCCTTCGAGGCGCTGAAGAAGTCTCTCGAACGCGAGCCCGGAAACTTCCAGGCGGCGTGGCGTTTCCTCGCCAGCGGACACAATTCGAACCGCGAGCGCGAGGCTTCCCTCTGGCTCTACGAGAACATGGAGGACGCCGTCGCGCCGACGGCATGGGTCTATCACTCCATCGCGATCCGCCTCCAGCAGTTCGGCGACCTGGAGATCGCGCTGCGATCCATCGAGAAGGCGCGGGTCATCGCGCCTTTCAGCATCGAGCTGATGGTCGAAAACGCGCGGATTCTCCACAGCCTCGGACGCGACGGCGAAGCCGTTCGGATGATCGAGCTGGCGATCAGTTCCAACCACGCGCTGTTCATGCAGGTCCTGGAGGACACGCGCTTCGCCGACGTCAGAGACTTCGCGCAGCCGCATCTCGGCCCCGGCAACAGCCCCCCCACGGAAAGGGAAGACTGAATCGTGCGCATTCTCATTACAGGCGCGAGCGGCTTCGTCGGACCGCACCTCGCGGCGGAACTGCTCGCCCATGGCCACGAGGTTCTCGCGACGGGGCGAAGCGTCGACCCGCCACCGGGCATCGGCATGGCGGCATGGAAGCCGGCCGATCTGACGTCGCGCGACGACGTACGGGACCTGCTCGCCGCCATGAAGCCCGAGTGCATCGTCCTCCTCGCCGCGCAGAGCAATCCCGCCGCGTCCTGGGACTGTCCCGACGAGACGTTCCGCGTGAACGCGGCGGCGACGGCCCTGCTCGCCGACGAAGCGGGGCGCTCGAAGACCACCCGCAGGATTCTCTTCGTCAGCAGCTCGGACGTCTACGGCGCGCCCGACCCCGAGCATCTTCCCGTGCGGGAAACATCCCCGTTCTCCCCCGCCAATCCCTACGCCGTCAGCAAGGTCGCGGCGGAACGGCTCGTCGCGCTCTGCGCATCGCGCCACGAACTGGAATACGCCATCGTGCGGCCCTTCAGCCACACCGGTCCCGGACAGACCGAACGCTTCGTCGTTCCCGCGTTCGCCCGCCAGATCGCCCGGATCGAAGCCGGCGAGCAGGACGAACTGCGCCACGGATCGCTCGGCGCGTGGCGCGACTTCTCCGACGTTCGCGACGTCGTGCGCGCGTACCGGCTCGCTGCCGAATCCGCCCCGTCGGGCTCGGTGTACAACGTGTGCTCCGGCAGCGGCGTTTCCGTTCAGTCCATCCTCGACCGCCTCGTCGCGCTCTCCAGCGTCGCCGTCAGGACGACGATCGACAAGTCCCGCCTCCGCACGGAGAAGCCCGTGGAGTTCCGCGGCGACCGTTCGCTCATCGCGGCGGAACTCGGCTGGCAGCCGGAAATTCCCATCGAGCGAACACTGAGCGACGTTCTCGACGACCAGCGCGCGCGGTCCGGCGCCGGCACCCAGAGAGTCCGATCGGGCCACTGATGACCGCAGCCTGGCTCAAGCCGTTTCGCGAGACGCGCTCGTGCGCGTTTCTTCCCTTCGCGCTGCTTTGCGCCATCGCGGCGCTGGCGCCCCTGTTCATCTGGCCCCCCGCCCAGGAATCCTTCGTTCTTCCCAAGTGGACGTTCCTCGCCGGCGGCTTCTGGTTTCTTGCCGCCGCGATACTCGCCACCGCATCGGGGCGCTCGCCCCTGAGAATCCCCTTCCATCCCGTCAACGCCATCGTCGCGGCCCTGGTTCTCTGGATTCCCGTCAGCGCCATCTGGACCGTCAGCGGTCCGCTCACCATGTTCCAGCTCCTCCAGACCGGCACCGCCGTCGGAGTGGTTCTTCTCCTTCAGTCCATCCTGAAGGACGACCGCCGCGCACTGCTGACGACATCGCTCGTCTTCTGCGCGACGGGATGCATCGTCGCCGTGTGGGCGATCGCTCTCGACGCGGCGACCGGCTTCGGAAGAACAGGCGCTTTCCGCGCGGTTCTCGGGGACTGGCGCGATGCGGTCTCCGCCGCCGGTTTCGGCAATACCGGCCATGTCGCGGACTTTCTCGCGCTGGCGTTTCTCGTCATGATCGCCCACGCGCTCACGACGGGAAGCCGCAAGGTCTTCGCCGCTCTCGCGATCGCACTCTGGCTGACGGCTGCGGCGCTGATCGTCTGCTGGTCGGTTCACTCCAACCTTTCGCTCATCGTGGCCTCTGCGTTTCTGGTCGGTTTCACCCGCAAGTGGCACGGCATCGCGATATTCCGCGCGAAGGCCCTTCGCCGCCTGGCCGTTCTCGCCGCAGGCTGGCTCGTCGTCGTCGCGTTCTACGGAATCGACCACCCGCTGAATCCCCACGCGCGCGCGCGCTGGATTCAAAGCGTTCCGGAGAGCGTCGAAGCCAGCGGACTTCCCGGCATCTTCGGCCAGGCGTTCAGTTCTCCGCGCTGGAAAGCGGGCGGGCCCACGCGGCTGGTCATCTGGCTGACTGCGCTGGAAGCGGCGTCCGACGCGCCCTGGCTTGGCCACGGCGCCGGCACCTTCACATGGGTCTATCCGGCCACGCCGGCGGAAATCGTCGAGTCCGATCCGGAACTCGCGCCCTACGCGCGCTCCTGGACGAACGCCGCCCACAATTCGCTTCTTCAGACGTGGTGCGAACTGGGAGTCGTCGGCGTGTTTCTGCTCGTGTCGCTCGTGGGCGGATCGATCATGGCGATGTACGCGCGCCTTGGCCGCGAGGGCTTCGGCAACGGCGTGGTTCTCGCCACGTCGCTGGCGATGACGATCGCACTGGCGGTTCAGTCGCTCTTCAGCTTTCCGCTGGAACTCCCCGTTTCCCTGGTTCTGCTGTTCGTTCTGGCCGGCATCCCCGTCGTGCTTCCGCCGCGCAGGGTCCAGGCCGATCTCAACCTTCCCGTCATGCGCCGCTTCGGCCCGGTCGAGGCCGGCATCGTCCTGAAGAACATGCGCGTTCCCACGGAGTTCCGCTTCGCGCTCTCCGTTCCGGCGAACGTCCGCTTCGCCGTCGGCGGGGTCCTTCTGCTTCTTGCGGCGGCGCTAACCTGGAATTCGACGTCTCTGTTGCGGGCGAGCGCCGCCTACCGCCCCGCCTACGAGGCACGCTCCTCCGGCGAACCGGAAGTCGTGATCGCGCAATGCCGCGCGGCGCTCGCCATCGACGGGCGTCTCGCCGACTGCCGTTCCGCCCTCACGGACCAGCTCGTTCGGGCGGGTCGCTACGAGGAGGCGCTCGAAGAACTCGACCTCCTGCAGCCGTGGCTGAACGCGACGGAAGTCCATGTCCGCCGGGCCGTTTCGCTCCAGGCGCTTGGCCGCACCGGGGAAGCCGACCGGTCCTGGCGCGTCGTGTTCGACCGCACCCCCGCCTTCGGGGCGCAATACCCCGCCGCCTTTGCCCGCTGGGCCCGAAACCGGCAGCGTCAAACATCGACGGGTGCACCGGGGTCATGATTTCCGAAAGCCTTTCTCTTGCCCTGAGTGCAAGAGCGGCAGGCAATGCACGAGGCATGAGCATGAAAGCGCATCCATCCGTACCGGCACTTCTTCGATTCGCGCTCCTCGCGGTTCTCCTCGCGGCGGGTTGCGCGAAGAGCGTTCCGCCGGCGGAAGAGCCCAACGCCGAAGCGGAACTCTCCGTCGCCGAAGCGGACACGTCGCCTCTCGCGGTTCAGGCCGCGCGCGACGGCGGCGAAGCCATCGTCGCGCTCACGCCGGAGCTGATTCGCGAACTCGATCCCGACAGCCGCTTCTCCCTGGGACTCGACCGGGCCGCCCGCGACGGATTCCAGGTTCTGAACCACAAGCGCGTCATGCTCGCGACGTCCCGGCTGGCTCTCGACAGCGAAGGCCGCCACATCGTCGAGCTGCTTCTTCCGCTTCGCCGTCCGATGGTGAAGAAGATCGTTCTCTTCAACGACGAGCTCCCCTCCTCGGGGCGCAGTTCGCGCATCGACGGCGTTCTCAGCACGTATCCCTCCGTTCGCGTCTTCGAGCGCTCCCCTTCCGCACTCGAACTCGCGCCTGCGATGATCGCCGACACCGACATCGTGGTGCTGGACCTTCCCATTCGCCCCGGACGGTTCTACGGCGAAGTCGCCTTTGTCGGCGCGGTACTTCGAGCCGCCGCCAAGGCGAACGTTCCCGTGCTCCTGCTGGACCGGCCCGTTTCACTGCGGCAGTACGCCGAGGACGGACCCCTCGGCGACGTTTCCGCGCGCGGCAGCGTGGCGTCCTACTTTCCCACCGTCGCCGTTCCCAACATGACACCCGGCGAGATAGCCACGCTCTTCAACACGCGATTCGGACTGCAGGCCGAACTGGAAGTTCTCCCACTCCTTCACTGGGACCGCGGGGACGGCTGCGAACCACTGGTCGCGGCTCTGGAACGGAACGGCACCTCTCCCCAGACCAACCTCGACGAGTGGTCCAGATACGTCACCGCCAGCGGCCAGGCGGCCCAGTGGCAACTCGTGGCCGACCTCTTGCCCCCTGCCCTGAGCCCTGCGGTCGTCGAGTCCGGCGAGGACGCTTCGCTTCGCCTGACGCTTCCTGCGGACGGCCCTGCGACCTTTGCCGGCGACCTTGAGAGCCTTCTCCCGAACGGAATGGAAGTCGTTTCCGCAGAGTCATCCATAAGCGTCTCCTTCGCCGGAGACATTCCGCCCGCCACGACCGCTTTCCTGATCTGGGCCGCTTGGACGAAGGACCGCCCCGAGGCCGTTCCAGCAGGCGACGAGACTCTTTTTGCCTCGCAGGCGCTCTTTGACGGCTTGCGCCAGGGACGCAATCCGCAGGAGATTATCCGCCGGTGGGCGCTCGATCCGGCGCGCCAGGATTTCGTCGAACGCCGTTCGGAATACCTCCTCTACAGATGATGACTTTCTCCGCCCGCTTCGCACTCGCCCTCGCCGCTCTCGCGGCGGCTCTTGCCCTCTCGTCGTGCCGCAAGCCCGCCGAGACGACGCAGGTCCGCACCGATACCCTGGAAACGCGCGTCGAGCTCGCGCCGACCGCCGCCATCGCGGGGCGGATCGAGGCCCCCGAAGGCTTCGAGCCGCGCGGCATCATGGTCTATGCCGAGGGCACGTCCCACATCGCCATCACCGACCTGGAGGGGAAGTTCACGATTTCGGACCTTCCCGCCGACTTCTATTCCTTCCGCGCGATGTCCATGGGACTCGAGCCTCTCGGCATCGCCCAGGTCACGATTCGCGAGCCCGATCTGAATACGGTCATCGATCTCGGCACGTTCGCGATGTCGAAGGACGAACGCTTCCCCTCGATGTCGTACGGACCCGTGGGCACGCTGCGGGGACGCGTCGTGACGACCGATCCCGCCGACGCGGCCGACGTTCTCGTGCGGGTCGCGGGAACCGAGATCGGCACCGCGACCGATCCGAGCGGCGGCTTCGTTCTCGTCAACGTTCCGGAGGGCGACGCGACGCTGCGCTTCACGCGAATCGGGTACGCGCCCGCGACGGCGAAGGCGTACGTCACGGCAGGCCAGGAGACTCACGTCGAGCCGGTCAAGCTGCGCTTCAGCGATCCCGCCGTCATCGGCGGGCGGACGATCCTCGGCAGCGTAAGAATGCTCGACCAGAACGGCCAGGCCATGACGGAATACGGCTCGGTCGTGGTCAGCGTCACCGGAACGAACTACCGGGCCGTTCCCGACGGCAGCGGCAACTTCCAGATCACCGGACTTCCCGCGGAGACCTTCGCCGTCACGGCCTCGGCGCAGGGGTTCGTTTCCGCGCCCCCTGCCACCGCGGACCTGCGGGCGCTGAACGCCGCCGAGGTCGAGCTCGTCCTGCGCATCGACCCCAGCACCGTCCCCCCCATGGGAACCATTCTCGGGTTCGCGTTTCTCAAGGAGCGCGACGACGTCTTTCCCGAACCGGGCATCGCCATCGCCATCGCCGGAACCAGCTTCTTCGCGTCCACCGACGCCTCGGGACTCTATCGGGTCGACGGCATTCCCGCCGGCACGTACTCCGTTCTGGCCAGCATGGACGGCTACCTGAACACGCGGGTCGACGGGGTGGTCATCGGCACGGACCAGATCGTCGAGCTGCGCGACCTCGTTCTGGAAAGCACCGTGGAGTACCCCCGCGTGGTTTCCACGCAGCCGGCGGACGGCGAGCGCGACGTGACGATCACCGACACCACGGACGTCGTGATCGTGTTCAGCAAGCCCATGAACGCGGCGAGCGTCATCGGAGCCATCTCCGTCTCGCCCGACGTGGACTATGCGGTCTACTGCGGATCGGGCCACCCCATGGCTTCGGAGGAACGCGCGGTCGTCGCGCTGGAAGGATACGTTCGCGGCGGCGTCCCTCTGAAGTTCGACAAGAACTACATCATCGAGATCGCCGACACGGCCGAGGACCGCGACGGCAACCCCCTGGAGGAACCCTACGAGCTGAGCTTCCGCACCGGTCGCGCCAAGATCGTGGGCACGTTTCCGGCCGACGGTTCGGCGAACGCGTTCGTCAGCTTTCAGGAACCGGCCAGAGTCTACTTCAACGCGGCCATCGACCTCGACCGCTTCGACTCCAGCCGCGTCCGGATCGAACCCGAGATCCCGAGCCAGCCCCAGGTCTATATGGAAAACGATCCGGAAACCGGTTGGGGCACCCTCTCCATCGCAGGTCTGTTCGACTTCGGCGAAACCTACAAGGTCACGATCCGCAGTGGCATCGAGACCCTTGGGGGAGACCGGATTTCCAACATCCCCTACAGCTTCGAGTTCACGACCGTGACCGCCAGGGAAGGCAATTACAACTCCCTGAACTCCGACGAGCGGGCCCGCAGGCTGCGGGAAGAGCGCGAGCGCCTGAGATAGCCCCCATTCCGGCCCGTCCCGG
>JAJFLJ010000240.1 GCA_021772755.1 Candidatus Sumerlaeota bacterium
GGTTCATCCTGGACGGCAAGGGCGAGGCGATGTCGAAGTCCAAGGGCAACGTCATCGCCCCCCAAAAGGTCATCGAGAAGATGGGCGCCGACGTGTTGCGCCTCTGGGTCGCGTCGGAGGACTATCGCTCCGACCTCAAGGTGTCCGACGGCATTCTCGACCACGTCGGCGGCGTCTACCGCCGCGTTCGCAACACGATCCGGTTCCTGCTCGGCAATCTCGCCGACTTCGATCCCTCCGCCGCATCCGCGGAGCACATCGAAGACGACCGCTGGATACTCGCCCGTCTCGCCCAGCTGACCAAACGCGTCGGCGCGGCCTACGAGTCCTACGAGTTCCACCGCGTCTTCCATCTCGTCAACGAGTTCTGCGTGACGGACCTCGGCGCCATCTATCTCGACTGCGCCAAGGACCGTCTCTACTGCTCCGCTCCGAACGACCCCGTTCGCCGCGCGTGCCAGTCCGTCGTGTACGAGATCGTCACGCACCTGCTGCGGATGCTCGCCCCCATCGCCCCCTTCACGACCGACGAAGCGTGGTCGCATCTTCCCGCCCATGGCCGCGAGACGAGCGTTCACCTCGCGGACTTCCCCGACCCCAACTCCGCCTGGGAGAGCCCCGCTCTTCTCGAAAAGTGGGACCGCCTTCTCGAATGGCGCGAAACGGTCCAGAAGGCCATCGAGCCCCTTCGCGCGGAGAAGAAGATCGGCAACTCCCTCGAAGCGCTCGCGGTCCTTCGCACCCCCAACGACAAGGCCGCCGCCTTCCTTCGCGAGAATTCGGAATTGCTTCCCCGCCTCTTCATCGTGTCCCAGGTGGTGATCGAAACGGGGGAAGCCGACTCCGTAGAAATCCGCACCGCCCCGGGTGGCAAGTGCGGGCGGTGCTGGACCCGGTCCGAATGGATCGGCAACGATACAGATCATCCGGGCCTGTGCGAACGATGCGCGGGAGCCGTGAGGAGAATGACACCGTGACGGCACGAAAGACCGCATCGAAGAAATCCGCCGCGAAGAAGACCGCGACGACGAAGAAGGCCGCGACCGCCAAGGCCCCCGCGAAGAAGGCTGCCACCGCGAAGACGCCGACCGCTCGCAAGCCGGCCGCGAAGAAGGCGGCGGCAAAGAAGTCCGCCGCCAAGGCGCCAGCGAAGGCCAGGCCGAAGACCGCTGCGAAGAAGCCGTCGACCGCGAAGAAGCCGGCCGCGAAGAAAGCCGCTTCGAAAAAAGCGGCGCCCACGAAGTCCACCGCTCGCAAGGCCGTCGCCGCGAAACCCGCACGTCCCAAGAAACCGAAGACCGCCGCGGCGAAGTCCCCCGCGAAGAGGAAGACCGCCACCGCGAAGGCGAAGCCGAAGACCGGCACGCGCGCCGCCATCGCCGCGAAGGCCGCAGCCGCCTCGAAGAAGAAGGCCGCCAATCCCATCGCGAAGAAGGCGTCCGCCCGCAAGTCCGCGGCATCGAAGAGCGACAAGGGCGAGATGCTCAAGCGCCTGCTCGCCATGCGCGCCGAAGACACGAAGCGCACCGCCCGCGCCGCCGCCCGCGCCGCGCGAAAGGCCGAAGCGTCGAGTCTGCCCACCTCCGTCGCCAAGGCCGCGGAAATCGCCGCCACGCGCCGCGACTCGAAGAAGGCCGTCGGCACGAAGAGCGCCGAAGCCGCCAGGAAGCCCAGGCGCAAGCTCAAGGCCCCCTATCGCAAGCCCGAGCTCCGCGAACTCCGCCAGATTCTCGAGTCCGAGCGCGACCGCCTTCTCAGGGACCTCGCCACCATCAACGAGCTCGCGACCTCCAGCGAGGAGAACATGAGCCGCAGCTTTTCGAGCCACCAGGCCGATGCGGCCACCGACACCGCAGCGCTCGAGACCACCTTCATGACGCGCCGCTACGAGGAAGAGCGCCTGCAACAGGTCGTCAACTCCCTCGAACGGCTCGACAAGGGAACCTACGGGCTCTGCGAAATGTGCGCCGACGAGCCCGAAGGCCTTTGCGAGACATGCCCCTTCATCCCCATCGGTCGGCTTCGCGCCAAGCCCTTCGCGAAGCTCTGCGTCCAGTGCCGCCAGAAGGTCGAGAAGAGCAACCGCCGCTGATCAGTCGGCCGCGCCGAACACCGGCCTCAGGTACTTCAGCCAGTCCTCCGCCGGCGGCACCTTCGTCTCCTGCTCCGCCCGCAGGAAATACAGCCACGCCTCCTCCACCGGCCGCCCCAGCGAACGCTCGATGCCCGCGCGATAGAGCGCGAGTTGCGGCGTATACATCGCTTCCAGCCGGTCGAAGTGCGCCGTCGTTCCGTCCCACCAGTCCGTCTTGAAGTCCAGCAGCTCCACGCCCGAACCAGGCCCGTCGAACAGCAGATCGACCACTCCCTGGAAGAGCAGTGTCTCCTCCGGATTCCCGCTCTCCGGGTACAACTCGCCCGCCCGCACCCGAATCGTGAACGGCACCTCGCGGCGAACCGTCGCGCGCGCGTGCAGCACCCGCTGACCCAGCGCCGACGCGCAGAAGAAACGTTCCACCTCCTCCGCGCGCACCAGACGCGCTTCCTCCTCCGCGAAGAAACCCGCTTCCGTCAGCCGCCGCAGCTCTTCGCCGCACGACGTTCCCCCCGCGATCGCGTCGAGATCGACGAGTGCGCAGAAACGGTGCGTCAGCGTGCCCGGCCTGTGCCCCCGGTCGGGCTGGCGCGACGCTTCCGGCACCAGCGTCGGCGGCCACCATTCCGGCTCTTCCGCCGGCGCCGGATCTTCGTCCGGTTCCCACGCCGGATTCTCCTCGCTGTGCATCGCCTCCCACGCGCGCTTCGCTTCCGTTGCCGAGACCTTCGCCCGCACCTCCCGCCCTTCCCCCTTCGGCGAGAGCAGCACCACGCGGTCGATCATCGCGCCCACGGCATCCTGCGCATCGTTCCACCTCGACACCTGCTCGGCGGTCGCGTCCGCAGGATCGCTTTGCGGGTCGTCCGCGTTCTCCCCGGGAGACTGGTCCACGAAGCGAAGTTGAAGCCCGTCCCTGCCGATAGCGCTTTCCGGCGCGTCCGGCCCGATGTCGCCGAACTCTTCGCGGTCGCGAACGGCCGTCGCGATCCAGCCGAGAAAGTCGTTCGCCGAAGCAGCGTCCTTCTCGCGCAGTGCATCGCTCGACAGGTCCTTCGTCCGCGCGTCGTCGAGATACTTCCCCATCTTCTTGCGCGACGCCGTCAGGACGAGCCGTTCCCGCGCCCGCGTCGCCGCGACGTACAGCAGCCGCATCTCCTCCGACCGCGTTCGCGCGTTCATCGGCTTCGCCATCGCCAGCCGCGACGCCGCGAACCGCGACTCCGCATACCTCAGACCCGGCAGAAACACCGTGCCGAACCCGTGCTGGCGGTCCCACACGAACGGCTCGCGCGAATCGATGAAGTTGAACGGGCGCCCCAGAAATGGCACGACGACCGTGTCGAACTCCAGGCCCTTGCTCTTGTGGA
>JAJFLJ010000025.1 GCA_021772755.1 Candidatus Sumerlaeota bacterium
GCAGACGACCATCGCCTTGCCGCCCCGCAGCACACGCCTGGCCGCTTCGCCGACTCCCGCCAGCAGACCGCGCCCGATCAGAATATCGTAGCCCCGTTCACCCAGATCGACGCGGACAGTTTCGGCCATGGCTCGGCGACCTCCGTTTGGTCGGAAAAAGAAAAACCCCCGCCTTCGCGGCGGGGGCAAGACTCGCTCCCCGCAGGGGGGACTATTCGGCGACAGGGTCCGTGGTCCCGGCGGGAGCTTCCGTTGCCGCATCGGTGGCGGGCTCCTCCGCTGCCGAAGCCCCGGGAGCCGCCTCGGTCTCGGTCTGAGCCGCCGCACCCGACGGCAGTTTCAGGCTCGATCCGCCGCCCGTCTCGTGGAAATTCACCAGAAACGTCAGCAGCAGGCAGAGCACGAAGAAAATCCCCATGCCCCAGCTGGTCCAGCTGGCCAGCGACTTCTCCGCCTGCGTGGCGCCCAGCGACTCGCTGATGGCCGAACTGGCGCTCCCCCCGCCCAATCCGCCCAGCCCGCCGGACTTGCCCGGCTGGAGCAGGACGATCAGGTTGAGGAACAGACAAAGGACGATGAAGAAGAAACCGAGAAGAACGGTGACGATACTAAGCATGGGTCTGGCGAATCTCCGGAGATGCCCGGTCCTTGCCGGACGGGCCGCAGAGGGTTCGGCCACCCCCCTCTGCCTGTCAAGGCGAGGATGGGGGGGCGAGGGCCGCCGACAGGCCCGCCGGAGCGGTTCGCTCTCCCTTCGCCTACTCCACCACGAAGCCGTCGAACTCCGCCGCCTGTACCGCCTCGGTCCCGATGGCGAAGAAGGAAAACGACGAAACGTCGGCGCTGACGGTGTTCTTCGCCGGATCGACGGTCGTCGTCAGCGGCGCGTAGGGCCCGCCGATACTGTCGGCCTTGTAGAGCACCAGGTCCGCTTCCGTCAGGCCCGTCACTTCCGCTTCGGTATACTTGACCTTCAGCGTCGCGTTCGTCCATCCGGTGCGGTCCGTCGAGACGCTCCACACTGTCGGCAAAAACGTCGCGCCCAGGTTCTGATTGCGGCGAATCGTCACGGTCTGCATCGACGCGGCATCGCCGTCGGCGAATCCGATCCACGCCCGCGAATCCGGCGTGCTCTCGTTGCTGCCGTCGCCACTGACGCCGACGGGCGAGAGAGGCGCCGCTCCGGCTCCCCGCGCCGACTTGTACGTCGCCGTCGCAGGCGCGGTCATGGGGCTGAACACCACGTAGCTCTCCCCCGCGAGGGAACTGGCCAGGTGGGCGCCAACGAGGAGGTCTGCAAGTCCGTCGCCATCGACGTCCCCCGCGCCCGAAACGCTCCAGCCCGAAGCGTCGTTCGCGTCGATTCCATCGATCCGAAAGCCGGGATGCGCCGTGCCGAGCAGCGAGAGTTCCACTGCCGTGCCGTCTGCCTTGCCGAACACGACGTAGCTCTCCCCCGTAGTGGAGTTCACACCGGGTGCGCCGACGAGAAGGTCTGCGAGGCCGTCGCCATCGACGTCCCCCGCGCCCGAAACGCTGCGTCCCGAGAAGTCGTTTCCGGCGATGCCATCGATGCGAAAACCGGGGTGCGTCGCGCCCAGCAGCGAAAGGTCCACCGCCATACCGTCGGTCTTGCCGAAGACGACGTAGCTCTTTCCGGTCTTGGCAAAGGGGTAGGCCGATGCGGCGCCGACGATGACATCTGCGAGGCCGTCGCCGTTTACATCCCCCGCGCCTGAAAGGCCGCTGCGGCCCGAATAGTCGTGCCCGTCGATGCCGTCGATGCGAAAGCCGGGGTGCGTCGTGCCCAGCAGCGAAAGATCCACCGCCGTGCCATCTGCCTTGCCGAAGACGACGTAGCTCTCTCCGGCATCGCCATTGCCTCCAGGATCGGCACGAGGGGCGCCGACGAGGAGGTCTGCGAGGCCGTCACCGTTGACGTCTCCCGCGCCGGAAACGCTTGAGCCCGAGTGGTCGTATGCGTCGATTCCATCGATTCGAAAACCGGGATGCGTTGTTCCGATCAGCGAGAGATCCACCGCTGTGCCGTCGGTCCTGCCGAACACGACGTAGCTCTCTCCTGTTGCGGAGTTGGCATTCGGAGCACCGACGATGAGGTCCGCGAGACCATCGCCGTTGACGTCCCCCGCGCCAGAAACACTGAAACCCGACCGGTCACCCGGGTCGATGCCATCGATTCGAAAGCCGGGGTGTGTCGTGCCGATCAGCGACAGGTCCACCGCCGTGCCGTCGGCTTTGCCGAAGATGACGTAGCACTCACCGGCAGCGGAGTTGGCGCTTTGTGCGCCGACGATGAGGTCCGCAAGACCGTCGCCGTTGACGTCCCCTGCGCCCGAAACGCTCCGGTCCGACGAATCGCCCGCGCCGATTCCATCGATTCGAAAACCGGGATGCGCTGTTCCGATCAGCGAGAGATCCACCGCTGTGCCGTCGGTCCTGCCGAACACGACGTAGCTCTCTCCTGTAGCGGAGTTGGCATTCGGAGCGCCGACGATGAGGTCGGCGAGGCCATCGCCGTTGATATCCCCCGCCCCCGAAACGCTGAAGCCTGCATTGTCGCCGGCGTCGACGCCATCGATTCGAAAGCCAGGATGCGTCGTGCCCAGCAGAGAGAGGTCGATCGGAGGTTGTGCAAGCACGGGATTGGACGCCGCCGCAGACGCCATCAGTCCCACAACGAAGAGGGCCCGCGAACGGGCCGGACGAAAGATTCCCATGAAAGGTCCTCCCTGTCTAATGTTCCCCTGCCAAGGGGTTACCTACCGAGTGGCGGAGCATATGGCAACGGCAAACGATCCGCGGCGCGTGCTGGGACGGCGAAAGCCGACCATCCCCTTGACCGGCTTCTCCCGCTGCCCCGATTCACGGGGCCGGAGGAATCCGTTTCCCGCGTGAAGAATCCCCCTTCCTGGCTGCCGCCCCACCGCCTGGCAATTGTCGGCATGGCCCTCCTCTGGCTCGCCATGGCGCTTCACGGCGCCTGGGTGAAGTCCCCCGTCATGGACGAGCCCGCCCATATCGGCGACGGTTTCGCGATTCTCGACTTCGGCGACTACCGCTTCAATCCCGAGCACCCGCCCCTCTTCAAGGTCCTCAGCGCTCTCCCCGCCTGGGTGTTTCTCGACACGCGGTTCACCGTCGGACCCGAAGGCCCCGAGACCCGCGTCTGGCGCGCCCGCGATTCCTCGCTCTGGGGCTACACGGTCATCTACTTCCACGGCGCGAAGCACCGTCTCCGGCTCTTCATGTGCCGAATCGTGCCGGTGCTGACGGGACTGCTGGGCGGTCTGCTGGCCTATGCATGGGGGCGCGAGCTGAAGGGGCGAACGGCGGGGCTCGCGGCGATGGGGCTTCTGATGTTCTACCCCGAGTATCTCGGCCATTCCCGCTTCGTCACGCTCGACGTTCCCACGCTGGTCGCCGTCGCGGGGATGACGCTTGCCGCCTGGAAGACGTGGCAGCGCCCGACGAACCGCAACGTGGCGGTCTTCGTCGTCGCCTGCGCGGCGGGTTCGCTGATCAAGCTGCCCGTTACAGTGGCCGCGATCGTTCTTTGGGGGTGCATGGCGTTGTTTCTTCCTCTTCGCCTGCGCGACCGCGAGGACATGGCCGGCATTTCCGTGCGCCGGTTCGCGGCGCTCACGGCGGTTCTCTTCGCCGCCGGGGTCTTCGCCCAGTGGGCCGGCGCCGGGTTTCGGTTCTTGTACGAAACCGGCATCGTCGTCCCCCACGAACCCCGCCCCTTCATGCGCGAGGATATCTGGCGGCCCCCGCTGGGCTGGATTCTCACGCCTCTCAGCCAGTACCGCCTCCTGCCGCAGGCCACCATCGCCGTTATCGCCCATGTCGGCACCGTCGAGGGCCGCCCCGTCTTTCTTCTCGGCGAGGACTCCTTCAGCGGGTGGTACCACTACTTCGCCGTGACCACGGCGCTCAAGACGCCCTTCTGGCACCTGCTGCTTCTGCCGGTGGCCCTCGCGTGGGCGGGCTGGCGGCTCGCGAAGGGCACCGCGACGGAACGCACCCGACTCGTGCTCTTCGCCGCCCCGTTTCTCGTGCTGCTGGCGCTCACCGTCGTCACGCGGCTGAACATCGGCCACCGCCACATTCTCTTCGTCTACTTTCCGTGGACCGTGCTGGCCGGCGCCGCCATCGCCGACGTTCTTCGCGCGCAGCGCGTCCGCCACATCGCGACCGCCGCCATCGCGCTGCTCTGCGCCCTCCAGTGTCTTTGGCTGCACCCCCACCATGCGACCTACATGAACGCGATCGGCGGAGGCAGTCCGCTGGCGGGCCGCACCAGACTTCGCGACAGCAACGTCGACTGGGGCCAGGACCTGGGCTACGCCGTCGAAACCGTCATCGACATGGGCTATCTCGAAGCCAACCTCGCCTACTTCGGCATGGGCCGCCCCGAAGCGTACGGTCTGGACGACGTTCGGCTCATGCTGCCGAACTATCCCTGGACGATCCGGTTCAAGGATCACGAACCGCCCGACCCGACGCTCCCCACCATCGTCAGCGTCAACGCCATCCACGCCGTCGACCAGTACTTCCCCGGCGGGCTCGACGAGGAACCGGCCTTCGTCTGCAACTCGGTGATCGTCTATGCGCCGAAGTACGCGAGGGGGAGATGAACCGATCGTATGCCGAAGGCGGACGCGCTCACGGGGCGTCCAACCGCTATTCTACCACATCAGCTCCGCACCGGCTGCCTGCGGTTCCAGTTCGTCGGACGTCAGCAGCTTCGCCAGACTCTTGACGCTCGTGCAGGTATAGTGGGGGAGGTACTCCGGCGAGAGCACCGGCTGGTGTCGGTGCGGTCCGATCTTCAGGCGGACCGTCGTCATGCCGAGCGCGCGCGCGGGATAGATGTCGTTGTCGAGACGGTCGCCGACCATCACCGACTCGTTGGGCTGGCACTGCGCCATCGCGAGCGCCGCCAGGAAGAACCGCAGATCGGGCTTTCTCATGCCCATCTCCGCGCTGATCGCCTGCACCGGAAACAATCCCGTCAGCCGCTCCTCCTCCAGGCGCTTGCGCACCGCCGCCGGCTGGTTCCCGATGATGCCCAGCATGTAGTGCTGGCGCAGTTCCAGCAGCAGGTCCTTGATTCCCGGAATCAGTTGCACGGATTCGCGAAACGCCGGGTACGGCGTCCTGTTCACGGCGCGTTCGAACTCCACGCTGATCCGCTGATAGCGCTCCTCGTCCTCCGTGAAGATCCAGATCAGGTGGTTGACGTATCGCGGCAGGTAGTGCTTTCGCGCGTCCTTCGCCGCATCCTGGAACTGCCGTTCCTCCACGCCGCAACCGTTGCGCTCCAGCAGGTCGAGGATGATCTCCTCGTGAAAGCGGTACACCGGCTCTTCGTCGAAGATCGTTCCTCCGACGTCGAAGAACAGCCAGCGAATCCCTCGTCGCCCCGTCTTTTCGCCTGTCATGCCCATAGTGGACCATGGAAGTGCGGCAGCCCCCGGGGCGTGTCAAGGGCCGCATGCCGCGATCCCGCCCCGTGCATCAGTCGTCCGCCCGTTTCCACGAACGCCCGATTTCCACTTCGGGGTAGTACGCCGTCAGTATCTGCGCGTACGTCTGCCCCGCCGCGGCCCGCGCCATCGCGCCCGTCTGGCACATGCCGACCCCGTGTCCGTATCCGGCTCCCGAGAGGGTGAACTGGTCCGGGTGTCCTTCCGGTCCCTCCGCATCGACCACGAAGGCCGCGCTCTTCAGCGGCGGCGCGAAGAGCGTGCGGATCTTCAGTTCCGGCCCGACTTCCACCCGGCCCTCCGAGCCGACGAACTCCACGCGCGTCAGCCGCCCCGACACGCCGCGCTCCACCGGAACGATATCGACGACCGTGCCGATGTCGCGCACGGATGCCACCGCCTTGCTCGTCTCCTCCGCGGTGAACGTCCGTTCCCAGCGGAAGTTCTTCTTCGCCCAGTCCGGGATGCCGTCCTTCGAAGGGGCGCACCACACGTCCGGTTCCGTCGCGAGCCACGCGCGCAGCGCGGTTTCCTTCGTCAGATCGACTCCGGGGTCGCGCTCGCTGTCGAAGCTTCCGCTCCAGTACGGCACCGGACCCGACCGGTCGGGCCAGACGTTCTCCACGCTTTCCGAGTGTCCGCCGCAGTTCGACGCGTAGTACGCGCCGATCGTCGTGCCGTCGTGCGAGAGCACCAGCGCCTCGGTGTCCCACACCGCCCGGTCCGTATCGACCGTGCGCTTGCCGTTGCCGGAATAGACCTGGCAATCGACGTCCGCGCAGATGTCGTGGTTCTCTCCGGCGTAGATGCGCGACCGCAGCGCCGTCACCACTTCCGACCGCGCCGCGATGGCCTGCGCCTTCATCGCCTCCGCCGGAGCGCCCGAGCCGATCTCCGACGGCACCACCCCCAGGAGATAGTCCTCCAGCGGCAGCGCGCACACGATCTCCAGATCGCCGTTGCGCCGCGCGCGGACCTCGATCCGCCCCGAGTACGTCCGGTCCGCCGTGCTCTCCCACCACCATCCCACGCCGTACGGCACGCTCTTCAGAAGCAGCAGGTCCTCGGGGTCGGCGCTTTCGAGAACCAGCATCTTTCCGACGACCTGTTCCGTGCGCCGTCCCGCCGCGTCGTGCCATGAAACCGCGACGCCGCTCTCGGTCGCCTCGAACTCCACGGGCGCCGATTCCGGCAAAGCCTTCCTCACCGAGCCGTTGTCCGTCGAGACCGTCCACTCGCGCCCGGCGGCGCCCTCGATCTCCGCCAGCGTATGGACGAGCCGCACGCGCACGACCGGCTCGCCCTCCCACTGTTCGCGCGGCCCCGCGCCAACGCTCGCGCAGCCCGCCAGCAGTGCGGCCCCCGCGCAGATCATGAACGTGCGAATCGAAATCGTCATCTTCCGAACTCCCGGGCTTCTGGAATCTCCATCTTTGCGCTTGGCCAACGCAATCCGACGGGGTCTTCTCCGCTCCCGGCAGGTGGCGCAACGAATGAGTGAGACCCCCAGCTTTTTCCGGGCGGCGGACACCGCCCGCAGCATCGGCCTGGTCGCGGGACCCGTTCTCGCCGCCGCCGTCGTCCTGTTTTCGAGCGGCCCCGCGACGCCGCCGGTTCTCGCCGCCGCCATCGCCGTCCTCATGGCCGTCTGGTGGATGACAGAAGCGCTCCCTCTCGCGGCGACGTCCCTCCTTCCCCTCGTTCTCTTCCCCGTCTTCGGCATCATGCCCGCCGGCGACACCGCCGCGCAGTACATGAACAACACCATCATGCTGTTCTTCGGCGCCTTTCTCATCGCCATCGCCATGCAGCGCTGGCGCCTCCACGAGCGCATCGCCCTCCGCGTTCTCTCGCTGACGGGTTCATCGCCCACCGGCGTCATGACCGGTTTCATGCTCGCCACCGCCTTTCTCTCCATGTGGGTCTCAAACACGGCCACCGCCATGATGATGGTGCCCATCGCCATCGCCGTGCTCTCGCGCCTGGAGACGGAGTCGGGCCGCGAGGCCGTCGCGCCCTTTTCCTCCGCGCTGCTCCTGACGATCGCCTACAGCGCATCCATCGGCGGCATCGCCACGCTGGTCGGCACGCCGCCGAACCTCGCCTTCGACCGCTTCTTCCGCATCTCCTTTCCCGACGCCGAACCCGTTTCCTTCCTCAAGTGGATGCTTCTCGCCGCGCCGTTCTGCATCGTCATGCTGGCCGTCATGTTCGCGTGGCTGAAGTGGACGACGAGATCTGTACGCCTCGGCGCCGGGCTGGAGCGCGGCGTCATCCGCCGCCGGCTCGCGGACCTCGGCCCCATCACGTTCGAGCAGATCGCCGTCCTGGTCGTCTTCTCCTCGGCCGCGCTCCTTTGGATCACGCGTGCGCCCGTCAGCATCGGCGACGTGACGATTCCCGGCTGGTCGTCCCTCTTTGAGAACTCGAAGTTCCTCAGCGACGGCACCGTCGCCATCGCGCTCGCCACCGTTCTCTTCATCGTCCCGTCGCGTGGAGAGAAGGGCGCGCGTCTGCTGGACGAGACCGCCTTTCGCGAAGTTCCCTGGGGAATCGTGCTTCTCTTCGGCGGCGGCTTCGCCCTGGCCGCAGGTTTCACGGAGTCCGGTCTCTCCGAGTGGATCGGCCTTCAGCTTCAGGGGCTTGCCGGCCTTCATCCCCTGCTGCTCATCGGCACGGTCTGCCTCGTCGTCACGTTCCTCACGGAACTCACGTCGAACACGGCGACCGCGAACATTCTGCTGCCCCTGCTCGCCA
The DNA here is from genome assembly GCA_021772755.1 of Candidatus Sumerlaeota bacterium. Lineage (GTDB taxonomy): Bacteria > Sumerlaeota > Sumerlaeia > SLMS01 > JAHLLQ01 > JAJFLJ01. The sequence continues at coordinate 8,268 of JAJFLJ010000025.1, forward strand.
CGATGGGCACCGCCACCGGCATCGATCCCGTTCTTCTGATGGCCGCCGGAGCGATTTCGTGCAGCTGCGCCTTCATGCTGCCCGTCGCCACGCCGCCGAACGCCATCGCATTCGCCAGCGACCGCATCACGATCCGCGGCATGATGAAGACGGGCTTCGTGCTGAACGTCGCCGGAGCCGTCCTGGTCACGCTGGTGGTCTGGTTCTGGGGCCGCGTCGTGTTCTGACGTCAGAACGACGTCTTCGACGGCGGCAGTCCTTCGATCATCTTGCGGTCGCCGATCACCGGCCTGTTCGCCGCGATGCGCTCCCCGACGACGCGCCCGGCATACCGCGAAGCCGCCACCAGCGCGCGCGTCAGCTCCCGCTTCCGGCCCCTCGACCACTCCTGCGCCACGTTCAGCGGGAGCCGCGCGCAGTACTCCGCCAGCAGCGACCAGTCCGTCAGATTCCGCCACTCGAAGATCAGATGGTTGCGCGCCTTTGTTCGCCCCACGCGCACGCTGCCGAACCGCTTCGTCATCGAACCGCCCCCGTGATGCAGCGCCACGGCCTCCGGATCGTAGATGCAGAGCAGTCCGCTCTTCGACGCGCGGTACGAAAGATCGTAGTCCTCCCAGTAGCCCGGGCTGTACACGGAGTCCAGCCCGCCCAGCGCCAGAAACCGCCGGCGGTCGTAGGCCGCCGCGCCCGCCTGGACGAACATCGAGCGCTCCGCCGTTTCCGGCTTTCGCCACCCCGTCGCAAGCCGGCCGCCTTTCCAGATCGGGTTCATGCAGACCTGGTTCTCGCGGCCCGTTCTCCAGTCGAGCGTTCGCGCGCTGACCGCGAACAAACGCTCCCGCCGGACGTCGCCGCCCAGACGGACCGTCTCCGATCGGAACCAGCGCACCAGATTCGGGATGAACTCCTCCATCGCCGCGAGGTCGTTGTTGCAGAGAATCAGGATCCGGCCCCGCGCCGCGCGCGCGCCGCGCA
>JAJFLJ010000241.1 GCA_021772755.1 Candidatus Sumerlaeota bacterium
TCGCTTCCTTATTTTCCGGTCGGGGCCTTGCGGCGATTCGCGCTGAGGGATACGCGACCCGATCTGCCTTCAGTCTGTCAGTTCGGGGCGAACCCTTCCCTGTCAGGGGCGCGGAAGGTAGGAACGACCCCCTGGCCTGTCAAGGGTATTGGGGCGTTTTTTTCGATATTTCGCTCCCCGGCCCCATCATTCCGCCCAAGCGGTCCGCAAAGACCCGTTTTCCCACAGGTTCAGTGGCTTTCCAGCGGTTCGGGCCCGTTCCGGCGACCGCGATCCCGGGGGCTTCTCCCCCGCCGAGGGGCTCTCACCGGATCAGCCGGACCAAAGAAGGGCGAACGAGACGATGAATACGCCGAGGGTGATCGGAATCGCCGCCGTCAGGAGAATGGAAAGCGAAAGTCCGAGAAAGTGAGCGATCTCTCCGAACGCTTCCGCCCGTTCACCCCAAAGCCAGCGGGCGAACAGTTCCAGAATCCATCCCCCCGTGTAGCAGATATTCGCCGCCGTCGCGTAGAGGAGAATGCCCGGAACCGGGAACGCCAGAGGAAGGAGCAGAGCGGGCGCCTGTCCCCCGCCTCCGCCACCGTCCGCCTCCACGCTTACCACCGCGAGGAGGAAGAGTCCAGCACCCACGAGAATACCTGCGATTCCCGTCGCAAGCAGGAGGATATTGTAGGCGATCCTTCTCGTCTCCCACAAGGCGATGATATCCCTCCAGTCCTGAACCATCTCGTCCCGGCTGAAGAAGCGGTGGCGAACCACGCGTTGCAGCATCCGTTTTAGCAAGACATGCCTCCGGCCATCGGAATCTCCGATCAAGCATGGGAACCACGAACCGGGTCTCCCCCGCGTCAATCGAGATAGGCGTTCCAGAGCGCGTCGAGCGACCAGGCGTAGGGGTTGTAGCCCTTGAGGCGGGTGCTGTGGCCCTTCAGGCGGTTGGCGTGGTTGACGACGATGCAGGGCGGATCGAGCAGCATGGCGTCCTCGGCCTGGTGATAGAGCTCGGCGCGTTTCCCGGAATCGAGTTCCGTGCGCGCGAGAGCCATGAGGCGGTTGGCCTCCTCGTTGACGTAGTTCGAGCGGTTCGTCGGTGTGCCGAAGAGCACGTAGATGAAATTGTCGGGGTCGCCGGTGTCGCTCATCCATCCGATTCCGGCGAGTTCGTGCTCGGTGCGCAGGCTGAGGATTTCGAGCATCCCGCCGAAGTCGCGCTGCACCAGCTCGGTTTCGACGCCGACCTTGCGCAGGTCCTCCTGAATGCGCTGGGCCGTCTTCGTGCCGGCCGTGTTGTAGGGGCGGGCTTCGGGAAAGCACATGTACTCGAGCTTCAGACCGACGGCGTCGGCCTCTTCGAGAAGGGCGCGGGCCTTCTCCGGATCGTAGGTGAAGCCCAGGGGCTTGTCATCGCGCCAGCCCAGCATCCCGGGAGGCAGAATGCCGGAGGCGGGGAAGGCGGTGCCCTCGAGAATGCCGTCGCAGAGCGCCTGGCGGTCGATGGCGTAGTTGAGGGCAAGGCGCACGCGGCGGTCCTTGAGCTTCTCCTCGGCGCAGTTGAAGATGACGTAGTGCAATGCGGGCATGGGGACTTCGACGACGTCGCAGTTCTCCAGCGCGGAGCGGTCGCCCACGACGCCGGGGCTGAGCGTGGTGACCAGGTGGACCTCGCCCTTGCGAAGCGAGGCCATGCGCTGGTTCATGTCCTTCTGCGTCCGGAAGATGATCGTGTCGGTGGCGGGCCTGCCGCGCCAGTGGTCGGGGCGGGCCTTCACCCGCAGATAGTTGCCCGTCTTCCATTCGTCGAGGACGTACGGCCCGGAGCCCAGAGGTTCCGTCACGACGCGTTCGCGGCCCACCGCCAGCACATGATCGGGGTTCACGATGGAGGCGCAGGGCATCGCGAGATTGGCGAGCAGCGCCACGTAGGGCTCCGACAGGACGAGCGCGATGGTGTGGTCGTCGGCGATCTCGAACCGGTCGAACCAGTCGCCGAGGACATCGTTGGTCCAGACGCTGTTCCAGAACGCGGGATGGTCTTCGTCGAAGATGCGCTGGAGGCTGAACTGCACGGCCTCCGCCGTCAGGGGGGTGCCATCGGAGAACGTGACGCCCTGGCGGAGATGGAAGGTGTAGCGCAGCCCGTCTTCGGAGACGTCCCAGGATTCGGCCAGGCCGGGGACGACCTCGACCTCCTGGGTGTCGGCGAACTCCGTCAGGCGGTCGTAGAGGTGGCGGATCACCAAGAGGGATTCGGAATTCGACACCGCCGGGGGGTCGAGCTTCGTGACGTCGGCCGGGAGCGAGACGACGATGGGCTCGCCTCCGGCGGCGCCGTTGGCCCAACCGGCCGTGCCGCGATCAGGGCTCTGCGATTCGCCGGAGCCGCAGCCGACGACGGCGAAGATGGCCAGAACGGCGGAAATGAGAGAGAAGAACGTCCTTTTCGCTTGTTTCACGGGGGGTGCCCTCCCAAGGTTCGCGGCTCGCGCGTTGCAGTTCCTGCCCCGGCGCGATGGGAAGACAACCCAAAACAAAGAATTTCAGCGTTCCACGCAAGGAGGCTCGAGCCCCGATATGGGTAGTGTCATCAAGAAGCGCCGCAAGAAAATCCGCAAACACAAGTACAAGAAGCTGCGGAAGCGCATGCGCTTCAAGAAGTAAGCGCCTCTCACCGCGTTCTTGTCGAGCCCCCATCCCGCCCGCCGGGACGGGGGCTCGTCTTTTCCTGCGCACCTTCCGCCGACGGGTCCCGCGCGCCTCGCCACGCGGCGAATCGCGCGGAAGTGAAACCCGTTGACGAGCCAGGCCGAAGGTCAAGACGCTGCGGAAGAACAGAAGAGTCCGTTCGCCGGACGAGGTCGCCCGACCGTTTTCGTCCCCCCGGTTTCATGTCCATTCGCTCACTGATCGAAAGCGGAACGCGCCACTCGGCGGAGCTGCTGAGAGGCCCCGACCGCCGGCGCCAGTTCAACTTCATCGCCAACCGCGTCGCCCTCCTGGGGCAGTGGACCGATCACGTCCCCCACCCCACCCGAATCTCCCTGGACCCCGTCAACGTCTGCAATCTGAAGTGCCCGTTCTGCTCCACCGGCAACGGAACGACGCAGATGAAGAAGGCCCGCCTGACCCCCGAGCTCTTCGAGCGCATCTGGGCCAACGTCCGCCCGGGGCTCTTCAAGGAGGCCCACCTCTACAACTGGGGGGAGCCGTTCCTGAACCCCCACACGACGGACTTTCTGAGGCGGTTCGCCGACGCCGGCGTGGAGACGTGGATCAGCTCGAACCTTTCGGTGAAGGACTACGACGACGCCTTCGCGGAACGGCTCGTGGAGAGCGGCCTCGCCAGGATGATCATCTCGGCGGACGGCATCTCGCAGGAGGTCTACGAGCGCTATCGCGTGGGCGGCAGCGTCGAGCGCGTGATGAAGAACGTGAAGCTCATCGCGGACGCCAAGAAGCGCCTGGGGTCGAAGACGCCCATCATGCAGTGGCGCGTCCTGCTGAACAGGTTCAACCAGGGCGAGATCGCCGAAGCGGGTCGCAAGGCGGTGGAACTCGGCGCGCATTTCCAGGTCACGCCGGTCTTCCAGGTCCCCGAGGAACTGCGCGAGGAGTGGCACGCCGACATGACGAAGGCGATCTTCGGCGAGGGCGGAGTCGTCGCGTCCTGGGGGCTGAACACCGGGCCGCTGATTCACACCGAATGCCGCCAGCTCTGGGACCAGATCATCGTCAACAGCGACGGCGACGTCATGCCGTGCTGCGTCACGGCGGACCAGAAGGCCGCGATCGGCAACCTGGCGGAAGAGGACATCATGTCGATCTGGAACGGGGAGATGATCCGCAAGCTCCGCCGGTTCGTCACCCGCCCCGGGGAGTCCGCGCCCGACTTCCACAACAGCTGCGAGGACTGCACCCAGCGCTACTGCACCTGGAGCCCCGAGGGACTGCCGAAGACGAGCAACGGCACGGGGAAGCACTGAAGGGGTGAGCATCACATGAAGAAGGAGATGAAGGGATGCTTCTTTATTGGCGGCATGCTGCTTTGCGGAGGAGCCGTTTCTTGGGTGTTGTCTATATACATCCCAAACCCCTTCCTTATCATGCTCGGAATTGTGATGATCGCATTCGAGCTATTGATTATGACGAAGTGGACGAAGAGTAGAACGGTTGGTTGTGTGGTTCCTCTTGCCGCCGCCGGGATCATTATTAGGAGTGCGGCAGGCCTTGTTCTCGTCCTGTCATTCCACTACAATTATCCAAGTACGAAGAGATTTCTTGGAATACCATTCCTTGGCAGTCAGATTTTGAGTTTTGTGTTCATGCCGGAGACCTCGAACCTAGAACGATCAGTGTACGTCAGAGCATTTGCAATTAGAGGGGGGCCCGAGGAGGATCTGTTTAGCCACGGCGCACTCCGAGAGCATGATGACGGTAGAACCTATAGTATTGGTCCCGACCTAGTCGACCAGGAATTGAGCATCATATACGATCCGACGAACGGAACGATAAGTCCAGGAGACATCCCTGTGGACAGTGCCCAATACCACCCAGGTGCCGCCCAAGGTGAGAACCCATTTGGCGAATGACGGAGTGTGACCTGCAGTGCGCCAACAACGATTCAAGACATTGCCGCTGCCATTCAATCCCAGACAGGCTACCAGGCCAAACTCCCGGAGAGAACACCATGAATATCCGAGTTCTTGCATTTGAAGGCTGCCCTAACGATCAACCCACAATCTCTCTCATTGAGGAAATTCTGCGAGAGAACGGTATCAGAGCCAGCGTGGAGCGCGTGGAAGTCACGACGGAAACCGCCGGGAGGTTGCGGTTTCTTGGATCGCCTACGGTACAGGTCGATGGCGTCGACATCGATCCATCCGCTCGCGATCAAACGAGCTTCGGCATGAGCTGCCGCACTTACCCAGGCGGCGGTGGCGTGCCACCTCGTATGATGATGGAAGAGGCAATCACGGAGGCCGATTAGTTTCCGCGGCAGGGACCTGGTGAATGCCGAGTCCAGGGTCTTGCGAACCAGCGTCACTTCGGCGGGCGAAGCGCTTCCCATGTCAATGGCGACAGGAAGACCATGAGCGTCTGCGATCGCCATGATCTTGCACCCTTTTCCGCGTTTCGTAGGGCCGATACGATCGCCCCCTTTTTTGCCGACGAGAACGAACCGTCGATGAACCCCTCGCCCAGGTCGATCTTCCCCCGCTCCTCCAGGTCTCGCGCCAGCGCACGCAGGACGGCGTCGAGGGC
>JAJFLJ010000242.1 GCA_021772755.1 Candidatus Sumerlaeota bacterium
GGCAGTTCGCCGACAGTCAGGTCGTCTGGCCCGAGGACCTCGGCGTGACGATTCAGGGCGTGTTGGAGGACGGCTCCATGTCGCTGGTCATGATCGACAACACCAGCGTTGAGATCGGGCGGAAGTACAAGGGCATCCGGCCGCTCTCCGTCAGCGGCGGCATGATCGAGGCCGAGTACGACCAGGCCGGCGGTTCCGTCACCATTTTCATCCGCTACTGACTACAGGGCGTAGGGGACGGGGGCGCTGCATCCGGGACAGTGCCGTTCGCAGCCGTCCGAAACCGTCGTTCCCGCCGCTCCCCGCCAGACCAGCACCCGCCCGCAGCCCGCGCACCGCGTATTCATGTAGGCGGACTCCGGAGCCTTGAGGTACGCGAAGGCGAGACGCTTGCCGAAGACCTCGCGCACCTCCTCGCAGAGCGTCGCCGACGCGGAGTTCCCGCGCCACGAGTAGTCCTTCGCCAGCGGCAGCACGGTCACCGGCGTGCGCGGCCGCCTTTCCGCGAGCCAGGCCGCGAACTCGTCGGCCTCGCTCGCGGCGCCTTGCGGCTCCTCCGTCACGAGCCAGGTGATTTCCGAATGCACGCGCCGCGCGAGGGCCGTCTCGATGTTGAGCAGAATGCTCTCGAGATGCCCGCCGCACTCCTGCGTCAGAAACTGCGGGTTGTATCTCTTCATGCCGAACGTCAGGCAGTCCGTCAGCGCCAGGATCTCGCCGAACGCCTCTGACCTCCATTCGCCCGACGTCGCCAGGTGCGTCAGCAGACCCGCCTCCCGTGCGGTGCGGAACACGTCCTCGACGAATTCCTGCGCGATGGCCGGCTCGTTCACGCCGAAGGCGATCCCGCACACGCCCTCGCTCTTCGCGCGCGCGACCAGTTGCTCCGGCGTCTGGATTTCGAACGCGACTCCGCCCGACTGACTGTACTGCCAGGTGTTGCAGAACGTGCAGCGCAGATTGCACCCCCGCATTCCAAGCAGCAGCCACTGCGACGCAGGCTTCATGTGATAGAGGGGGAGTTCTTCGGACGGAACGACCTTCAGCATCGAGACCTGGCCCCAGGTGTCCAGGTACAATCGCCCGTTGCGGTTCGTCCGGACGCCACAGGTCCCCGACCGCGATGGCGCGATCGAGCAGTTGTGGGCGCACAGGGAGCACGACGCGCTTTCCCACTGGCCGGGCTCCCAGAAACGCGCTTCGACTCGTTTCGAGAATGCTGTCAACGGATGAGGTCCTTTCACCGTCATCCCTCTTCGGAACGTGGAGCCTCTCCACCGCCCGCGCCCCGGGCAAGGGGAAGCCCTCCGTCCCCGGCCAAATCCGGGTTGCCCGGGCCAGCCCCCGCCCCCGGACTGCTGCCACGTTGCCGCCAGCGCGGCAGCGCCCCCTCTGCGGATACGCCGTGCCCGAGTTCCTTCAGTCCATCGCCGAGCAACTCGCCATCCCGCGAATCTATGCGGTGTTCTGCCTCGTCGTTTTCGTCAACGGCGCGCTCATCGGGTCGTTTCTCAACGTCTGCATCTACAGAATGCCGCTGGGAATGTCCGTCAACCGCCCGCGCCGGAGCTTTTGCTTTCGCTGCGGAACCCCCATCAAGTGGTACGACAACATCCCGGTCCTCTCCTGGTTCTTCCTCGGCGGGCGCGACCGCGCCTGCGGCGCGAAGTTCAGTCCGCGCTATGCTCTCGTGGAACTCCTCACCGGGCTTCTCTTCCTGTGGATATTCCTGGTCTTCAACCCCTACGGCGCCGAGCGCTTCTCGCTCATGGCGTTCTGGTACATGGCGTTCGCCGCCATGCTCGTCGTCGGAATATTCACCGACTTCGACCACTGGATCATTCCGACGTCGATCCCGCGGTGGGGAACCGCGGCGGGGATTCTCGCGGCACTGGTCGCCGGCTTCATTGATCGCCCCGGCATCGTCGCGCTCTGCGGCCCCTTTCCCCAGGTCCGCGAGGGCTGGGGCGACTGGTTCAACGTCACCGTCGGGGTGCTTGCGGGGCCCTCCTCCCAGTACGCCCGCGCCGCCAACGTCCTTTGGTGGGAACCGGCGGTGAACTCCGCCTTTGGGGCGGCGTTCGGCTACACGCTGCTCAAGTCCATCAGCGTCGTCGGCAAGTTCATCTTCCGCCGCGAGGCCATGGGCCTTGGCGACGCCGACCTGTTCATGCTCATCGGCGCGACGATGGGGGCCCAGAACTGCCTCCTGATTCTTTTCGCGGCCTCGATCGTCGGCTCGACGCTTGGCGGCGCGCCCATCGTCGCCGGATGGATCGGCCGCCTGCTGCGCAGGGAAGTGCCCGTCGACGCGTCCCCCCTCAAGGCCGGCGCCTGGGACGAGGAAGCCCACCTCCGCCGCGAGCGCGAGGAGACCAACGCCGCGCTCGCGCGCCTGCACGCGTACCTCGACGTTCCCCCCGACGAGTCCCACGACGAGGAACGGACGCGCCAGTTCGCCGAGAGCCTTCAGATGGAGTTCACCGACCTTGCCGGAGTGACGGCTCCCGAAGACGGGACCATCGCGCCCGACATTCTCCTGAGGCTTCGCGCGGTGCCGCTGAAGATCACCGCGAAGTCCGCGAAGTTCGCCGTCGGAAATCCCCTCAACACGGCGCTCGTCGCGGAACTGCGCGAGATCACCGGCCGCAATCTCCAGTTCGCCGTCGCGACCGACGCCTCCATCGCCGACTGGTGCCGCAGCCATTGCCTTCCCCGGGCGGAGGAGCAGGTGCGCGGCGATGGTGTTCGTCCGCTCTGGCGGCGCTATGCCGAGGCCGCGCGCGAGGTGCCCATGCCGCGCCAGCTGCACCACCTCCCGTTCATTCCCTCCATCGCCGTCGGCGCCCTCATCATCCTCATTGCCCACGAACGCGTCGTGAAGTTCCTCGGCTGGTTGATCGTGCCCGGACTCTGAAAGCGAGGATGCGATGACGAGCGGCAAGACGAAACTCCTCGGCGTCATGGGCTGGCCCGTTTCCCACAGCCGGTCGCCCGCCATGCATCGGGCAACGATCCGCTCGGCCAGGCTGGACTACGCCTACGT
>JAJFLJ010000243.1 GCA_021772755.1 Candidatus Sumerlaeota bacterium
GTTCGGCAGGAAGAATCCGCTGCGCATCAGGGCCGCCACCTTCGTCTTCCGGTTGAGCAGCAGGGCGAGGGCCAGCGAAAGCACGATGCCCGGAACGATGACGAGGAGGGCGTAGACCAGGGTCAGGAGGATGGAGAAGAGAAACACCGGCTCCGTCAGGATCGCCTTGTAGTTTCCGAGTCCGACGTACTGCATCGTTCCGAAGACGTCGTAGAAGTCGGAGAAGATCGTGACGCGGTGGAAGCTGAGGAAGAAGCTGTAGAAGAGCGGGTAGCCGATGAAGACGGCGAAGACGAGAAGAAACGGCAGAACGAACGGCATCGCCGCCAGGTTCTCCCGCAGGGGAATGCGGTCGCGAAACACCGGCTAGAAGCCCTTGCCGACCCGGATCACGACTCCGGCGACGGGGGGGAGTTCGACGCTCATCGATGCGCCGTCAGGCGCGGCCTCGATCTTCGCGTCGCCGAAGAGACGGGTGAAGTCTCTGTAGTCGGAGTGACCGGCGGCGGCGTTCAGGACGACGTTCCGGATGCGCGGTCCGTTGTTCAGCAGGACGAGGACGCTTTCGGCGGAACCGTCGGACGTGCGCCAGTATCCGTAGACGTCCTGGTCGTCCAGGACGACGGCGGTCCTGAACTCGCCCGTTCGGAGAAGCTCGTTGGCGTTTCTGAGGCGGAAGAGGCCCCGGAAGTGCTCCCGCAGATCGTCCATCACGATGTACTCGGGATCGTCGTAGGGGCCGAGGTCCTCCCACCACATGGGCATGCGGCACATCGGGTCGTCGGCGCCGAACATGCCGACTTCCGTTCCGTACCAGATCATCGGCGCGCCGACGTAGGTCGCCTGGAAGACGGCCATCAGCTTCAGGCGCTTGTAGTCGGTCTCCGAGGGGCGCTCGTCGAAGTAGTCCGGCGATCCGTCCTGAAGGCGGTTGCCGGCGTCGTACTCGAGATCGGGGTTCGCGATGCGCGACACCCAGCGGTCGGTGTCGTGGCTGTCGAAGAGGTTCTGGAGAACATACGTCGAGTTGCGCGGATAGCGAATGCGGAGGCGGCCGAGAAGCCGGTCGAACTCCGTCGCCGTGATCCTGTCCGCGTCGTTGGCGAACCACCGCAGCGCGATCTTCGGCAGCTGATAGTTCATCACCGCGTCGAACGTCCGTCCGTCGAGCCAGTCCTCGCCGGGGCTCCAGATTTCGCCCGTGATGTACGCGTCCGGGTTGATCGAGCGGACGAGAGCGCACCACTCTTCCCAGAACGGCATGGGAATCTCCGTGGGGACGTCGAGCCGCCAGCCGTCGATGCCGTCGCTCGGATCGCCGTCGCCGTTGGGGTCCATCCACCGGCGGGTGACGTTCGCGATATGGTCGAAGACCTCCTGGCTGGCGAGCCCGGACTCGGACTTGGCGAACTCCGGGAGTCCGTCGAATCCAGCCCACCCGACGTACTCGAACGGGTCCCAGCTCTCGATGTCGAACCAGTCGGCGTAGGGGGAATCGCGCCCGTTGCGTTCGACGTCGAGGAACGCCGGATGGTCGTCGCCCACATGGTTCCAGACGCCGTCGAGGATGACGCGAATGCCGCGGGCGTGCGCCTCGCCCACGAGGTCCAGAAGCTTGCGGTCGGATTCGTCGAACACCCAGGTCGCCGGATCGTTGTAGTCTTCCTGCGGCGACACGCGGTCGTGCTCGCCGGGCACGCCGTACATGTCGTCGGCGTGGACGTAGTTGCGGGCGTTGTACTTGTGGGAGTTCGAGGCCTGGAACACCGGGTTGAAGTAGATGGCGGTCACTCCCAGTTCCTTCAGGTAGTCGAGCTTGTCGATGACGCCCTGGAAGTCGCCCCCGTACAGCCTGTCGTACATCGACCAGCGCCAGAAGTTCCTGCCGGTGTCGTCGCGCTCCCACGGCTTCTCGTCGTACCACGAACTGTTCCACGGGTGAGTGACGCGGGACGTGCGGTTGTCGGTGTGGTGCGGGGGGTCGTTGGAGGTGTCGCCGTTGCGAAAGCGGTCCACCATGATCTGATACCAGATGGCGTGACGCGCCCATTCCGGCGTTTCGACGATCCCGCGGTCCTCGAGACGAAACTCCCACGACCGTTCCGTCTTCCATTCGCGGTCGGCGTCGGTCACGACGAAGGCGTATTCCGCGCCCTGGGCGGGGCGTCCGCGGTATGTGTGCTCGTAGTAGTCGAAGACGGCGTCGCCGCCGGCGAACGCCATCGGGGCGGTCACGGTCTCCCCGTCCTGCGAGAGCTCGATGGCGATGCCCTCGACGTCGTCGCGAAGGACGCTCGCGCGGATGACGGCCTTGTCCTCCGCGAAGCGGTCGAAGTAGAGGTGCTGTGCGGGATCGTGCCGAAAGGCGCGCGTTTCGATCTCTCCGTCGCCGGCGGACGTTTCGATGTCCCCGATGAATGCATAGAACCCGAGGGCGAACTTCGAGTTCTGGCCCATGCCGCCGGACGGAACGTTCGCCGGGTCGGTATGCCACCCGTCGGAGCCCTCGACGAACTTGTATTCGAACTCGCCGGCGGAGAGACGCGCCGTCACGTTGTACGCCCCGTCCGCGCCGGGCCCCTCCATCGGCAGGTCCTGGCGGCTCCAGCCGTTGAAGCTGCCGGCGACTCCGGGTCGCTCGACCGGCCCGGCGGGCGTCCAGGAAAACGTCACCAGGTACTCTTCGTTTCCGATGTCCCAGACCGTGAGGCTGGGCGGAGTCGGAAAGTCCACCGGCTTCCTGTCGAAGGTCTCGACGCCTGGAACAGGGCCGGCCGCGACGAAACCGGCCGTTGTCGAGAATACGACCGATCCCGCAGCGAACACGACCCCCAATGCGGCTCGGAGTCCGGTTCGCGGGATCGGCGGAACGCGTGTCGGTGATTCGGTCGTCTTCATCGCGGAGGGCTCTCTTCTGCGTGGCATGGCGAATCGCTATCGAGAGAGTATGCCTGGAAGGCTTCGCTTGTGATGGCAACCTGCATCCGGGCCGCGAACAAGCCCGGCTTCGCGTTTTGATAAAAATGGAGGCCGGGTTTTATCCGATCCGGGATTTCCGCCGCCGGTTGCCTTTGTCCCCGCCAGGGGCGGCTTCTCTGCTGAACGGACCACATCTCCGTCTGGACATCCATCATGCGCACGATTCCCCTGGCCGTTTCCGCCGTCCTTCTGCTCGCCGCCTGTGCCACGACGGCGCCCGCGCCTTCCGTCGAAGATGCCCCGCCCGTCTGGACGCGAACCGAATCCCCCTGGCCCCTTCCGCCACTGGAGATCGTCCCCGGCGAGTCGGTCCCGGTGGACCTGAGGTTCGCGACCGTGCCGGGAGTAGACCGGGTGGTTGCGGTGCGGTCGGAGCCTCCGGGTCTCGTCCAGTCGGACATCGGGGAGCGCGGCGTGGGCATTCACGCATTGCAGGACGCGGACGGCGCAGGCACGGTTCTGATCGACGTCGTGTGCCGGGACGGGAGGGAAGCCACGCTCGGCTTTCCCGTCGTGGTGACGCCGAAACCGGTCGTGACCTTCTCCTACGATCCGGCGGGGGAGAACCCGGAATCCGTGACGGTCGCTGGCGAGTTCAACGGGTGGAACTCGCAGAGCCATCGTCTCGATCGCGGTTCGGACGGCGGTTTCTCCGCCGCGATCGCCATCGAGCCAGGCGTCTGGAACTACAAATTCGTCGTCGATGGAGAATGGATCGCCGACCCGTCCAATCCGCGCACCGATGCGTCGGGATACGGGAACTCGGTGCTGGAGGTTCGCGGCGTCTCCAGACCGCCGCTGGCGTTCGTTCCCCTCTCGCGCGACATGCCGGGAGCGGGTCCGCTTGGCGGCGTCGCGATCTCGTCGCCCGCGGGGGCACCCATCGACGGGGCAAATCTTCGCGTCTTCTTCGACAACAGGCCCGTTCCGCCGGACGAGCTGGACTTCGATCCGGAGACGAACGTTCTCGCCTTCGGTTTCAAGGCGAACGGTGCTTCGGGCGAGAGCGGTCTCGTCGTTCTCGCCGGCGATGGGGAGGGCCATCGCGGGGTGTTCCGAACGCGTTTGTCGGCGCCCGATGCGCAGCGCGCGCCCCGCGACGAAGTGCTCTACTACGCCCTCGCGGACCGCTTCCGAAACGGCGACCGGACGAACGATCCCGCCCTCTCGCACCCCGAACTGCATCCCCTCGCCAA
>JAJFLJ010000244.1 GCA_021772755.1 Candidatus Sumerlaeota bacterium
GGGATATATCCGGCCGTGAGACATAGTGATCTACCACAGTCTGTTCGGCATGATCGTCGGAAGCGTCGAGGGCATCGTGAACACGCTCCCCGTCTATACGAAGGGCATGGAGTCGGTGCGCTCGATCGGCGAGGTGATCGAGTGTCCCGACCTCGAACACAACGAGGGCCGCGCGGTGGTGACGGAAGTCCGGGGCGACGTGGAATTCGAATGCGTCGGTTTCCGGTATCGCGGCGGCGAGGCGCCCGCCGTCGCGGACTTCGACCTTCGCGTGGCGGCCGGCGAGACGATCGCGCTGGTGGGGCACTCGGGTTCGGGCAAGTCGACGCTGATGAGTCTGCTGATCGGGTTCCGCCGGCCGACGTCGGGGCGCATTCTGCTGGACGGCGCCGACATGGAAACCATCGACATGCGGACATGGCGGCGGTTCATCGGCATCGTTCCGCAGCAGCCCATGCTCTTTTCCGGAACGCTGCGGGAGAACATCGTTCACGGCCTGGAGGGCGCGGATGGCGACCGCATCGCCGCCGCGATCGACATGGCGAACCTGCGCGAGTTCGTCGACGGCCAGCCGAACGGGCTGGATACGGTCGTCGGAGAGGGAGGCGCGACGCTCTCCGGCGGCCAGCGCCAGCGCGTGGCCATCGCGCGCGCGTTCGTTCGCGATCCCCGGATCATCCTGCTGGACGAGGCGACGTCGGCCCTCGACGTCGTCGCCGAGAAGCAGGTGCAGGAGGCCATCGAGCGCCTCGCCCGCGGCCGCACGACGTTCATCGTCGCGCACCGGCTCTCGACGATCCGCAACGCGCACCGCATCGTGGTCATGGAGGGCGGCCGCATCGCGGAGACGGGGTCGCGCGAGGAACTCCTTCGGCGCGGTGGCGCGTTCCACGAGATGCTGAAGCTGCAATCGTAGACCCCGGCGCGCGGGTCGAGTTCCTGCCCGCCGGGATCGGTTAAAGCGACCCTGATCCGGAAGCATCCATCCTGTCGCAGGCAACGGCCCCGGTCGGGTCTGCCCCCTGGCACGCTCCGCGCCCTTGGGGAATGGCGGCGGTTCGCCCGACCCGCGTCCGGGAATTCGCTTCGCAGCGCGAGTCGCAAGGGATCCTCGCTGGGAGCGCGGTCGCAGCGCCAAAAAACACCGAAAGAGGTACACGAAGAATGAATCGAAGAGGCAGAACATGGAAGATGTGGCTGGGAATAGTGGCCGTTTTGGGAGGAGGCGTGTACGCTTTCGTACGCATCGGAGCCCAGATTCCGCAAGGGAGCGACCCGGAGCGGGGAAGCGGGCCCTCCGTCGAGGACCGCCAGCGGTTGCGCGAAGCGGCCGTCTCGAAGGCGAACCTGAGCGACGAGCAGCGGCTGGCGATGGACAGGATCGGGCCGCCCCCGGAGGAGTTCGACGGAATGGGCGACTACCGAAAGCGGATGGAGGAGATTCTGACGCCGGAGCAGGCCGAGGTCATGCGGGAGACGATGCGCTCGGCGATGCGCGAGCGGATGGAGGAGAATCTGAGGGTCCTTCCCGAGGGGGAGAGGGAGAAGTTCGAGGCGAAGCTGGAAGAGCGCAGAAACCGCGGCGAGTGGGGACGGGCCAATGCGCGATAGAACGGCGTTTACCCTGGTGGAGCTTCTGATCGTCGTCGCGATCATCGCGATTCTGGCGGGAATCGCGGTTCCCAACTTTCTGGAGGCACAGACTCGCAGCAAGGTCAGCCGCGCCAAGGCGGACATGCGGACGATCGCGACGGGACTCGAGGCATACGCCGTCGACAACAACCGCTATCCGCCCAGCACTCTTGTGCCGCGGTTCGCGAGACTGCGAAAGCTGACGACCCCCGTGTCCTATCTGACCAGCGTTCCGGCGGACGTGTTCAACAGCGCCGATGCGGGAGCCGGACAGTTCCGCCGCAGTGGCAATTTCGCGTACGGCGCGATGCCGATCGACGAAGAAAGCCGCTACGCCCTGACCAGCGACGGTCCCGACCTCGTTCCACAGAACGAGCCGATCGAGTTCTATCCGGGATACCCCCAGGTCGCCTGGGAAGAACCGTCCAGCGGTTTCGACTACGTCCGATACGACCCCACGAACGGCACGGTGAGCGCGGGCGACATCTGGCGTGTGAGCGACTATCAACTGGAGTAGCCGCGAATGCCCGTGCGAGGAAGCGCCCCGGGGGTCGCGGGGAAGTCGCAGCCCGGACTGCGCGCCCCGACCTCCACCCTCCATCCCCCGTTGACAGCATGATCGCGGCGGGATACCGGTCTCGTTCAGAATACCCGGTCGGTACCGGCGCGTGGGGAGGTGGCAGGATGCAAACGAATACCTGGGGCGCGTGCGCCCTTGCGACGCTGGGGCTGCTTGTCGGCGGCAAAGCCGGTGCCGAGTCGGTGATCGTGGCGGACCGCGAGCTCGCCGCCATCTACGAGCGAACGACCGACGAGGGGCCCGGCCTGGGGCGCCTGCTTTCCGGCAAGGTTCCCTTCATCGCCGACCAGGCCGTCTTCGCCACCGCCGACGTCGCGTTCTTCCGGCTCGGCGAACGGATCGCGGAGTTCCACTTCTCCACCGGATCGCTCGAACAGATCGACACGATTCCCGTCGGCCTCGCGGCAGCGGCGATCGCCGCCGACGCGGGACCGAACAACGTGGCGATTCTGCTGCACGATCCGATCACGGGGAATGTCTCGATTCGCGAGGGCAGCCGCAGCGGGCCGGGCCAGCCCTGGACGTTCGCCGACACCGGCGCTGTTCTTCCCAACGTGACCGGCAGCACGAGCACGCTGCGGATCGTGCAGCCCAGCGCCGACACATGGGCGGTGACGATCGATTCGAATCTGCTGCTGGTTTCGCGCGCCAATCCCGCGAGTCCCACAGCGGTTCCGACGGTTCCGCCGGGACTGGTCGGTGGCGCGGCGATCGGTTCGCGCGGAAACGGAGAGTGGATTCTCCACTGGCCGACGAGAGACGATCTGACGACGGTGGTCTACAGCGCGGGGGGCGGGATCGTACGGATGCTTCCGCCCGGCGAGGCCGGTCTGTTCAACGAATCCGTTCGCGCGCTGGACTGGAAGACGGCGACTCCCCCGGTCTACGCGTCGACGACCGACGGCATCTACTCCGCCGGCGATCCGGCGGCGGGCGCCACGGACTTCTCCCTGGCCTCTTCCTTCCTCACCGGCAACGCGTTCGATCCCTCCAGAGACGTCGGCGACGCGACCGATCTCGAGCGAACGTCCGGCGGCGACTGGCGCGTCTTTCGGAGCGCCGCCGGAACCGTTTCGACCGTGAGCGGAAGCGCCGGAACGCTCAGCACGGCGACGGTTCTCCAGCGCGGAAGCGGACCCCCATTCGGCCTCATCGTCGATTTCTCAGTCGATGGCGACAAGCTCTTCGTTCTCTGCGGAGCCTACCCACCCCAGGCGGTCGTGGAAGTCGATCGCCCGACGGGAAACAGGTCGATCGTCGCGATTCTGCCGGGCGACCGCTACTACAGCGGAATCACGCCGCAGCCGGACGGGTCGCTGCTGCTGGCCCACAGGCTCGTGCAGACCGCATCGCCGGAGCTCGATTCGCTCGACCGGATCGACCGCCTCACGATCACCGGCGACCCCAACGCACCCGTGCTCGATCTCGTCGCCTCTTCTCCGCAATCGCGCGCACCGACGGCGGTGATCGCGGCGCCTTCCGGTGCGGCCCGCATCGTCCGGCTCCCCCTTGGTTCGCTGCCCATCCAGACGATCGACGGCGGAAACCTGGTGGACGCGCCGCCCGTCGGGGTCGATACCGTTCCAGTATTCACCGACGATGCCGGCACGCTTGTCGCCCCGATCGACATTCCCGACTCCGTTCCGCTTCAGCAGGCGGACTCCCTCGTCTGGAACTTCGACTTCGACAGCACCTCTGGAACCGCGATGCTGGAAGTCCGCGCACCCGACGACACGACGGTACACACCGGTTCGCTTCGCACCTTCTCGTCCCTGCGCAACCGATGGGAATTCCGCGTCGATATCACCGCAGTGGCCCAGCGCAGCGGCGAATGGGAGATGAGGCTCCTGAACGTCGTGCCGTCGAACGCAACGGTTACCGTGCATCCCCGCCACGCGCCGCGCATTCTGCATGCCGTCGCCGACGCGGAGGACTCCCTGCGAATCATCGAGCGCCATCCGCCGCGCGTGGGGCGGTACATGCTCGCGACGGGAGAAGTCACCCGCGCGGACATCGCTCTGGCCTCCGGAGAGTCGTTCGACATCGACGAGCTGAACCGCGTGTCGAGCCTCGCTCTCGACGCGGAAACCGGAGACCTGTTCGCGACGAACTTCGAGTCGCCGATGGTCTTTCGCATCGATCCCGGCACGGCGGAGGCGTCGCTCTTCGTCACGGGGCGCCCGTCGGAGATCGACGAGGACCTGCTCGGCGCCAGCGGCGAGTACGCCGGTTTCATCGTCCGAACGGGGCCGGTGGTCCTTCAGGAAGCGACCGTGCAGTTCTGGGCGGTGTACTGACGGATGCGGGCGCGCTCTACGCCCGCTTCGGAACCGTCTGCGGAAGCGGCGCGGCGGTTCCGTCCCAGTTCACGAAGGGGAGCTCCAGGCGCTCGAAGGCTTCGTGCCGCGCGGGAAGAATCCGCGCGGCGAGAATCATCAGAAGCAGCGGCGCGAGAACGGCGCCTCCGTGCGAGAGAACGTTTCCCGGTATGCCGAGGTAGGTCTGCGGCGAAAAGAACCAGCGCCAGTAGACGGCTTGCGGAACCGCAAGGGAGTCGCCGATTCGCGCCGCGAAGAGCAGGTCCGTCGGGTTTCCCTGGGGAATCTGGGGTTCCATGACGGCCACGGGCATGTTCAGCGCGATCGCCACGGTCCCCAGGACGGCGAACGTCCACCAGAGGTACGGTCGCTTGCGCACGCGGACGACTTCCGCCAGCGCGACCGGCAAGAGCGCGAACATCGGCAGCATCAGCCGCGGCCCCATGCACCACCCGCCCCACCACATGTAGTAACCGGCGTTGAACAGCACGTAGAACGCGAACGAGACGGCGGCGGCCCAGCCGACGATGCGGCGCTTGCCAGCGCTGCGCGTCCAGAGAACGGCTCCGGCGACCGCGAGGACGATCCACGGCGACCAGAAGAGAATGCCGCGAAACGGGTGCAGCGTCAGGAACCAGAGCGCGTGCGGCGAGGGGGAGGTGACGCCCATGAAGCCCTGTCGCATGCCTTCGCGGAAGAGCGGATCGAACTCGAACTCGTAGGGAATCGTCGGCGAACCGAAGATCGACGCGGAGTACCACGCGAAGAGCAGGACCGGCAGAGATGCGCCCGCGAACGACACGGCCAGCAGCGCGAGGCATGTCCTGCCGTTGGAGCGGTCGCCCTTCATCCGCGCGAAGGCGCGCATTCCGAAGAACGCCCCCTGGTCCACCAGGCGCATCGCCAGCACGCCGCCCACGAGGGCTGCGGCGGGAGCGAAGATGAAATCGCAAAGCGCGGAATATCCGCAGAGCAGCCCCACGACCGCCGTGTTCGCGAAGGTCACGCGCCGCGCGCGCGGAAAGAAGACGATGTACAGCGCGCCCAGCAGGCACGCGATTCCCGGCGCGTAGGGGAGAAACACGGTCGAACACCCGTACCAGAGCGAACCCCAGAAGGCGGCGCCGGCCGCGGCCAGCGCACGGCGCGGCGGTCCGCCAAGGCGCACGACGAGCATCCAGAGCAGCGCCACCGACGCGGCCGCCGGCAGGGAGACGGCGAACAGCCGCAGGACGTAGTTGGCCGCCTGAAACGGCGGCGCCCCCCCGGCGAGGAGCTTCATTCCCTGGTAGAACGGCAGCGCCAGCAGGCTGACGCCGAAGACCTTGTCGCTGTAGAAGTGCCCCTCGAAGAACGCCTTGTCGCCCGTTTCCGTCTTTCGAACGGCGTGGTACGAATCGATGGAGAACGTGTGCTCGTCGGCGACGGCGAACACCAGCGCCAGCCGCGTGTTGACGTTCCATCCCGTCTGCGGATGGTGGACGAACGCCATGGAGAAGAACGCCGCGGCGAACACCAGCCACGCACCCGTGCGGAACCACCGCAGATCGGGCGGCGGAGGGGCCAGGTTCTCGTGTCGCCGCTGGTGGGCCTGCGTTTCGTCGGACATGGGGCCAATGCAGGGGCGGAACGCTGGTATGGCGAGCGGAAAATCCCCCGATCGGCGCGGAGAGCGGCAGGCTTGACCGGACCGGCGGGACGGTGCACTATTCCCGCATCCTCCCCCGGAGAGCGCCCTTTGGATCAGCTTCGCATCGCCACGGTACAGTACTGGATTCGCCCCGTCGAGTCCTTCGACCAGTTCGCCGCCCAGGTCATCGGCCTGGTCGAGACGGCTTCGGACTACCATTGCAAGCTGATCGTCTTTCCCGAGTACTTCACGATCCAGCTTCTCACCCTCGGCAACGTGCGGCGGCCCATCAACGAGCAGGTGCGCGACCTCTCCGACATGGTGCCGCGCTATATCGAGCTCTTCTCGGCTCTCGCCAGGGACAACGACATCTACATCGCCGCCGGCACGATCCTCACGCGAAACGCCGAAACGGGCGAGTACCACAACGACTGCTACTTCTTCTCGCCCAACGGCGGCCACGGCGTGCAGGGAAAGATGCACATGACGCGGTTCGAGAAGGAGGAGTGGTTCATCAAGCCCCGCAAGAAACTCCGCATCTTCGACACCGATTTCGGCAGGTGCGCCATCAACATCTGCTACGACGTCGAATTCCCCGAGGTCGCCCGCGCCGCCGCCCGCCAGGGAGTGAACGTCCTGATCGTGCCCAGCTGCACCGACGACCGCCAGGGCTTCCTCCGCGTGCGCTACTGCGCCCACGCCCGCGCCATCGAGAACCAGATCTACGTGGTCCACTCCGGAACCGTCGGCTCGCTGCCGATGGTCCCGGCGGTCTGCCTGAACTACGGCCAGGCGGCGATCCTGACGCCCAGCGACTTCCACTTCTCGCGCGACGGCATTCTGGCCGAGGGCATCCCCAACCAGGAGACGATGGTCATCGGCGAGGTGAACCTGAAGACCATCAACGACACCCGGACCGACGGCACGGTCCTGCCGCTGACCGACAGCATCGAGACCGGCGACACGATCCGCGAGCCGGAGATTCTCAAGCTCTGACCCCCCGGATGTTGTGTTGACAGTCTTTGCGCCGGAATGATCCGCATGGGCGGATGCCAGGCTGCGAGGACTCCGTTCTGCCCGTCGATTCGACAAACCCGGTGCGACCCGCGAGATGGCTCCGCCGCGCGCTTTGCGCGCTGGCGCTGGCGATGTGCGCCGGGTCGGTCTCCGCCCAGGGCTACTACCAGGTCCGCCAGGGCGAGACCATCGACGACATCGCGCGCCGGTTTCGCGTCAGCGCATACGAAATCGCCAAAGCCAACCGCCTGGCGGTGAACGCACACCCATCGCCCGGCACCCGCATCTATGTGCCGAAGGGCAACGGCGCCCCCGCGCCCGCCCCGGCGCCGGTTCGATCCGCCCCCGTTCCCCGCCAGGTCGCCACCGCACAGGCGGGAACCGTCGTCGTGCGGAAAGGCGACAGCCTCTGGGCGCTGGCGACGCGTCACGGATCGACCGTGAGCGAACTGGCCAGAGTGAACGGCCTGCCCTCCGACGCCGGCCTGGAAGTCGGCCAGGTGCTGCGACTGCCGGGCGCCGCCTCTCCGAGCCCTCAGCCGTCCGCCCGCACCAGTCCCCCGCAGTCCTCTCCCCCGCCCGTCTCGGCGCCTGTCCGGCAGCCGTCGCCCGCCGTCTCCTCCACTCGCACCACGTCGGCGGTCAGCTCGCGGGGCTACGTCTGGCCGGTCGAAGGCCGTGTGCTGCGGAACTTCGCCGACAACTTTCGCGAGAAGCACGCGGGCCTGGACATCGCCGCGCCCGTGGGAACCGAAGTCCGCGCCGTCCGCGACGGCACCGTCGTCTTCGCCGGCAAGATCACGACGTACGGCCGCATGATCATCGTCCAGCACACCGGCGGTCTGGCGTCGTGCTACGCGTACAACAGCCTGATCATGGTGGACGAAAACGACCGCGTGAAACGGGGCCAGGTCATCGCGCGCTCCGGCGACCCGGGCAAAGGCGACGAACCGTACCTGCACTTCCAGCTGCGCAAGAACGGCGACGCCATCGACCCGCTCCCCTGGCTGCCCTAGACGCGGGAGGCAAGCACCCGGACTTCTTCCAGAGAACGCGATGGCATGCCGCGACGAAGGTCGCCGATACCTCCGAGAACGAGCTTCACGATCACAACCTCTCCAGAAAAAGGACCACCCATCGAAGAGAGGTGTGCGATTCCCTGGACCCGACCTCGTCCTAATAGTCCCCGGTTGTGATTGCGATCAGGCGATTCGTGTCATCGAATCGAAGAATAATTACGTAGTCCAGGTGCATATTCCGCCGCCCATCTATTACGGATCCCTGCTTGGGCTGCATCCTGAGCCATATGGTATCGCTCCCACGCCGATCGATCTTTGTGTACCCGGTCAATAGCCGCAGCGCTTCGTTCTCGGTCATTCCTTCATGAAGGAGAGCGGTCTGCGAAAGATAATCAGCGGGAAGCATGGGATAGGGAGACCGGGACAAGAACCTCCAACCCATCACAGACACTGAAACAAGACAAGAAACTATTCCAAGTATCAGCAGTACTCGTTTCGCCCTGGACATCCCGGAACCCTCGTGTCGCCATATCCTGTTTCGTATCAGAGACCCCGCCGCAGGATCGGCCTGCGGCCTCACCTGCGGCTACCCGAATGCGTCCCCCTTTGGGGGTGG
Source organism: Candidatus Sumerlaeota bacterium (assembly GCA_021772755.1). GTDB lineage: Bacteria > Sumerlaeota > Sumerlaeia > SLMS01 > JAHLLQ01 > JAJFLJ01. The sequence goes on from JAJFLJ010000244.1 coordinate 8,813, forward strand.
ATCACTTCGCGAGAATCGCTTCCAGGCACAAGCGCCTAAAGGGGTCTTCCTCCACCTCTCGTGCCGCCTCGTACGAACGCCTGACCTCCTCATCGAGAGTGAACGTCGCCCCGTGTATGGCTTCCATGGCGAACAGCGGAAAGTCCGGTGCATGCGTGTACAATACGAAAAAGGGAAGGAACGGATCCAGTTTTTCCTCCAATTCTCTGGCGGCAAACGTGAGGTCTACCGAAGGATACCCCGATCCGTAGGCGACGAGAGGCCCGGTCACGATCTCGGGGAAGCTTTTTCCCTCGCCGGAAGCCTCGACATAATGTTGCAATATTGCGCTCGATCGAAGTGTTTCGTAACCCGGCTCGACGCTCTCGCCCTGGTTTCTCTCGAGCCTTCGAAGAGTCTCGGCTGCTATCCACCGTTCATCGCTTGTCTTGTCGAAATCCCGGGTGATCTCTCTGAGTTCGCCCACAAGTCTTTCGACATCGAAGGTCATGTTCCGGAGGCAATGGAGCGCATCCCGCCGAACCTCCGGCGATGAATGGTGCATGTGGTATCTGACGAGCGGCAGGAATGCGTTCGGATCTTCCGTGCGCGAGAGCGAGTCGAGTGCCCCGCGAATCAATTCGTCGTCGCGAGAGGCCAGACAAATCTCCAGCGCATCTTTCGCATCCGGCAGCGAGAACGAACGGGCCCATTCGTAGCGCTGCCGCACGGGCTCGAACTTTTCGCACAGCCGGAGCTCCATTTTCGCGGCCAACCCGGCCTCCGCGCCTCCGCGGAGCATGGAGAAATAGAGCAGCTCCTGCGATTCGCGGTCCGCTTCGCCGAAGAGACGGAAGAGTTCGTCGCCACATTCCGTTCCCGGAACAAGATCGGGGGCCAGGGACGCCAGGCGATCCATCGCGGCAAACTCCAATCCTTCCACGCGGTCGGATAGGTGCGGAACGATCAACGATACCGGACAATCCATATCCCCCCGGAAGAGAATATCCGCTTGCAGCGCCAGCCTGACCACTCCGGGGTTCTCGTCTTTCAGGAAACTCCGTGCAGATACTTCCTCCGCGATTATCCGGTCATACTGGGGAACGTGTCGGTCGCCAACATAACATACGATCCGGGCAACGTGATCGCGGATGTCTGGATCTCTATCGTGCTGAAGCCGAAGAAGCCCTCGAAGCGTTTCGGGATCCACGTTCTCCACTGAGAACTCGTTGCAGATATCGAAGGCGGCTCTGGCGGCCGCGGAACGCAGAATGTCCGACTCGGACGCCAAGTAAACCTGAAGGATTCTCTGGGCTTCGGCAGAAAAAGACGAGTCTTCGAAATTCCGCAATGAGCGAACCAGAAACTCCTTCTCGATTTCGGACGCATCGCTGCTCAAGACGGACTGAACCTCATCGAACACGACGATACTGTCGATCTCGAAGGAGAAGATGAGCCGTGCGATGGTAGTGCGGGCGTCTGCGGACCCCTGCCTGATCGAAGAAACGAGGAGAAGGTCGAAGCCCTCCGGATTGCGCTCCCTCAGCTCGCGAGTCGGAGAATCGGTCAATCCGGCTTCTATCGCTCGGCGAGCCTGGTCTTCGAAGGCTTCTTCTTCGACTGCAAGACAAGAGGCTATCACCCCGACGCTGATCGCGCAGCAAAGAACTTCGACCATTCGCTTTCGCAACTTGGGGGGGCGCTGTCTTCGCGACTTGGATAAGCCTTCCATCGAAGACTCCTTAGCTCGCGCATCGGGGCACTTCATCCCGAAGAACCAAACGCGCCGGTGTTGCGAAGCGGAAGGCACGGCCATCATCGAACGCTACGTCCGGCGGTCGGTGGACTCGAAGATCTTGTCGGCGCTGGCGGCGACGAAGCCGTCGTAGATGCGTCCCGTCGCCGGGTCTTCGTAGCGCCGCGCGAATTCGTAGTAGCACGACGGCACCTTCGCGGTCTCGCCGTTGGCGAACCGCACGTCGACTTCGGCGGCGACGGTCGAGCCCTGCTCCAGCAGCACGTCCGGCGAGCCCTTCACGCGCCCGCCCGCCTCGTTGAGCGGATGGCCGAGTTCCTCGACGAAGTCCAGCAGCGCCTGGAGCGAGTCGAACGTCCTGAGGTGGTTCACGCCGATGGTGAAGTGGTTCGCGTGGAACCCCCACACCGCCATCCATCCGGCATACTCGCTTTCCGCGGCGAGCTTCTCCCACGTTTCCCGCGCGACCGGTTCCCAGAGGGGGCCGGCCCACATGACGTCGGGGCGTTCGACGCGCGCGGGATCGACCTGGGCGACGAGGCCGCGGATCGCTTCCTGGGCGAAGGGGGAAAGCTCGGCGGTCTTCAGTTCGCTGAGGAAGACGCGCGGCGCGCCGGGGGCGTCGTGGACGTAGCCGAAGGCGCGAAGCTTCTTGGCGGGGAATTCGTAGGGCGAGAAGCGGCGGTAGCCCAGCGCCAGGATGTGGCGTTCGAGAGCGGCCAGGCCGACGGGCGCGAGGTCGAAGGTGCGAAAGGCGACGTGGTCGTTGACGATAGCGCCGTCGCGGGCGGCCACGGCGTCGTGGATGGCCTTCACCCCCGGCGCGATGCGGCAGTAGTCGTTCCAGAGTTCGTCGAGAAAGGCGGCCATTTCCATGAGGGTGCGTTCTCCGGGGGATTCGGTTCGAGCCTGGCGAAAGAGACCGCCGCCGCCGCGCGGGCGTCAATCCCCCGCTTGGCTTGACCGCGCCCCTCCGCCCGGGGACCGTTCCGGCTTCCCGGTCCGGAGCGGTGGACGATGGTCGAGATTCCCACAGACTGGCGGCTGACGGTCCAATCCGGACCGCTGGCGGGCACGCGGCTGGAAGTTCCGCAGCGGCGCCTGACCATCGGGCGCGACTCGGTCTGCGATCTGAAGATCGAGGACCCCAAGGCGTCCCGCGTCCACTGCTTCGTGGAGCGCCGCGCCGACGGCGTGTACGTCGCCGACAACGGATCGACCAACGGTCTGACGGTGAACGGCGAGAAGGTCGACAGCTGCCGCCTGATGCCCGGCGACACGTTCCGCATCGGCTCGACGGAAATCGTGCTGCTGGAATCCTCCGACTTCTCCTCCATCGAGTTCTTCGAGTCCGACGCCGAGCTGACCGCCGAGCTGCGCGCCGACACGGTCTCCAGCGACGTGCTCGCGGGGAAGTTCGCCGACCTGATCCAGTCCTACGCCGCGACCGCGGCCGGCGACGACAAGGCGAAGGCCGCGGCCGAACGGCAGAGGAACGAGAAGCTCGCGGCGAACCTGAAGTCGCTCTTCGGCGTCAGCGGCCAGATGTCGCGCCTGCTGCCCGCCGACGAGGTGCTGAACGTCGTTTCGGTGGCGCTGTTCGAGGTCTTCCCCGGCGCCGAGAACCTCGTGATTCTGCTGCGCGACGAGGAGCGCGGCCACATGGTGCCGCGACTCGCCATCAACCGCGACGGCGAGCGCGACCTGGTCATCCACGTCAGCCGCACGGCGCTGCGCCGCGCCGTCGACACGCTCTCGACGGTGGTCGCCAACGACGCGTCGAAGGACGACCGCTTCGCGAACTCCGATTCCATCGTGGGGTTCCAGCTCAAGGCGCTGATGTGCGCCCCGCTGATCGCCGGCGAGGAGGTCATCGGCGCCATCTATATCGACAACCGCGAGAAGAACGTCTTCTACGACGAGATGGACGCGGAACTGGTGACGGCCTTCGCCAACCAGGCGGCGATCGCGGTCGGCAACGCGCTGCTCTGCGACCATCTCCAGCAGAGCTACCACCAGACCCTCCAGGCCCTGGTTCGCGCCATCGAGGCCAAGGACCCCTACACCAGCGGCCACAGCCAGCGCGTGCGCGACTATGCCGTCGCCATCGGCATCGAGATGGAGTTTCCCAAGAAGCGCCTCGACCGCCTCTCCATGGCGGCGGAACTGCACGACATCGGCAAGATCGGCGTCCACGAACGCGTGATCAACAAGCCCGGCGGGCTGACCGACACCGAGTTCGAAACCGTCAAGATGCACGTCGAAATGGGCGAGAAGATCCTCAAGCCCATCGGCTACATGTCCGACCTGCTGCCGTGGATCCGCAGCCACCACGAACGGTGGGACGGCAAGGGATACCCCGACGGACTGAAGGGCGAGGACTGCCCGCTGGAAGGCCGCATCCTCGCCGTCGCCGACGCCTACGACGCGATGACCAGCAAGCGCGCCTACAACAATCCGCTGGGGGCCGACGAAGCGCTCGACCGCCTCCGCAAGGGATCGGGAACGCATTTCGACCCCGCCGTCGTCATCGCCTTCGAGAAGGCCACCAAGAACGACCGCATGACGATCCTCTCGGACTCCGTCTCGCCCATCCAGAACCGCCCGCCCACGGAGTTCTGAACCGCGTTCGCGGCGTCGGGCGGCTGAGGCGTTGTGAGTTTCGCGTGGTGGGTCGTGCGCTGGGGCGGGACTCAGAACCCGCCGGTCAGGACGGCGAGGGCGACCGCCACGGCGGCCACGACGACAAGCGCGACGAGCGCGGGTTTCCACGCGGCGGTGCGACCGGCAGGGCGACCGAATCGCGGACGCCGGGGCAGGAGCGGGTTGGCGTCGCGCAATTCCAGGTCCTCGCGAAACGCGTGGAGCCGGGCGCGCAGGCGTTCCTCCACGTCCGCCGGCACGGGAGTGGACTGGCGCTTTCGCACCAGTTCGTTGAACGCCTCACGGGGGTCCTTGCGAGTCATGCTTTCGCCGCTTTCGGAAATGGTCTCGGGGCCAGGTGCGCCAGAACCTCCTGCAACCGGTGGCGGCCCCGCGCCACATGGGTTCTGGCGGTCGCTTCGGTGCAATCGAGCGCCGCCGCAATGTCGGTGTACTCGAACCGTTCCACAAGACGCATTCTGACCGCTGCGGACTGCTGGGGGGAGAGTTCTTCGATGGCGGCCATGATCTCGAATTCCAGATCGGCGGACTCGAGGGCCTGACGCGGCGTCAAGCAGGGTCGCTTGATGGCATCGCGCAGGTCGTCGTACAGTTGGTCGTCTTCCTCGGTGCGGCGGACGCGCTGCTTCTTGCGGAGAACGTCGCACGCCGAGTTGATGCAGATGCGCAGAATCAGGGCCCGGGGGTTGGGATGGGCGGAGATTCGGTCGAACCGGCGCCACATGGTCATCAGGGCTTCCTGCATGGCGTCTTCGGCGTCGTCGGCGTCGCGGGCGATCCTCCAGATCGTCCGGATCATCTGGTCTTCGAGGGGCTGGACGAGTGCATTGTAGTCGGCTTCGCGATCGGTCATTGTACGTCTCCCGAAAGGGACCTGGCAGCGGGGGGTAGTCCGCCTATTTCCATCTCTCCATCCGGTAACGTCGGGCGCAGCAGGAATGTTGAGGTCCGGGGGCTTTTTTTTCTCCGGCCCGGGGCGGAATTCGATGGCCTTGCGGCCCGGCGGCCCCGCCCATGGTCGGGTCTCCGGTGACTTTCCATGACGAAGCGCAAGAAGACCGTTCTGATCGTTCTCGCCATCGCCGCGGCGATCGTCATCCCGTGCGTGGGAGGCGTGGTCCTGCTCGGGATCGGGGTCTTCACGCTGGCGACGGTCGGAACTACGGAACTGGAGGTGACCGATGCGGACCGCGACCTCATGGTCACGGCGGCGGACGTCGCCCCCCACACGACCGGGTTCGTTCCCTCGCCGATCCACGAGACCTTCACCAAGACCAGTCTCATCGACAACTCGATCAAGATCCAATACGAGTACGACGCCGGCGGACTGGCCCACCCCTACATCGTCGTTACCGTCAGCCACGAGCAGACGCCCGCCGATGCGGACATGCTGTTCGGCATCGAGTGGAACGTGATGAAGGGCGCGCTGGGGCTGGGCCCGGGAACGACGCTCCGGGAGGACAGCGCGTTCTACAGCGCGGGGGACCACTCGCGGTTCGGAACCATTCTGGAGAGCGGAAGCCCCACAGGGAATCTCTTCGTCGCGCGCGAGGGAAACTCGATCTACGCGTTCACGATCATGGGTGCCACGATCGCGGATGCGGATGCCTGGAAGACGCTCTTCGACGACCGCGTGGAAACGCTCGACGAATAGCCGCAGTTTCGCGATTTCTCCTGAAAGGTCGTTCGCCATGAGTTCGTCCCCGCTGATGCTCCACGAGGAGATCATCCTGCTGATCCTGAAGGACCGCGAAGGCACGTTCCGCGGTTCATGGATTGCCATCGCGCTGGGTGCGGCGCTGCTGGCGGAGCTTCTCCTTGGCGGCCACGCCACGACCGCGGGCGATTCGAAGGACCGCCCCCTCGTTCGCGCCGGAAGCAGACCCGCCGACCCCTTGCTGGCGGAGTGCCATGCGCTGCTGTCGGCGTCGAAGAAGGAGCGCACCAGCGAGCACTGGGTGACGAAGTTCGCCGGGTCGAAGGACCTGGCGCACCGCGTGGCGGAGTGCCTGGTGGATCGCGGGATTCTGCGCGCCGACCGAAAGACCATGATGCTCTTCTTCGAGAAGAGGATCTATCCGGAGATCGACCACCGCCCGGAGAGCGAACTGCTCGACCGGATGCGGAACGCGATCGAGGGCTCCGGCGACGTGGACGCGCGCACGGCGGTCGTCACCGCTCTCGCCTTTCGGACGGACCTTCTCCGGTACGGCTTCGACAGCGCGTTCATCAAGACGCACAAGGCGCGCATCGAGGCGATCTGCGACGGCCACGCGGTCGTCAGGGGCGCGCAGGAAGCCGTGGAGGCCGCCATGGCCGTGATCATGGTGATCGTCATTCTGCCGACGATCATGACCACCATCGCCCGGCCGTGAACGCGCTCCCCGATCCGCTCGAATCGGTCTTCGAAGAGAACAGTTCGGGACCGGACTGAGGGATACAGTCAGCCCCTACGTCCCGCATCGGACATTAACCTGCCGTACAGCCGGTTTGCGGTTGTCGCGGACGCGGGACCTTCATAGCCACCCCTCGCGTTGCGGCGGAATACCCCGCCGCGACGGACATCACACATCGCAAGACACGACAGGGAGAAGAACGAGTATGTGCAACCAGTGTATCCCCACCCAGCTCTCGACGGACGAATTCGCCGAACGACTCGTCGGATTCGTGAACGGCAGTGCCATGGCACTGATGATCTCCATCGGCCACCAGACGGGTCTGTTCGACACGATGGGCCGCATCGGGCCCGCGACGAGCATCCGTCTGGCCGGCGAAGCGAACCTGAACGAGCGGTATGTGCGCGAATGGCTCGGCGCCATGACGACCGGCCAGGTGGTCGTCCACGACCCGGCGGCGAAGACGTACTCGCTGCCGGAGGAACACGCCGCGGTCCTGACCCGCGCGGCCACGCCCAACAACATGGCGGCGATGATGCAGTGGGTCGCGGAGCTGGGCTATATCGAGCCCCGCATCGTGGAGTGCTTCCGCGAGGGCGGCGGCGTTCCCTACGAGGAGTACCGCCGGTTCCACGAGGTCATGGCGGAGGAAAGCGGCCAGACGACGGCAGCCGCCCTGGAAAGCGCGATCCTTCCAGCGATTCCCGGAATCACCGACCGGCTGAAGGAGGGCATCGAGGTGCTCGACCTGGGCTGCGGCAGCGGACGGTCGCTCTGCACGATGGCCAAGGCGTTTCCCAGCAGCCACTTCACCGGCTACGATCTGACGACGGAGGCGATCGCGAACGCCAACGCGTTCGCCGCCGAGATGGGCGTGAAGAACGTTTCCTTCGTTCGGCAGGACGTCGCGAAGATGGACGATGCGAAGCGGTTCGACCTGATCTGCGCCTTCGACGCAATCCACGACCAAGCGCGACCCGACACGGTTCTGGACAACATCCATCGCGCGCTGAAGAACAACGGCGTGTTCCTGATGCAGGACATCCGCGCGTCCAGCAGCGTCGCCGGCAACATGGACCACGTTCTCGGGCCGTTCGTGTACACGATCTCCTGCATGCACTGCATGTCGGTGTCGCTGGCCCAGGGCGGCATGGGGCTGGGGGCGGCGTGGGGGCTGGAGAAGGCGCTGGAGATGCTCTCCGACGCCGGTTTCCGCAACGTCGAGATCAAGCAGCTCGAACACGACATCCTAAACGACTACTTCATCGCGCGCAAGAAGTAGGCGGGCGGGACCAACGGCGAACGCGAACACGGCCGCGGGCGGAAACGCCTGCGGCCGTTGTCGTTTCGCGGGAACTTGTCCGCGCTAGTCGGCGGCCAGGGTCTCGAAGCGGCGTTCGACGTTCGTCGAGATTTCGACTCCGGTGGCGAGCATCGTGTACGTCTGCATGAAGTCGGTGCGGCCGCCCTCGACCTCGCCGATGTCGTAGCGGGCCCATCCGGGCACCCCGGGCAGCGGAATATTGCGGCCGGCGGACATGGCCATGGCCTTGTTCGTCATCAGTTTCGCGAAGCCGAGTTCCGGCTCGTGAGTCGCGTCCATGGGCCACCAGGAACCGTCTGGCATCATGATTTCGGCCCACGCGTGGGAGCCGACGGCTCCGGATTCGACGATCACGAGTCCGCCGACGAAGCGCGCGGGAATTCCGTCGGCGCGACAGAGCGCGACGAACAGGTCGGCGTACTGGCCGCAGTCCCCCCTGCCGGTTTCCAGCGCGGAGAGACATCCGCGCGCCGGCGGCGGATAGACGTACGTCATGTGGCCGCGCACCCACTGGAAGATGGAGCGCGCGCGGTCCATCGGATGCGCGGCGTCGCCTCGCGCCTCCGCGGAGGCTCTGCGGATCTCCGGCGTGAGTTCGACGAACGGTTCGGACTTCGTGTAGAAGAGCCAGACGGGATCGAGCGTGTCGTACACTGCGGGAACGGTGGCGGCGTCGAAGGCGGGATGGTACTCGTTCAGGGTGCCCTCGTAGGTGCGCGAGAGGGTGAACGTGGCGCCCGGTTCGAGTCGGCCGCCGAGGTCCCAGAAGAGAATCTCGTTGTTGTTCTCGGGCTCGAAGACGCGGCGCGTCGGCTTCTCGTCGATGGCGGCCAGCCGGACGCCGCGCTGGCCGAAGCGGTCGCGCATGTTGGAGGACCAGACCGCGAGCGTGGGCGGCGTGTCGGCGGGGATGCCGAGGCGCTCGTTCTCGGCGCGCAGGGCGGCGCCCTCCAGCACCTCGTCGACGGCGATCTCGACGACGATGTCGAACCGGAAGGGTCGCGGATCGCCGAGCGCCGAGGACACGGGTGCGTCGGGAACGCGCGGCGCCAGGGGACGGCCCGGGAACGTTCGGGGGGTTCTGGCGCAGGACGCGGCGAGAAGGAGCGCCGCCGCGAGGAGAGTCGTGCGAATCGAAGCGTTCACTGTTGCCAACCTGTCGGGAGGGAGTCTTGCATCGGGCGAACGGTGACCGAATCCCAGGGCGAAGGCAACACCTGACTGTGACTCCGAAGACCAGGCTCCTCGACCAGTTGAAGAAGATGGCCGTCCTGATGGAACTGGACGGCGCGAATCCGTTCCGCGTGAACGCGTACACGAAGGCCGTGCGGGCGCTCGGCGACGAGACCGTCGATGTCGAGCAGGCGGTGCGCGAGGGGACGCTGACGCGGATCGACGGCATCGGCAAGGGCATCGCCGAGAAGGTCGAGGAATTCGTGCGGCACGGATTGATCGCGGAGATGACGGAGTTCTCCGCGAAGTTCCCCCCCGGCGTGGTGGAGATGACGGAGATTCCCGGCTTCGGCGCGAAGAAGGCGCGCGCCGTGTTCGGCGAACTCGGCGTGACGACCGTCGAAGAGCTCGAACGGGCGTGCCGCGACGGCCGCGTCGCGGAGCTGAAGGGATTCGGCGCGAAGACCGCCGACAAGATCGTGCAGGGCATCGCGTCGATGCGAAAGCACTCCGGGCGGTTCCGCATCGACGTGGCGTGGGAAACGGCACAGCCGATCCTGAAGGCGCTGCGCGGGCACGACGCCGTCGAACGCGTGGAGGTCGCGGGAAGTCTGCGGAGATGGCGCGAAACGGCGAAGGACCTGGACTTCGTCTGCGCCACGACGAAGCCCGGGGACGTGATGGAGTTCTTCACGACGCTGGAGAGCGTCGATACCGTCACCGGCCAGGGGCCGACGAAGTCCAGCGTGGTTCTGGACACGGGGATGTCGGCGGACCTGCGCTGCGTCGCGCCGGAGCACTTTCCCTTCACGCTCCAGCACTTCTCCGGATCGAAGGAGCACAACACGGCGCTGCGCGGCCTGGCGAAGCGCAAGGGCATGAAGAGCAGCGAATACGGGCTTTTCCCCGAGGGGTCGGAAACGTCCCTGCCCGCGACGGAGGAAGCCGACATCTACCGGCATCTCGGGCTGGCGTACATCGAACCGGAACTGCGCGAGGACATGGGCGAGATCGAGGCGGCCGCGAAGGGCGCGATGCCGGAACTCGTGACGGCCGGCGACGTTCGCGGCCTTCCGCACATGCACACGGAGTACAGCGACGGCCAGCCCACGCTCGACGCCTACGCGAAATGGGCGGCGCAGAACGGCATCGGGTGGATGGGCATCAGCGACCACAGCAAGACGGCGTCCTACGCCGGCGGCCTTCAGCCCGACCGCGTGCGCAAGCAGTGGGCCGAGATCGCCAAGGTGAACAAGGAATGGAAGGACAGCGGCGTGCGGCTGCTGCGCGGCATCGAATCGGATATCCTGGGGGACGGGTCGCTCGACTACGAAGAAGAGATGCTGAAGGAGTTCGAGTTCATTGTCGCGAGCGTTCACAGCCAGTTCAACCTGACGGAGGAGGAACAGACGGCGCGGATGCTGAAGGCGGTGGAGAATCCCTACACGTCGATCCTCGGGCACATGACGGGCCGGCTGCTGCTGAAGCGCGACGGCTATCGCGTGAACCAGAAGGAGATCGTGCGACGCTGCGCCGCGGAAGGCGTGATCGTCGAGATCAACAGCAACCCGGCGCGACTCGACCTGGACTGGACGCTGGTGCGTTTCGCGCTCGACGAAGGGTGCTGTCTCTGCGTCAGCCCCGACGCGCACACGCTGGGAATGCTGGAGCACATGCGCTATGGAATCGGCATCGCGCGCAAGGGCTGGGTGACGAAGGACCGCCTGGCGAACTGCTGGAGCGCCGACGAATTCCTCGCCTTCGTGCGCAAGCGCCGCCCGTGATGCGGCGCACACGCCAAAGATGACACGTCCGCTTCGGTTCCTCTTCGTCGCGTACCGCTGGGGCGACGACCTGACCGGCGGCGCCGAAATCCATCACCGCCGTCTGGGGCGCGATCTTCTGGAACTCGGCCACGACGTCGAGGTGTGGACGACGACCGGCCACGACATCGAGCCCGTCGCTCACTGGGCCGTGCAGTGGCACGACGGTCACAAGCCCGGAACGCGCGACGAGAACGGCGTTCGCGTGCGGCGGTTCCCGGCGAAGAGGACGGGCCGCGCGACGCTGGCGCTCGGGGCGAAGCTTCTTCAGCGAAGAGTGGAGCGGTGGAACGAGCGCGAACTCGATCTGCGGGCGCTACTGGAGCGGGCGAAGTGGCTTTCCGGTCTGGGGCCGGTGCATCCGTTTCGCGGGTGGCATCATCCCGAAGTGGCCGGCGATCGCGTCGAGCGGTGGTCGATGAAGCGCTCGAGCCTGCTGGTCGGAATCACGGCGGGGGGCGGCGTCCTGCGCATCGAGGGAAGCGCGGCGCACGCGACGGCGGTAACGGTCGGCACCACACGCTTCGACGTGTCGGGCGACTTCGAGTTGAAAGTCGACGTTTCGAACCAGACGGAAACGACGGAGCTTCCGATCGTCGTGCAGAAGCCGTTCCGGCCCGCACAGGACCATCGCACACTCGGGATTCGTGTGCGTCGCATCGCGTGGCGCCCGTCGAACGACGGTGCGGAGTTCACGTGCGACTTGTGGCGCGACCACCGCGCCATCGGACGGGCTACAGGCGACGAATGGCCGGCGGCGCTCTTGCGATCGATGGAGAGCCTGCATTCGCGCTGGGGTGTTCTGTTCGACTTTCTGCGGGGGCCGCGTTCGCCCGCTCTGAAGAGGGCGCTGAGGAACCCGCCACCGGGATTCGACTTCGTGGTCGCCGCCAATCTTCCCTGGTCCATCGTCCCGATGGTCGCGAAGCACTGTCCGCTGCCGCTGATCGCGATGCCGCTCTGGCACGTCGAGGACGACTACTACTACTGGAGGCACTACGCCGCCGCCCTGAAAAAGGCGAAGCTCGTTCTGGCGAACACGCCCTACGCCGCCGAACGCTTCTACGGTCCGATGGGAATCCATGCGCGATTCGTCGGACCGGGCGTCGTGCCGCCGCAGGACGACGGAACGAGTGCGGAAGTCGACGGCTCGGGAACGAAGGAGTTCGTCGTGCTGTCGGTTTGCCGCAAGTCGCCGGAGAAACGGTACGACACCGTCGCGGAAGCCGTCGGCCGGCTGCGCGGCGAGGGACGCGCCGTGCGGTTCGTGCTGATCGGTCCCGACGCGGACGGGCGTCCGCTGCCGGATCATGTGGACTATCGCGGGCGCGTCGGCGACGCGGAACTCGGCGAGGCGTACCGCACATGCGACGCGTTCGCGCTGATGTCGGAAACGGAGTCCTTCGGCATGGTGCTGGCCGAGGCGTGGATGCGCGGCAAGCCGGTGATCGCGAACCGGCTTTGCGGGCCGGCCGCGTCGCTCGTGCGCGAGGGCATCGACGGCCTGCTGGCGGCGGACGCCGGGGAACTCGCCCGCCGGATCGCGGAGCTGATGGACGACCGCGAACTCGCCCGCCGAATGGGCGAAGCGGGGCGCGCGAAGGCGATGGAGGAATACACGCAGCGCGCCGCGACGGAGCGCCTGCTGGCGGCTCTCCACGAACTGGAGGCGTAGCCTCGTTCGCCGTTACGTTTCGTCCGCCGCCCGAATCAGCTCGACCGCTTCCCGGGGTTTCAGAATCGGAATTCCGCGATGGCTTTCGAGTTCGAGCAGATGCCTGTCGCCGGAGACGATCGCGTCGGCGCCCGCCGCCACGGCCGTCGCCAGAATCGCGTCGTCGTCGGGATCGTCGGCCACGACGGGTTCGATGGAGAGCGTCTCCGCGAAGAACGCGCAGCTTTCGACGAGCAGTGCGCAGTAGCGCTTCGCGTCGTCCGCGGAGAACCGGGCGACCTTCCGCAGGCGCGGATACGCCAGAACGCGCTGCAACTCGTCGAGCATCGCCTGCGACAACGCCAGCTCCAGCCGCCCGCTGCGGATCGCCTCGCGCAGCGCTCCGGGCGGACTGTCGGGATTCAGGAACGCGCTGACCAGTACGTTGGTGTCCAGAACCACCCGCATCAGTCGCCGGACCGGGCCTGCGTGACGGCCTCTTCAATGGCGGCTTCCAGATCGGCGGGATCGGTGTCCCTGTTCCGGCCGGACACCTCATCCATCAGGTCGGCCAGTCGGTGGCGGCTGCGGCGGAGACTCTCGTGGACGTCCACCGGCACAAGCACGGCGACCGGTTTGCCGCGCCGCTCGATCACGTAGCGATCCCCCCGAAGGCGGACGGAATCGACGATCTCCCCCAGGGAGGCTTTGAGTTCGCGGGTCGAGACATGCTTTTCCATGGCGGTGCACTTTCATGCGATATATGCGAAGTATGCTACTTGGCCCCCTAGCGTCAAGCGGAGGATCCGTCTCCGACAGGGTGTCTGGAGCCACGTCCGCCGCGCCCTGAAAACCATTGGCACGGCGGACCCGCCCCCCTTACCCCTGCCGCCGGTCCGGCCGGGCCGTTTTCTCCCCCACCCCCTTCTGGCATCGCACCTCTATCATGGCTCTCAGCATCGGTATCGTCGGTCTTCCCAACGTCGGCAAGAGCACCGCCTTCAACGCGCTCACGAAGCAGCAGAACGCGGAGGCGGCCAACTATCCGTTCTGCACCATCGAGCCGAACAAGGCGATCGTCTCGGTGCCGGACGACCGGCTGCGGAAGCTGGCGGAGATCGTGAAGCCGGAACGCGTCATGCCGGCCTCGATCGAATTCGTGGACATCGCCGGCCTGGTCGAGGGCGCCAGCAAGGGCGAGGGCCTCGGCAACCAGTTCCTGGCGAACATCCGCGAGACGGCCGCCATCGTGCACGTCGTCCGGTGCTTCGACGACGAGAACGTCATCCACGTCAACGGCGCGCCGAACCCGAAGGCCGACATCGAGATCATCGAGACGGAACTGATCCTGGCGGACTACCAGGCGCTGGAGAAGCGCATGGACAAGATCGCCAAGCAGGCGCGCGGCGACAAGAAGGCGCTGCCGCTGCTGGAGCTCGCGAAGCGCATGCTCGACCACTTCGGCGAAGGCAAGCCCGCCAGCGCCTGGCCGGAGAAGGACGACGAGACGTACCGGCAGCTCGCCCGGGAGATGACGTTCCTGACGGGCAAGACGGTGATCTTCGCGGCGAACGTGGACGAAGCCGCCCTGCTGGAGGAGAACGACCACGTCAAGCGCGTGCGCGAACTGGCGGCGGAACGCGGCGACGAGGTCGTGGTGCTCTGCGCGAAGGTGGAGGAGGAGATGGCCGGTCTGAGCGACGAGGAGCGCGCGGAGTTCCTGAAGGAGCTGGGCGTGGAGGAAAGCGGTCTGGAGCAGGTGATCCACAAGGGATACGCGGCGCTCGGCCTGATGAGCTACTTCACCGCCGGCCCGAAGGAGGTTCGCGCCTGGACGGTGCGGCAGGGCGCGAAGGGCCCGGAAGCGGCGGGCGTGATCCACACGGATTTCGAGCACGGCTATATCCGCGCCGAGACGATTTCCTACGCGGACTTCGTCGCGTGCAACGGCGAGGCGGGGGCGAAGGAGGCCGGCAAGCTGCGCATCGAGGGGAAGGAATACGTCGTCCAGGACGGCGACGTGATGCACTTCCGCTTCAGTACCTGACGGAGCCTTCGCAAAGAAAAAGGGTCGGCTTCGCGCCGACCCTCGTGTTCCGCAGTTCCTCCGCCGCTTCTACTCGCGCCAGCCCCGCGTCACGTCGACGCCCGCCAGCGGCGTCTGGATGATGCTCCTGGTGTCCGGCCTCAGAAGCACCGGCGAGTTGTATTCGTAGATGGGGGCGATGATGCAGTCCTCCACGACGATCAGGCGTTCGGCCTCGACGATGTACTCCAGACGCTTGTCGGGGTCGGACTCGGTGCGGATCTTCGCCAGCAGACCGTCGTACTTCTCGCTGGAGTAGCCCGCGCCGTTCTTCTCGTGGCCGGTCTCGAAGATCTCCAGAAACGTCAGCGGATCGAGATAGTCGCCCACCCACGAGGAGCGCGCGCACACGAAGTCGTGCGAGCGGATCGCCTTCAGCAGCTCGCCCCACTCGACGTTCTGGATGTCCACGGTGGCGCCGAGATTCGTGTTCCAGAAGTTCTGCAGCGTCTGGCCGATGTCGAGGTGCACCGGATCGGTGTTCACGATATATTCGATGCGCGGGACCGACTTGCCGCTTCCGTAGCCGGCTTCGGCGAGAATCCGTTTCGCCTCCGCGACCTCGCCCTCGTAGTCCTCCGGGTGGAGCAGTGCGGGCGCCGCGTCGCGGTAGTCCCGACCGTCCTCCAGCAGCATTCCGCGGGGGATGTAGCCCGTCGACGGGAGTTCGCCGCGGCGGACGATGCGTTCGGCGATGAGCTTGCGGTTGATGGAGCGGCTGAAGGCCTTGCGCAGCGCCGGATCGGCGAAGGGGCCGCTGGTCGTGTTGAACGTGACGAAGTAGACGCAGAGCAGCGGCGAGCTCATGAAGTCGGGGCGCTTCATCAGTTCGAGCGCCTCGCGGTTCGGGACGGTGTTGGTCAGGTCGATGTCGCCGGCCTCGTAGGCGGCGAGTTCCGTCGGCGTCTCCTCGATGTAGTGGAACTCGACCTTCTCCCAGAATATCTCGTCCGGCGAGTGATAGAAGGGATTGCGCTTCGCGATCAGGCGGCTCTTCGGCTCGATCCTCTCGGGCACGAAGGGGCCGTTGACGACGAACGTTTCCGGCCTGGTGTTCCAGTCGTCGTGCGCCTCGACCGTCGCGCGGTGCAGCGGATACCACGCGGGGTGCGAGAGCAGGCTGGGGAAGTAGTGCGTCGGGTTTTCGAGCGTGATCTCCAGCGTGTGATCGTCGATGGCTTCGATGCCGAGGAGATCGGCGTTGCGTTCGCTGCCGGTGAAGTACTCCTGGCCGCCCTTCAGGAAGGTGTAGACCATCATGCCCATGGCGGCGCCGGTCTCGGGCGTGAGGATGCGCTCGACGGCATAGACGAAGTCGCCGGCGACGAGGGGATCGCCGTTGCTCCACTTCGCGTCGGGATTGAGGTGGAACGTCCACGTCGTGTATGTGCCGTCGTGCTCCCACGTGTCGGCGGCGCCGGGCATCACCGACCCGTCGTCGGCCATGCGGAGAAGCGGCTCGAACGTGTTGCGCAGAACGTTCATGCTGGCGATGTCGGCGGCGTGGCTCGGATCGAGGTCCGGCGGATCGGCGCCAAGGGCGAACCGGAACGTCTTCTTTCCGGTCTCCGCCTTAGACGACGCGCCTTCGTCCGAAGAGGTGGTGCGGTCGGCGTCTCCGCCGCAGCCGCCCAGCAGGGCCGTCAGCGCGACAGCCGGAATCCATGCGGTGTATCTCATCTGTTCCCGTCCTGGTTCGTTGGTTGTCCGGTTCAATCCGCCACTTCGACGGTCAGTTCCACTTCGACGGGAGCGTCGAGCGGCAGCGCGTTGACGCCAACCGCGGAACGCGCGTGCGCGCCGGCCTCCCCGAAGACCGCCTGCGCGAACTCCGAGGCGCCGTTGGCCACCTTCGGCTGGTCGTGAAACGTGTCCTTCGACTGCACGTAGACGACGATGCGCACGACGCGCACGATGCGGTCGAGATCGCCGATCACGCCCTTCACGCTGGCAAGCGCGTTGAGCAGGCACGTGCGCGCGAGGTCCGCGCCCTCCGCCACCGTCAACCCGCCATCGCCGACGCAGCCGGTGGCCAGCAGTTTCCCCTCCGCCATCGGCAACTGGCCGCTGGTCAGGACGAGGTTTCCGGTGCGAATCGCGGGGATGTACGCGGCGACCGGTTTCGGCGCCGCAGGGACACGGTGGCCGAGTTCTTCGATTCTGTTTTCGATGGCGGACATGCTGTCTCCCCTGTTGTCGTGTGCGGTGCGTTTCGCGTCAGGCCGGGTTCGGGGCCTTTTCGAGATGTTCGAGTGCGACGATGCGGTGGGCGATCTTGTCGGCCATCTGTGCGGTGATGCTCTCCATGCTCCAGAGGCTGCCTTTCAGTCCGAAGAACCGGGCGATGGCGGCGACGTAGTCCTCCGCCTTGTCGGAGTGGCACTTGCCGTCCATCCACTTTTCGAGGAGCGCCTTCTCCGCCTCGTCCGTCGGCGCGCCGTGAAGGCGGCCCTGCATCGCGCCGAGCAGCCGGTGGAAATCGCCCGGCAGCGTGCCTTCGGGCAGGTAGGGCTTGAACGGTTCGCAGGAGGGCACTTCCTCCTCGGTCTGCGAATCGGAAACGTACTTTCGAAAGACGCCTGAATCGCGCGCCTGCTGCAGATACTTCTCCTGCGCGTCCTGCGGAAGTCCCCAGAATCCCGGAGCCGCGTCGTCGCCCGCCTCGGCGGCTTCGCTGACGGAGTCCGAAGCGGACGCGGCGGCGGCCTTTGCGGCGGCGGCCTTTTCGGGATTCTCCTTCGCCCACAAGTCCGCGGCCTTCGCCGGGGCTTCCTCGTCCTCCTCGGCGGCTCCGGACTTCTTCACCCACTCCTGCTGTTCGGATTCGGCGAGGCCGAAGAATCCGAGCGCCTCCTTGCCCGGCTCTGCGGCGGACTTCGAACCGTCCGCCTTCGACCCTTCGACGCGCGACCGGATCGATTCCGACGCCGCCTTCGCCGCGTCGGGGTTTTCCTTCTCCCAGAGGTCCGCAGCGATTTCCATCAGCTGCTCCTCCTCCTCGCCCACGTCGCCGGCGCCGTTCTCGTACATGAACGCGAGGCGGTCCTGGGCGAAGAGACGGACGTCGAACCCCTCGCTGTTGTAGACGTTCAGTTCGATATGGGCGGCGGTGGGGAACTCGACGCAATCCTTGTAGGAAAGGCCCATCTCCAGGTAGACGTTGATCCACTTGCCGTAGGGCTTGCTGATGACGAGCGCCTGGGTGCTCTTGAGCAGAGCGCCGGCGATGACGCGGCCGGTGTCGTTGTCGGGAACATAGACGTGTGTCGCGTGCGCATAGACGCCCATGGCGGCGGCTCCTGACGTGCGGTCAATCCACGAAGCCGACGGTTGGACCGGAGCCCGGCGGTTGGCAAGCAAAAGCCCAGGGGCGCACGGGACGGCGGCCACCCTTCGCGACGGTCACGCGCCGGGGAAGTCCTGGCGCGCAAGAAGCCGTTCCAGCTGTCCGAGGTGCCGCTCGGCGTGCACCGCGTGAATCAGAAATGCCTGGACCGCGCTGGCGCGCAAAAGCGGGCTGACGGGTGTGCCGAACATGGCCCTGGACCAGTCGCGGTCGGCGAACTCCGACATCGCATCGACAAGCCCGCGATGGGCGGCCTCGAAACGGGCGAGCGCGTCACCTGTACCCGGCACCGGCCGAAACGCGCGGGGAGCGGGAAGGCGACGGCGCTTTGGCGACAGGAGCGTCTTGAGGATCAGCGCGCCTGCAAGCCCTCCCTTCATCGAAACGCTCTCGGGCGAGTCGGTTCGCGGAGCCTTCGCGAGCGCCGGTCGCATCTTCGCGAGATACCCTTCGACGGTCTGCGAAACGTGGTCGAGAACCTGCGCGGCGCTCCAGGTCTCGTCGTCCGGCGACCACGTCAGTCGCGAGCCGCTCAGCGGACCCGCCAGTTCGCGGGCGCGGGCGATCAGGGCATCGTAGCGCCCGGGAAGTTCGCGCAGCAGGTCGGCCTGGTTCATTTCGGAGTCCTTTCGAAACGCGAAATCCCCGGTCGCGAATTCGGGACCGGGGATCGGATATCGGAGCGGTTGTCGCGGGTCGTGCTACTTCGCGGCCTTCTTGAAGGCTGCGGCGAGGTCGGTCTTCTCCCAAGTGAACTCGGGAAGCTCGCGGCCGAAGTGGCCGTATGCGACGGTCTTGCTGTAGATGGGGCGCAGCAGATCGAGACGCTCGATGATGGCGCGGGGGCGAAGGTCCACCGTCTTGCGGATGATGCGTCCGATTTCGGCGTCCGACACGGTGCCGGTGCCTTCGGTGTTGGCGAGAATGGACGTGGGCTGGGCGACGCCGATGGCGTAGCTGAGCTGGATGTGGCAGCGCGTCGCCAGGCCCGCGGCGACGACGTTCTTCGCCAGCCAGCGCGCGACGTACGCGGCCGAGCGGTCCACCTTCGACGGGTCCTTGCCGCTGAACGCGCCGCCGCCGTGGTATCCCATGCCGCCGTACGTATCGACGATGATCTTGCGGCCCGTCAGGCCGGAATCGCCGTGGGGTCCGCCGACGACGAAACGGCCCGTCGGGTTGATGTGGTACTTCACCTTCCCGGTGACGAGCTTCTTCGGAAGCACGGGGTCGATGACTTCCTTCTGGATGAAGTCCTTGAGGTCCTTCATCTTGAAGTCGGGGTGGTGCTGTGTGGAGATGACGACGGTGTCGATGCGGACGGGGCGACCGTCCTGGTACTCGACGGTGACCTGGCTCTTGCTGTCGGGACGAAGGCGCTTGATGCCCTTCTTCTCGTCCTTGCGGCGAAGGTCCGCCATGCGCTTGGTGAGCTTGTGCGCGAGAAGGATCGGAAGGGGCATGAGCTCCTTCGTGTCGTCGCAGGCGAAGCCGAACATCATGCCCTGGTCGCCGGCGCCCTGGTTCTTGGGGTCCTTGCGGTTCACGCCCATGGCGATGTCGGGGCTCTGCGTGCCGAGCGCGTCGAGCACCGCGCAGGAGTCGGCGTCGAATCGGCATTCGGGGTCCGTGTAGCCGATGCGGCGAATGGTGTCGCGGACGATCTGCTTCACGTTGAACGTGGCGGTGGTGGTGATTTCGCCGCCGACGACGGCAAGGCCGGTGGAGACGAAGGTCTCGCAGGCGACGCGGGAGTTCTTGTCCTGGGCCAGGCAGGCGTCCAGCACGGCGTCGGAAATCGCGTCGGAGACCTTGTCGGGATGACCCTCCGAGACGGACTCGGAGGTGAAGAGAATCTTTTCAGCCATTGTTTTGCGGTCCTTGGTGGCAACTGCGCCTCTGGCGAAGCGGCGCGAATCGTCGAGATGGCCGAAAGCGGGGTGCAAGCGGGAAGGGGCCGGGCGGGAGGCAATCCGCGATTCCGCAGAAAGCCCGGTTGTTGGGGTTGACGAACCGTCTCGTTATAACGAAGATTACAATGAAAGGGGCGCACGATGGGCACTCTCAAGGTCAAGGTCACCACGGTCGGCAACTCGGCGGGCGTCGTTCTGCCCAAGGAGGTATTGGCCGGTCTCAACGTCGAGAAGGGCGATTCTCTCAGCCTGGTTCGGACCCCGACCGGTTATGAACTGACGGCCTACGATCCCGGGTTCGAGGAGGAGATGGAAGCCGCCCGCGATATCATGAAGCGTTACCGCAATTCGCTGCGCGAGCTGGCGAAGTGAGTCGGCACTGGCTTTCACTGAAACTGGTCCTTGCGATTCACTCCGAGCAGGTCGCCGAACACGGCGGATCGGCAGGCGTTCGGGACATGGGCCTGCTCGAATCGGCCCTGGCAAAGCCTCGGAATCTGGAGAACTATGGCGACCCCGATACTGCGGCGCTCGCAGCGGCGTACGGTTTCGGTATCGCCAAGAATCATCCCTTTCTGGACGGAAACAAGCGAACGGCGTTCGTTGCCGGTGCGCTCTTTCTGGAGCTCAACGGTCGCCGGGTAACGGCTGCGGAGACGGATGTCGTGGAGACGTTCCTCGCGCTGGCAGGCGGCGATCTGACGGAAGAGGAACTGGCGTCCTGGTTTCGGGAGAACTCGGTCCCCGCTTCGTAGCCCGGGGGCTCCCTGTCGCCCCCGATTCCCCTTGCCAAATCCCCCGGGGCTCCCCTACACAGCGCGCCCCATTGGGGCAGTCTGGCGAAGTCGGCCCGGCTGTAAAGAACTGATTCCACACGCTTTCCGACGGCGTTCCGGGGTCTTCGGCCTGTGAGGCGGGTTCGAAGCCGGATGCCGGTTGACGAAAGCGGAGGCCAAACCGCGAAAGAAGGAGATCGCCTCATGTCCAGCGTTACCATGAAGCAGCTGTTGGAAGCGGGCGTCCACTTCGGCCACCAGAGCCGTCGCTGGAACCCCAAGATGAAGCCGTACATCTACACCGAGCGCAACGGCATCTACATCGTCGATCTGAAGAAGACCCTTCGTCTTCTGCGCGACGCCACCCGGTTCATCCGCGAGGGCGTGGCCCAGGGCGCCGAGGTCCTCTATGTCGGCACCAAGAAGCAGGCGCGCGACATCGTTCGCGAAAGTGCCGACGAGTGCGGCATGCACTACGTCAACAACCGCTGGCTCGGCGGACTGCTGACGAACTTCAAGACCATCCGCAAGTCCGTGCTCCGCCTTCTCGAACTCGAGAAGATGTTCGAGGACGGCTCCATCAACCAGTACGTCAAGAAGGAGCAGGCCGCCCTCTCCCGCGAGATGGAAGCCCTGCGCAAGAACCTCAACGGCATCAAGAAGATGAACAAGATGCCCGACATCATCTTCATCGTGGACCCCTCCAAGGAGCAGATCGCCATCCAGGAGGCCCGCAAGCTGGGCATTCCGATCGTGGCGGTGGTGGATACCAACTGCGATCCCGACGACATCGACTGGGTCATCCCCGGCAACGACGACGCCATCCGCTCCATCAAGCTGATGTGCGGCGCGGTGTGCGAAGCCGTGCGCGAAGGCCAGATGACCGTGTCCGAGGGCGAGATGGACGCCGGCGGCGAGACCAGCGCCGAGGGCGGCGACCGCCAGGCCCTGAGCGCAAGCGAGCTGGAAGCGCGCTTCGCCGTCTACGAGGGAACGGAACAGGCAGCAGCCGAACCGGTCGGTGTGGCCGCATCGGCGCCGCCCGCTCCCGAAGCCGCGGCGCCCACGGCGCCGCCCCCCGCGCCGCCCCCCTCCGTCACGGAGTAGGAACGGCAGACCGGCAACCGCCCCTGACTTTCCTCGGGGGCGTTCTTTTGACCCTCAATACCCGACCGAAAAGGAAGACGCGAACGATGACAGTGAAGATTGCGGCCTCTCAGGTCAAGGAACTGCGCGACAAGACCGGTATCGGGATGTCGGAATGCAAGAAGGCGCTGGAAGAGTCCGGCGGCGATCTGGACGCGGCGATCAAGGTGCTGCGCGAGCGCGGCGCGGTGAAGGCCGCCAAGCGCGAGGGCCGCACCGCGGCCGAAGGCCTCGTCGCCGCAGCCGTCTCCGCCGACTCCAGACGCGGCGCCGTGGCCCTGCTCGGCAGCGAGACGGACTTCGTCGCACGCAACGACGAGTTCTCGCAGCTGGTGCAGGACATCGCCAACGCCGGTCTGAACGGCGGAGCCAACACGCTCGCCGATGCGGCGGAGAAGACCCTGCCGGACGGCCGGACGGCGAAGACCGCCGTGGACGAGATCCGCACGAAGATCGGCGAGAAGATCGAGCTTTCGGCCTACGCCGCCCTCGAGGGCGACGTCGTCGCCGCCTACCTTCACCCCCCCGGCAAGATCGGCGTTCTGGTTTCCGCGAAGGCGGAGGCACTCGACGCGGCGAAGACGGGCGAAGTCGCCGAAGGGCTGCGCGACGTCGCGATGCACATCGCCGCCTTCTCGCCGCCGTTCCTCGACGAGGACGCAGTGGACGCCTCGGTCATCGAGGGCGAGCGCGAGATCTACGCGGCGCAGGCGAAGAACGAAGGCAAGCCCGAGAACATCATCCCCCGCATCGTCGACGGCAAGGTGAAGGCGTTCTACAAGGACAACTGCCTCGTCCACCAGGCCTTCGCGAAGGACTCCTCCGTCACGGTGATGCAGTTCGTCGACGGTCTCGGCAAGGGCGTCGGCGCGAAGTTGACGCTGACCGGCTTCCGCCGCGTCAACGTCGGCCAGAGCGCGGAACAGTCCGAGCAGAACTGACGACCCTGCGGCGTTCGCAGTTCCCGAAAACGACACGGCCCGGAGCATTCGCTCCGGGCCGTTTTCGTGCATGAACCGTGGGCGGGGAGACGCTACTCCGCGCCGTCGACCGCTTCCAGAAAGACCCGCCGCACGTTGTCGTGCATGATGCCGCGAATAACGTCCTCGCCGTGGCCACGCTTGCGAAGGCCATCGGCCACGTTCTGCCACATCGACGCCTTTTCCAGTCCGACGGGGAACGCCCAGATGCCGTCGAAGTCGGAACCGAGCCCGACGTGTTCCCAGCCGGCGATCTCGATGGCGTGCTCGATGTGGTCGAGATACGTGTCCAGCGTGACGCGGGAGTCCTCCGGCAGGTTGGCCTGGATCAGCTGGCGGCGCTGCTCGCGATAGAGGGGATCGCTCCTGTCGCCGCCGTGATTCTCGAGCACGTCGGCGATCTGCTCCGAAAGCTTCTCCTCCGTCTCGTCCCACGCCGGTTCCCACGCCGTGGAAAGATAGGATGGCAGGGCGTTGATGCCGGCCACGCCGCCGTTCTTCGCGAGGGCGCGCAACTGGTCGTCGGACAGGTTGCGCGGATGGTCGCAAAGCGCGCGGCAGCTGGAATGGGACGCGACGACCGGTTTCGTCGTGACCTCCAGCGCATCGTAGAACGTCGCTTCGGAGACGTGACTGACATCGACGACGATGCCCAGGCGGTTCATTTCGCGGACGACGTCCTTCCCGAAATCCGTCAGGCCCATCTCCGGGTTTTCCTTGTCGGTGGAGGCGCCTGCCCAGTTCAGGTTGTTCATCCACGTCAGTGTCATGCCGCGAACGCCGAGGCGGTGGAACGTGCGCAGCATCGCGAGGTCGTCGGCGATGGGCGCGCCGCCCTCCAGCCAGAGCCACATCGCGATGCGACCGGACCCGGCGATGGCATCGGCCTCCTCGACGCTTCGCGCCAGGGCGATGGACTCGGGATATCTGGCGGCCTGCTCCTCGAACAGGTCCATCATCCGGAGCGCGCGCTGCGTCGCGTCCAGGCCGGTCACGTTGTTGGAATTCACCCAGACGGAAAGCACCTGGTTCTTCACGTGCCCGGCGCGCATGGTGGGAATGGTCGCCTGGGTCCACTCGGGAGGCATGCCCATATCGACGTCGTTGTCGATGACCCGCAGCAGAATGTCGGAGTGCATGTCGAAGACGGGGACGGGTTCCTGGGCCATGGCGGGCGATCCGGTGACGGCGAAGAGGGCAAGGGCGGCGCCGGTCAGGGTTTTGGCGATTCTCATGAAATTGCTCGCTTTTCGGGGACTGGTAGTCCTACCTTTGCCTTCCTCCGCGCCAGCGCAAACGGGAATTTCGGCGCGGGGCCCCTGAAGCGTCAAACCGCCGACGCTTTTCGGCGGTCGTGTGGCAGGCGAAAGCGGGGTTCCCGACATGACATTTCCCTTCCGGGTCTCGGTCTCCGACTTTCGGAGAGCCCTGCCGCTGCTGGGGCTGACGCTCCTGTTCGCAGGGCTGATCGCCGCGGGGCACGCGCTGACGACCGCCCCGAGAACCTCCATCGCCCAGATGGAAACGGCGGTCCGCCGAAACGACTTCGTCCAAGCCTGGGTTCCCCAGCCCGTCCGCGACTTCCGACCGGAGTCCTGGGACCTGTACCAGCACTTTCTTCTCAACGTCCCCTTCGGTATCCTCGCGGGATTCGGCGGGGTACTGGCCGGAATCGCGTTTCGCGGAAACGTCCGGCGATGGGCGGTGGCGGTCTTTCTGTCTCTGGCCGCCGGGTGGGCGCTCTACACCGAGTGGCGCCAGGTGGCTCTGCCGGACCGTTCGGCGGGGTGGGACGACCTGCTCGCGAACTGGGCGGGTCTGGCGGCGGGGTTCGCGGTCTGGAGCGGCGGGGCGTTTCTCTTCGCGCGGTTCAGCCGTTCTCGCGCAGCAGCGAACGGTTCCTGACCAGATAGAGACCGCCCGACAGCACCGTGAGCGTCGTCGCGATCGCCAGCAGGACGTTCAGCAGAATCAGCGAAATCGCCTCGGCCTGCATGCCGTTCGGCAGCGGGCGGTCCCAAAGGCCTTCGGCGCGAAGGAACTCGCGCGCCGAGAGATAGACAAGCGACGTGATGATGGTGGCCAGCTGCCACCCCGTCTTGTGCTTCCCCCACTTGTCGGCCGCCATGACCTTG
>JAJFLJ010000245.1 GCA_021772755.1 Candidatus Sumerlaeota bacterium
TGCCGCAGGCTCGCCGCCGGGCGAACCGAACGGGTTCCCCGCACCGGCCGCGAAGGGATCGGGCGCGTTGCCGAAGGGGTTGTCGGTTGTCGTCTGCTGGCCCGGAGCCGCATCGACGAAGGGATCGGCCTGGGACGCGAAGGGCGAGGCGTCCGAAGCGAAAGGAGACTCTCCGAGTCCCGTGGGAGCCTCCCCACTGAAGGGGGATTCCGCCGCGAAGGGATCGTCCGAAGCGGCGAACGGGCTCGCCGGGTCCTCCTGGGCCGCCGCAAGCGCGGCAACCGCCAAGGGGAGAACGAGGAGTCGGAGTGCTCTGCGATGATTGGATCGGGACACGGGCATACCCTTTTTCCCTCAATTGACTTTCTCCCGAAGCCTCCGCCCGGAACGCCATGACGGCAAGGAAAAAGGCCGCCCTAATCCACTGGTTCTGCTCACTTTCCGGGTTGCCTCGCAATGGATCGGCGGCGACGTTGCCCCTCTCCCAATCAGGTCTGGAAAGCCGCCATGAGCGACGGTTCGCGCCCCACACGCATCGAGAAACTCAGCATCCTGATTCCGGTCTACAACGAAATCCGGACGCTGGAGAACCTGCTGGGCCGCGTCATGGCCGCTCCCCTCCCCTGCCAGCGCGAGCTCGTCTTCGTCGACGACGGCTCGACCGACGGCAGCCGCGAGTTCCTCGCCGGGTTCGCCCGCGCCAACCCGAAAACGGTTCAACTCGTCTTTCACAAGCGCAATGGCGGCAAGGGCAAGGCCATCCGCACCGCCATCCGCAGGATGACCGGCGACTGGGCCATCATCCAGGACGCCGATCTCGAGTACGACCCCGCCGAGTACGAGAAGCTCCTCCTTCCCGTCCAGGAAGGCATCGCCGACGCCGTCTTCGGCTCGCGCTTCCTGACGGGTGGCTACCGCCGCGCCATGTTCTTCTGGCACACGATGGCCAACCGCATGCTGACGCTTCTCAGCAACGTCTTCAACGACCTGAACCTCACGGACATGGAGACCTGCTACAAGCTGGTGCGGGCCGACATCCTGAAGCGTCTCGTGATTCGCAGCAACGGCTTCGATCTCGAACCGGAGCTGACGGCGAAGCTCGCCCGCTGGGGCGCGCGCATCTACGAGGTCCCCATCTCCTATCGCGGGCGCAGCTACGCCGAAGGCAAGAAGATCGGCCCGAAGGACGCCGTCATGGCGCTTGTCGCCATGCTGCGCTACCGCTACTTCGATCCGATCTACGCCGACCACAGCGGCTTTCTCATTCTCCAGGCCGTTCGCCGCGCCCGCAGGTTCAACCGCTGGCTCTTCGCCCAGATCGAACCCTGGGTCGGCGACGACGTGCTCGAAGCCGGCTGCGGCATCGGAAACCTCACGGAGATGATGCTCGACCGCAAGCGCCTGGTC
This sequence comes from Candidatus Sumerlaeota bacterium, assembly GCA_021772755.1. GTDB lineage: Bacteria > Sumerlaeota > Sumerlaeia > SLMS01 > JAHLLQ01 > JAJFLJ01. The sequence continues at coordinate 1,408 of JAJFLJ010000245.1, forward strand.
GCCGTCGATCTCGAGGACTTCTACGTCGAGCGCCTCGAACAGGCCTACGGCCACCTCGCGAACTTCTCCGTCCGCAAGCTCGACCTCCTCGATCCCGCGCAGCTTCGCGCCGCCGCCGGCAAAAAGCCCTTCGACACCATCATCAGCCTCAACGTCGTCGAACACATCGAGGACGACGCCGCCGCGCTGAGGAACATGTACGACGCCCTGGAACCCGGCGGCCGGGCGATCATCCTCGTCCCCAACGACCCGACGAACTTCACCGGCGTGGACGAGGAACTCGGCCACTTCCGCCGCTACACGAAGAAGTCGCTCGCCGCGAAGCTGGAGAGCGCGGGCTTCGAGGTCCGCAAGGTCTGGGGCTTCAACCGCGTTGGCGGCCTGGGCTGGCGCGTTTCCGGCAAACTGCTCCGCAAGCGCACCCTCGGTCCCGGACAGATGAGACTCTTCGAGTTGCTCGTCCCCCTCGTGAAACTCCTCGAACGCGTCCCGTTCCACTCCCACAACAGCGTCATCGCCGTCGGCGAAAAACCGCGGAACGACTGACGAACCTCTCCCCCGGCAACGCGTCTTCCGTCGCGCCGCTCCGCGTTCCGCACCTATTCCGCGCCGCGCTTTCGCAGCTTTTCCACGTAGAGCAGATTCTTTGGCCAAATCTCATGGGCATACGGCTCCTCGAGAATCTGCAAGACAGTCTGCCCCGCGTCGTTCCTTTGATTGATGTCGTACCCCGGAAGATCGATCAGAAAGTCGAACACTTCCCAGTCCGATTGTTCGATGGCCTCATGCAGCAGCGAATTCCCCACTCTCCCCTTCCTGGTGATGTCGGCTCCGGCATCCAGCAGTGCCTTGAACGCTTCGAACGAATCCTCGAAGTCCTTATCGATCACCCGGTGCAGTGGGGTGGCGTCCCACTCCAACGTCGCGTTGACATCCACCTCCGCGCAGATCAACAGCTGCACCGACTTGCAATTCACCGCAAGACTATAGAGTTCGCCCTCGCCCTGAAGGCGCTCTCTGTCCGGCGACGCGCAGAGCATCAGCATGAAGAGCATGGTCTGTTCCGCAGAAAAGAGGCAGGATCCCAGGAGATCGCCCAATGCGGCCCTCACATCGGCGTTCCTCTCGATGAACCACAAGACTTTCGACACGATGATTCTGCCGTCTGCCGCGTACATGCCTTCGAGGCAACTGGCAAGAGGGTCGTCGACGCCGCGTAGATTCCCGTGCTGCTCGCCGACATCCCACCGGGGCATTGGCCAGATATCCTCCTCATGACGCGGGATTTCGGCTCCGCGGTCCAACAGCAGATTCAGGCATCTCGTTCCCGGCGCAAGTGCGGCGGCGACATGAAAGAGTTCCTGGATCGAAATGCGGAAATCCCGCGACTCGCGGTCGTCCAGCAGATTCGCGAGCTCCAGCGAATCGTCGCGCTCCCACCATGTCCCGTAGCGCTCGAGAATCTCTTGATGCGACCGCCTGCGCATCTTGTCCCAGTTCATTCGATCATCGCTCTTCATAGCCTTGCCCTTGCGATCCCTTTCCAGCCGTCTGGCATCGGCCAAGTCGCTTACGTCAAAACAAGCAAGAACCAGTAGATTGCCACCAGGAAGACCGAAAACGTCGCACCGGCATAGAGCCCGGGCTTTCTCTTTGCCTTGAGGAGCAGAAGAAAAAGAGCGATCGCCATGATGAACGGCCAGAACAGACTGCTGGCGACGAAACGGAACGACAACTCGGCCTCTTCGCTCTCGCTCCATGAAATTACCGGGCGCCCCTCTTGGGCTACATTGAGAACGAAGCCATCCGCCCCCGGTCTCAGCATGACAAGTCCTCTCGAATAGGACACTTCGGTCCCCTCCGGGACCGCTCCCCTCTCGTATTCGGCGGACAGCTCGCTCAGAGCCGAGCATTGGGATTTGACTTCGAAGCAGTGCACAAGGAGGATGAGAATCGCCATGCCGATCAGCACCCGGCAAATGGTCGGTTCATGCTTGAGATAGTCGTAATGCGGGACAGGCACGGCTTACTCGCTTCGGAGCCCTGAGAACTGAGGACGCGTGGACGAACGGTCTTCGATGGATGACTCGAAAGCAGCCGGGAAGGTGTCTGTCCCGGGTTAGGTGTCGAAGTCGAGGTCGAGGTCGAGGGCGGGGATGCTGAGCATGTCGTCGCTGAGATCGACGGAGCGGTCCGTGGCGTTTCCCGAGGGCGCGGCGGCTCCGGCGGCGCCGGGCGAGGATTCCTCGATGAATCCCGATTCCATCGCGTCGAGCGCGTTCATCGGTTCCTCGCCCGAGGGGGAGGACTCGTCCATCATGCGGGCGGTGTCCATGATGAGGTGCATCGTGGGCGAATGGTTGGTGCGTTCGGAGGAGAGGAGCGCGTCGTAGACCAGGATGCGCCCCTCGGTCCACCGCATCAGGTCGAGAACGGCGGAGAAGCCCTGCATGGCGCCGGCCTCGACGTGGGTGATCTCCCCCTTGCTCATGTAGATGGAGCCCACGCGACCGTCGAACGCGAAGATGCGCATGGTGCGGTCGCAGCGCTTCTGGTGGAACATCTGGATGAGGTCGAGCAGTTCGAGACCGTGCAGGTGGGGGTGCTCGGGGACTTCGGGAAAGAGCAGCTGCTTGATCATGCGGGTCAGCCACTCGACGTCGATGGGGCGGTCGCAGATGGCCGAGGCGCCGCGCTTCAGGGCTTCGTCGCGCATGCCGGGGCGCATGCCGGCCTTGCCGGACCCGCCGATGAAGATCAGATAGTTGTCGGGGCCGATCTGGTCGCGGATGGGATCGATCATGTCGAGTCCCATGACGTCGGGCAGGCGCTGGTCCAGGAGAACGATGCGGGGCTTGTTCATCGCCAGGCTCATGGCGTCGAAGCCCGAGGGCGCGCGGTAGATCTCCATGGCGCCGGGGAAGCGTTCGTTCAGGTGGTTTTCGAGGGAGACCGCCTCGCTGGGGTTTCCCAGCGCCAGCAGGACGACGACCGTTTCCCTCTCATCCGATATCGACATATCGTTCCCCGCAATCTGGCCGACAGTGCCCGGCACGGGGCCGAATTCTCCGGCCTCGCGCGGCATTGACTCTCCAAGGTAGCCTCCAGGGCCCCG
>JAJFLJ010000246.1 GCA_021772755.1 Candidatus Sumerlaeota bacterium
CGCCTCGACGACGACGTCGAGAAACATGCTCTGGACCAGGAGGCGCTTCGAGAGGGGAACGCCGGGGATCGCGAGGACTTCGTCCAGTACGGCTTCCAGGGCCAGACAGGCGTCGAACGCGATCTCGATCCGACCCGTCAGCTTGGGGTTCCCGCGTCCGCCGCGAACGTGGACGGACTCGCGGTAGCCCTCCGCAATGGACTCCCACTGTTCCGCCAGCGGCCGGCCGTGGTCCTGCAACACGGCGGTGCAGGCGAAGCTCAGGCCCACGTATGCGCCTGCCGGGGTCTCGACGAAGCGGAAGGGGAAGTCGATGCAGGTGCGGGGCTTCTGTTCCGGACCCAGCGCGGCGTGAAGCGCGCACAACTTGTCGTCGCGCAGGAACGTGCAGGAGCCGCCCTCGCGGCAGAGAACGCGCGTGCCGTCGCCATAGGCGCTGTCCTGGATCGGAGGCTGCGACGTTCCGCGCTGCTGGTAGCTGGGAAGGTCGATTCCCGCGAGCCGGTCTTCGGACTCGGCATCGACCTCGATTTCCCACGCGTCCATGCAGCCGCGCCCGCACTGCACGCAGTCGTAGCGCATGGATTCGGGAAGATGCAGATTCGGTGGCTTCGCGCGACTCATGGCGCGAGGATGCCCGGGCCGTAGCCGCCGGGCGAGTGCAATCGCGGGCTTTGCCTTTGACAACCCCCGCGCGGGACCGCGAGGAGGTGCGCCCCCGAGGGAGCCCCGATGCACCACCTGTCCCGCCGAACGCTTGCGAACGGAATCCGCCTGGTCCACGAATACCGGCCCGACAGCACCTCCGTCGCCATCCACGCGATGGTGGCGGCCGGCAGCCGCCACGAGGCGGAGCGGGACTGCGGCATCACGCACTTCATCGAACACATGCTCTTCAAGGGCACCACGCGCCGCGACCTGTTCGAGATCGCGCGTTTGGGGAACCTCTTCGGCGGGTCGATCAACGCCTCCACGAGCCACGACAGCCTGCGCGTGACGACGCGCGTGGTGCTGGAGGACCTGCCCGCCGCCCTGGGACTCGTGTACGAACTTCTGCTGGAGAGCGAGTTCCCCTCGGAGGAGGTCGAGCGCGAGCGCGGCGTCATCATCGAGGAAATCGCCGAGTACGCGGACTCTCCCGAAGACCTCTGCTACGACAACTTTCTGCGCCAGCTCTGGCATCCCCATCCCCTGGGGCGGCCCGTGCTGGGAACCGAGGAAACGGTCGGTTCGCTTACGCGCGACCGCCTGAAGGCGGAATGGGAGCGCATTCTCGCGCCGCAGCGGCTGGTGCTTTCATTCGCCGGAGGAATCCCGGCCGACGATCTGTTCCGGATGGTGGAAGGCATCTTCGGCGGCGTTCCAGAGAGCGCGGGAAACGGGTTCGCGTGGGAGCCCGCCACCGGGAGGGGAGGCTGCCTGCGGGTCGAGCGGGACCTGGAGCAGATTCAGTTCTGTATGGGGGTGGACGCCATCGCGCGCCACGATCCGCGCCGTCACGCGTTCGTTCTGATGGATGTGATTCTCGGCGGCGGGATGGGGTCGCGGCTGTTCAACGAGGTGCGCGAGAAGCGGGGGCTGGCCTACACCGTCGGCACATCGTCGGCTCTTGGCTTCGCGGAAGGGTCGATGACGATCTACGGATCGACGACTGCGGAGCACATCGGAGAGGTGCTGGACCTTTGCAGGGCCGAAGCCCTTCGCCTGGCGGGGGAGGAGCCCACCGCCGAAGACCTCGATACGGCGCGGCGGATGGTGGTTCGGTCGCTTCTGCTGAGCCGCGAGAACAACAACTTCCTGGCGGCGCGGAACGCGGACCGCGAGCTCTACGGGGACGAGTGGCTGGACGACGGAGAGATCGTCGGACGGCTGCACGCGGTCACTGCGGAGCAGGTGCGCGAGGCGGCCGCCATGACGTTCGAATCGCGGGAAATGACGCTGAGTTTCGTGGGGCCGGCTGCCGCGCAAACAGCCTCCGTCTAGGGACCGGACGGCCCGTTCAGCCGCCCGTTTCCTCTCGGATCGCCTCGCGGGCCCATTCCAGAATCTTCGTCCGCTCGGCCTCGTATTCCACCTTGTCGCTGAAGTAGCCGGAGGCGTTGCGGTGGCCGCCGCCGCCGCAACGCTGTGCGAGCGCCGCGCAATCGACCGCGCCCTTGCCGCGGAATCCCGCGCGCAGGCCGCCGCCCTCGACTTCGTGGAAGAGAATCGACATCTCGACGCCCTCCACGGCGCGCAGCTCGGTGGAGAGTCCGTCGGGCTCGTGATCGACTCCGCCGGCTTCCGCGTAGTCGTCCCACAGCAGTTCGGACCAGGCAAGCTTGCCGTCGCACTCGAACCGGATGCGGGAATACGCCCGGGCCGTCAGAATGACCTCGTTGCGGCTGCGGGACTCGAAGAGGTTGCGGCAGATCTCGGCGGGGTCGGCGCCCCGGCGGGTCAGCTCGGCCGCCAGCTCGAAGGTCTTCTCGTTGGTGTTGGGATAGCGGAAGCTGCCGGTGTCGGCGCAGACGGAGACGAAGAGGCTGTAGGCGATCTCCCGGGTGATATCGACCCCCAGAACGCCGAGAAGCTCGAAGATCTGCTCGCCGACGGCGCAGGCGGAAATGTCGATCCAGTTCAGGTCGCCGAACTGCTCGTTGGTGGCGTGGTGGTCGATGTTGACGAGAAAGCCCTGGGGTTCGAAGACGGGGGAGACCCTGCCCACGCCGCCGCAATCGACGAAGATCGTCGTGTCGGGCGTCCAGTCGGGCAGATTCGTGGAGATCAGGTCGGTGTTCGGAATGAAGCGGAGCTTCTCCAGAACGCCCGTTTCATTGTAGCCGGCGGCCTCGATGCCAAGGGACTCGAGCCCCTTCAGAAGCGCCGTCGCCGAGCCGAGACAGTCGCCGTCCGGCCTGAGGTGACTGACGACCAGGATGCGCTTGCTGCGGCGGATGACATCCGCCACGTCCTGGGGGCCGCCCATCTTCGCGTCCGTGCCCGTGTCCGCTTGCCCGATCGTCATGAGAACTCCTGTCGCTGTGCTGGCGTGAATTCTTTCCGCTGACCAAACCCGGCAGCGAATCGGCCCTGGCTGGTCGAGTCAAGGGCGAACGGCCTTTTTCCCGCATTCGCATGGCCGCCGCCGTTCGCCAGGCGGACTCCGTGCGAACGCCATCGCGCCCGGCGGACGGAACGGCGCGGGCCGAATCGCATCGTTCCCGCGCGCGGAACGACACCGTCGTCGGCGAAAAACATTCGTCGTTCCGTGCAGGTAGTACTTGCAGTCGGTTCGCGTTTCGGCATTCAATACAGTCAGTGACAAAGCGAAATACGCCAAGAGACTCATCGGGAAAGTGCGCACGCACGAATCGATGGGAACCACACACGCAATGCGACGCCCGGTCGTTCGCGCCGGCGAACGGCTCCGCTTCCGGACGACGCACCCGGTCGGAAGCGCCGGGACGAACGCGTTCGGAACGCCGTCCCGCCGGGGGGGATTCCCGCTTCCGGCGCGTTCTTTCCAGCCGGGGATTCGGGCCGGTCGTGTCCGTTTCCGCCCCTCCGTGTCGCCGGAACCGCGGCGGTACAGTTCGCGGGGATCGTTCGCCGAACGCGTTTCTGAACCGATTTCCCGGATGCCGAACTAGCAACGCGCACAAGTCCAACAGGCCGGTTCGCGGTTTCACAGGATTGCCGACAGGCACAGCGATGATGTGCAGGGCAAATTTTTTTTTCCACAGCATGGTCGATTGTAGTTGACCCCATAGACGCCGAATTCAAACAGTCCGTAATCTAAAAGGTTCATGGAATTCGCACGATCCCCTGAACCCAGATGCCGACGATTTTCGACATGTCGGTGACTTCGAAAAGCGAGGTGTGATCGCTTATGGCAAAGAAAGCCGCGAAGAAGAAAGCCCGCAAGGGCACCAAGAAGGCCGCCAGCAAGAAAGCGGCAAAGAAGACCGCACGGAAGCCAGTGCGGAAAGCAGCGAAGAAGGCCCGCAAGGGCGCGAAGAAGGCCGCCCGCAAGGGTGCGAAGAAGGCCCGCAAGGGCGCGAAGAAGGCCCGCAAGGGCGCGAAGAAGGCCGCCCGCAAGGGCGCGAAGAAGGCCCGCAAGGGCGCGAAGAAAGCCCGCAAGGGTGCGAAGAAGGCTCGCAAGGGCGCCAAGAAGGCCCGCAAGGGCGCCAAGAAGGCCCGCAAGGGTGCGAAGAAGGCCCGCAAGGGCGCCAAGAAGGCCGCTCGCAAGGGTGCGAAGAAGGCTCGCAAGGGCGCCAAGAAGGCCCGCAAGGGTGCGAAGAAGGCTCGCAAGACTGCGCGCAAGACCGCACGCAAGGCGACCCGCAAGACGGGCACCAAGCGCTAGTCCGAGTCCGTTCCGATCAAACTCTGTGGGCGCGGGATCGAAACCGCGCCTTTTTCAATGGAGTTGCGAGAAGAGAAAGCCCCGGTCGAATGACCGGGGCTTTCTTCGTTCGGCAGAGGGATGGGGCGGCCTACTGAGCGGTCAGGGCCGGCTCTTCGGACTCTTCGATTTCGCCGGTCTTCACGATTTCGAAGGTCACGCCGTCGCCTTCCTCGTTCATATGGGCGGCGATTTCCGTGTGGTCGGCGATTTCGCCGGAGATCAGCATCGTGGAGAGCGGATCCTCCAGCTGGTTCTGAAGCACGCGCCGAAGCGGGCGGGCGCCGTACTCGGGATCGTAGCCCTTCTCGACCAGGAAGGTGCGGACCCCGGGGTCGAGGACCAGGCGGATGTCCTTCTCCGCGAGGCGGTTGTTGAGGCGCACCATCAGGATGTCGATGATCCGGTTGATGTCCTCGTGGGTGAGCGTGTGGAAGACGACGATTTCGTCCAGGCGATTGAGGAACTCGGGGTTGAAGACCTTCTTCACCTCGACCATGACCTTGGACTTCATGGTGTCGTAGTCGATCTCGCCGGCCTCGGCCTGGAAGCCGAGGGAGGCGGTCTTGATGCTGCGGGTGCCGACGTTGGAGGTGAGGATGATGATCGTGTTCCGGAAGTCGACGGTGTGTCCCCACGAGTCGGTCAGGCGTCCGTCGTCGAGCACCTGCAGGAGGAGCGAGAAGACGTCGGGGTGTGCCTTTTCGACTTCGTCGAGGAGCACCACGGAGTAGGGGCGCTGGCGGACCTTTTCGGTAAGCTGGCCGCCCTCCTCGTATCCGACGTATCCCGGGGGCGCTCCAAGGAGGCGGGAGACGCTGTACTTCTCCATGTACTCGCTCATGTCGATGCGGATGAGGGCCTCCTGGGTGCCGAAGAGGAACTCCGCGAGGGCCTTGGCCAGCTCGGTCTTGCCGACGCCGGTGGGGCCAAGGAACACGAACGATCCCGTGGGGCGTGCAGGGTCCTTCAGGCCGGAACGGGACCGGCGAATGGCTCTGGAAATCGTGGCGATCGCCTCGCGCTGCGAGATGACGCGCTTGGAGAGGTCCTCCTCGATGCGAAGCAGCTTGGCGGTCTCCTCCTCTTCGAGGCTGACCAGGGGCACGCCGGTCCACTTCGACACGATATAGGCGACGTCGTCGTCCTCGATGGTCTTGAGGGTTTCGGTGTTCTGTCGCGCCTTGCGCCACTCCGCCATGGATTCCTCGCGCTCGGTCTGGAGCTCGTCGCGCCTGGTCTTCAGTTCCGCGCAGGCCTCGAATTCCTGGCGGTTCTTGGAGTCGCGAAGGCGGTCTTCGATGTCGGCGATCGCCTTTTCGAGGTCCTTGATCTCCTGGGGCTTGGTGTTGGCCTGAAGGCGCGCGCGCGAGCCGGCCTCGTCGATGACGTCGATCGCCTTGTCCGGCAGGTGGCGGTCGGTGACGTAGCGTTCGCTGAGTTGGACGGCCGCCTTCAGGGCGTCGTCGCTGATGATGACGTTGTGGTGGCTCTCGTAGCGGGGGCGCAGGCCCTTGAGAATCTCGACCGCCTGTTCCGCGGAGGGCGGGTTGATGACGATGCTCTGGAAGCGGCGCTCCAGCGCGCCGTCCTTCTCGATGTACTTGCGGTACTCTTCGAGGGTCGTCGCCCCGATGCACTGGATCTCGCCGCGGCTGAGGGCGGGCTTGAGCATGTTGCTGGCGTCGATGGCGCCTTCCGCAGCGCCCGCGCCGACCAGGGTGTGGAGTTCGTCGATGAAGATCAGCACGTCCTGGCTGCGCTGGATTTCCTGCATGATGGCCTTGAGGCGCTCCTCGAACTGGCCGCGGTACTTCGTGCCGGCGACGATGGCCGCCAGGTCCAGGGAGAGGAGGCGCTTGTCGGCGAGAATGTCGGGAATGTCGCCGCTGACGATTCTCTGGGCGAGTCCCTCGACGATGGCCGTCTTGCCCACGCCCGGTTCGCCCAGGAGGATCGGATTGTTCTTGGTTCGGCGGCAGAGGACCTGGAGGATGCGTTCGACCTCGTCCTCGCGGCCGATGACGGGGTCGAGCTTTCCCTCGCGGGCGAGATTCGTCAGGTCGCGTCCGAAGGTGTCGAGGGCCGGCGTCTTGGACTTCTCGCCGCCTTCGCCGCCGGATATCTTTCCGGAACCCGCGCCGGCGCCGGAACCCGTCGCCGGCGAATTGCCCTCGATCAGGTTCAGGACCTCGCGCTTCACCTTGTTGTAGTCCACGTTGAACTGGCGCAGGCATCGCGCGGCGAGCGTGTCGTCCTCCTTGATGAGCGCGAGGAGCAGGTGCTCGGTGCCGATCCAGTTGTGCTTGAGCTGGCGGGCGATGTTGCGGGCGGACTCGATGACCTTCTTCGCTGCGACGTTCTGCGGGAAGATGCCGACGGTGGGGCCCTTGCCGACTTCGAGCATGCGCTCGAGTTCGAGCTTCACGTCGTCGAGATCGAGTCCCAGGTTCAGCAGCGTCTGGACCGCGAGGCCCTCGGCCTTGCGGATGATGCCCAGTAGAAAATGCTCCGGCCCGATGTAGTCATGGCCCAGGCGCCCCGCTTCGTTGCGGGACTGGCGCATGACCTCCTTCCAGCCGGGAGTGAATGGTGTGTCGTTGATCGGCATGTCCTGCTGCCTCCGTGCGGCTCTTGTCAGCGGTCGAAAACGAGGTCGGGAGGTTGCCGCGACCCGGTTGCGATCATTAGTATAGGGGCCCCTGTGGCAAGGGTGTCAATGAAGCCCGACCTCCCCTTTTCGCGTGTCGGGTGGATCACGAAGCGGCATCCTTGTGGTGCCCGTTGGCCGCCTGCACCCGTTCTCGCAAGAATGCGGCCCGGGCCTCGTCGCGGGAGTCGAACTTTCCCTCCCGCCCGCGCCGCCGCTCCAGGTGAGCCGGCTGAACCTCGAGAACCAGCCGGTTGAGGGCGGCGTGGCTCAGATCGCCGAACCACCCCTTGTCGATTCCAAGGCGGATCATGCTGAGGAGCCGCATGGCTTCCGAGGAGCCGATTCTCCGGGCGAAGGAGAGCGTTCCGTAGCTCCGCCAGATCGCGTCGGCGACGGACGATTCGTGGTGGCGGAAGAGTTCAAGGCGCGCTTCGGATTCCTTCTCGACGAGGCGGTTCACCACCAGCATGAGGGTGTCCATGATCTCGTCGACGGTGCGGCCGAGCGTGATCTCGTTGGAAATCTGGTAGAAGTCCCCGGTGAATTCGCTGTTCTCGCCGTAGAACCCGCGCACCGTCAGACCGTGGTGGCCGATTCCCTGAAGGCCCGACTCGATCTCCTTCAACTGGCGCAACCCCGGCAAATGCAGCATTACGGAGGCGCGGAAGCCCGTGCCGACGTTCGTCGGACAGGCGGTCAGATAGCCGTACCGCTCCGACCACGCGTAGCCGACGACATCGGCGAGGGCGGCATCGATTTCCTTCAGCGCTTCGAGCGCGTCGCGAATGCCCAGGCCCGTGCGCACCACCTGAAGGCGCAGGTGGTCCTCTTCGTTCACGAGGATCGAGGTGGACTCCTCGGGCGAGACCCATGCGACGCGGTGTTCGCCGCCCTGCTCCATTTCCCTGCTGATGAGACGGCTCTCGCGGAGGTAGGCGCGCTCGTCGCCGGAGAGTTTCGCGAGCTCCAGGCGTTCGAAGGCCCCGAGGCGCTCGCAGCGGCCGATTCCCTCCGCGATGTACTTCTCGACGTTCTCGAGCGCGGGGGGCTTGGCGTGGGGCGCGAAGGGAAAGCCGCCGAGGTTGCGGGCCAGACGCGCGCGGCTGGAAACGGCGATGTGGCCCGTGTCGCCGGCGCCGCCTTTCAACCACGAATCGGTTCGGTCGAAGAGTTTCGCGTCCAAGATGCTTCGTTCCGCACGCGGCCGTCAGGCTTCGCCGGTGCGGAGTTCCTCCATTCGCGATTCGATGTTCGAGATTTCGTCGCGGAGAAACGCCGCGCGCTCGTAGTCCTCGATCTCCAGGGCGGACTTCAGTTCGGACCGCGCGTCGCGCAGGCGGTCCTGCAGATTCGCCAGTTCCGACGGCTTGTGCTCCTCGGAACCGGTGTGGCGCGTGGCGCGGTGGAACCGGGTGAGGTCCTTCTCCAGAACGTCGGAGAAGGACTCGTAGCAGTCCGGGCACCCCAGCATCAGGGTACGCTGGTAGTCGCCGAAGTTCAGGCCGCAGGAGGGGCACGTGAGAGGCGATTCCTCCTCGGCGACCTCGGCCACGGAGCCGCCGGCCTCGAACTCGCCGACGGCCTGGTGCTTCATGAGCTTCTGGAGGAGAACGTCGTAGGTCGATTGCTTCTCGAGGAGCTTCTTCTGGTGCGGGCTCGCCTTGGCGGCGCAGCTCTGGCAGAGGCAGAGTTGGTAGGGGGCCGCTCCGCTCTCGATCCGGGTGATCCGAACCACCGCATCGGCTTTGCCGCACTGTTCGCAACGCATGTGGTGCCAGTCGCTTTCCGCGCCGCCGGTTCGCGGCGAAGCGCGCTTTCCCGGCCAATGCACGAGGCCGGTGGTACAAGGGTCAAGGTCAGTCTCCCGGCGGCCGGGAGCGCGAAAAAAAGACCTTTCTTCCGCGACTCCAAGTATGCGGAATCGACGGGTAAGTGCCACGGAAATCGGCGGCATCGACGTGCGAAATCCACCGACACACCCAGCCTCCCCCCGCGGCACGGTTTCCGTGCTCGGCGTTTCCGTCGACCGGGTCACCGCCGACGATCTGGTTCGCTTCGTCCTGGAGCGCGCGGCGACACCCGAATCCGAGCCGGTCGTCGTGTGCTATCTGAACGCTCACACGTCCAACCTTGCGGGTCGCGATGCCGCGTTCGCGGAACTCCTGTGCGGAGCCGGCCTGGTGTACGCCGACGGGATGGCGATCGTGCGGGAGGCGCGCCGTCTCGGCAGCCCTCTGCCGGAACGCGTCAACGCGGGGGATTTTCTGCCGCGCTTTCTCTGGGGCGCGCGCGAGAGGAATCTGCGGATCGCGCTGGTGGGTTCCCGGGCGGACGTCGCGCAGCAGTGTGCCGACGTTCTTCGAGCCCGGGTTCCCGGACTGGAAATCCCCGTCGTGCACCACGGTCACTTCGAGCGCGGCGGGGAAGTGGAGAAACGGCTGATGGCGAAACTGCGGGCCGCGCGCATCGATGTCGTGCTCGCCGGAATGGGAAGCCCCCGTCAGGAGGCGTGGGCGTCGGACGCCGCCCGCGACTCCGATGCCAGGGTCGTCTGGTGCGTGGGAGCGCTGTTCGAGTACTTCGCGGGGCGGTCGCGCGCGCCGGTCTGGATGCGCGAGGCGGGGCTGGAGTGGCTGTTCCGGCTGGCGCTGGAGCCGAGGCGTCTCGCCAGCCGGTATCTCCTTGGCAATCTGCGGTTTCTCGTGCGGGCCCGCGCCGGGCGCCGGAACGCGTCGGCGGGAAATCGCGTTGCCCGCGACTGACTTCGCGCCGGTTCATGTCCGCCATGCGAATGCCCCCGCCGCCCGAGCTGCACGTCGATGACATCGCGATTCGTCTCGCGACGGAGTCCGACGCGCCCGCCATCGTTCGCTACTACCGCGAGAACCGCCACCATCTGGCGCCGTGGGAACCGGTCAGGCCGGCGGGGTTCTACCGCGAGGGCTTCTGGCGGGTGCAGCTTCACCGCAACCAGGAGGACTACGACCGCGCCACCGCGATCCGGTTCTTCGCCGTGCGCGAGTCCGTTCCGGAGGTCGTCGGATACGTCAGCCTGACCAATATCACGCGCGGCGCCGCGCACTTCTGCTTTCTGGGCTACAGTCTCGCGGAGCAGGAGCAGGGCAAGGGACTGATGACCGCGATTCTGCGGAAGGTCGTCGGATTCGCGTTTTCCGACCTGAATCTTCACCGAATCATGGCCAACTACATGCCCCGCAACGAACGCAGCGAGCGCCTGCTGGAGCGCCTCGGCTTCGTCCGCGAAGGCGTCGCGCGGCACTATTTGCTCATCAACGGCCGGTGGGAGGATCACGTCATGACCTCCCTGACGAACCCCGATTGGAAGCCGGGCCCGTAGACCCGCTCCGCCCGCCGCGCCTGGAGCGCTCTTCGCTACACGGCAAAACCCTTGCGCGGGCCGCCCAACCGCCAAAACAGTCCTCGCGGAGCCACGATTCGACGCCATGAAAACCCACGCTATCCGCTTTCTCGTACTTCTCGCCATCGGTCTCGGTGTGGGACTCGCCCACGGACTCGTGGGCGGTCTGGACATGCCCAGGAAGCCGAAGACGAGCGTGCCGGGTGCGGCTCCGGCGCCGGTGGCGCATGCGGAGCCCGCCGCGATGGACCCCGTGGCGCCGGAAACCGTGGAGGCTGCCATCAGCGAGGAACTGAAGAACCTTCGCGCACATGTCGAAAACGGCACTGCCATCGTTCTCGACGCCCGGACGTTCGACGAATACGCCGAGGGCCATATTCCCTCCGCGTTTCATGCGCCCTTCGAGGCCTTCATCGGCCAGGTGCCCGACTACATGGACATGTTGCTCGCCGATCCGGACCAGTTGATCATCGTGTATTGCGGCGGGGGGGACTGCCACGCGTCGGAAAGCGTCGGTTCGCAGCTGATGGAATACGGCATCGAGAACGTCTTCGTCTTCGAAGGCGGATACCCGGCCTGGACCGAAGCCGGGTTCGCGGTCGAAACCGGCGGAGGTTCGTGGTGATGGCGGAGCGGGAACACCTTGCGAAGACGACACTGCTGATGACGTGCAGACTCGTCGGCGGCGGCGCGTTCATCGTCGCCGCCGCGATGAAGCTGCGCGACGTCCCCGCACTGATGCTCTCCATCGAGAGCTTCGAGCTGCTGCCGGCCGCGCTGATTCCTTTCGTGGCGTACACGGTGCCCTGGGTCGAGATCGCCTCGGGGCTGGCGCTGATCTACGGATTCTGGTCGCGCAGCGCGGCGGCGCTGGCCGGTGTGACGTACCTCGTGTTCACGGGGGCGCTGGCCTCGGTGTTGTTGCGGGGAATGGAAGTGGACTGCGGCTGCTTTGGCGCGCTGACGGGCGGTGGTCCCGTGACGTGGCTGAGCGTGGTGCGCAATCTGGTGTTCTTTGCCGCGTGCGCGGCGGTGATGGCCTGCGGAGGGGGGACGGCGTCGCTTGACTGCTCGCTGGAAAGCCGCGTTCCCGAATCGCGGCTCGACCGGTTCGAGCGCAGGCCCGGGACGGACCCCGCATCCGCAGCCGCGGAGCCCGCCTCTTGACTCCGATCGGATCGCGGCCCGTCTGGTTCGAGACCTTCCCGCAACTCGTCGCGCGCTGGTACGACCGCCAGAGCGAAGGGACACGGAACGACGTCGGCCCCGGGCCGGCGAACGCCGTGGTGCGGGCGGAGAAGCGCGCGGCGAAGGTGCTGGCCTACTGCGGGTTCGCGCCGCTGCGCGAGAAGAAGACCGCCCGCCAGTGGGAAACGCGCTGGAACGCGGACGAAACGTGGAAGGCGCTTGCCGCCGCAGTGGATCGCCACGGGTGGGACGTCGTGCGGGAACGCAGCGCGCCGGTCACCGCGCAGGTTCGCCAGACCGCGTTGTACGAATCCGACCGCGAAACCGTCGTCATCGCCGACGAAGCTCTGAATCGCCAGCTGGAAGCCGTCGTGGAAGGGGGGCTGCTGCTGCCCTTCACCGTGGACGACATGGCGGCCATCGCGCTCGCGCGGGAACTCTACGACATCGCCGCCGAGAGAATCGGTTCGGCTCCGGCGGACTGGCTCGAAGAGCTGGCGAGGCACGAGTTCCTTCGCACCGCACTGGGTCTGCCCTTCAGCCCGCTGGCGATGGAATACCTCGGGTAGGCCGCCCCGAAGGTCGGATCGCAGCGCGAAGACTCCACTGTCCTGCGTCAGTCGCCGAGAAGTCGCCTTAGTTCAGGAAGCAGTTCGGGAAGCTCGCGGGTCGCAACCGTCCAGACGATTTCCCGATCGACGATATCGTATCCGTGAACCAGGCGATGGCGCATCCCGGCGATCGACGACCACGGCACGGAGTCGTGCTGTGCCTGCCATTCTTCGGGAAGTCGGCGGACCGCTTCGCCAAGAATCACGATCTGCGCCCAGACGGCATAGCATGTTCGTTCGTCGCCGAGGAACGTTTCGCGCCGGTGTTCCCGAACGAAAGCAGTGGCCCGCTCCGCCGCCTGGATCATGTCGAGGAGGGCAACGCGGGGATCACGCCGCATAGATTTCCCGGGCCGATCCGAGGATGGACTCCCGACGGAGCCAATTCGACGACCGCTCGGTCGCGCGTCTCGAAAGGATGTCCGCAGGCCGTCCCAGGATGAGCGACAGTTCCTGTTCCGCGCGACCGAGATCGAGCAGACCGATGTCGGCATCGGGTGCGAAGGTGGCCAGAAAGTCGATGTCGGAGTCGGGGGTGAAGTCCTCCCGGAGGACGCTTCCGAAGACCTCCAGGCGGAGGATTCTCCACCGCCGACAGAAGTCGCGCACCTCGTCGATGGGCAGGGGGATGGCGGTTCGCACGGTCCTTGGCCTCCGGCACCGCGAATCCTGGCGCAATCCGCCTGAAACGCAACGGGAGATGCGCGCGCGCTCCGGTTTTCGGCGACCCGGCGGTATCGTCTACCCCGTCATCAGCCGTTTTTCGTAGATGCGGTAGCGCCGGTAGATTCTGGCTCCGAGCGACTCCAGCGCCTTGTTCATCTCGCGGTTGCGCTCGAGAATCCACGACATTTCGCCTTCGTCGATTCCGATGGCGGGCGCACGGACGAACATCTCGCGGTACATCAGCACTTCCAGGCCCCGCTGGCGGTATTCCGGCAGCACGCCCATCATCAGCAGCCGCAGGTGCTTGACGTCGTTCTTCAGCAACAGGGCCTTGAGCAGCGACTTCGGGTTCAGTCTTCCCCCCATGTGCCTGAGAACCTGGTTCCAGTCCGGCAGCGCGAGCGTGAAGCCGACCGGCTCGCCTTCGACTTCCGCGAAGTAGACCAGGTCGGGCCGGACGACGGGGCGGAGCTCCTTCGCGACGAAGGACATCTCGGCGTCCGTCATGGGGACGAAGCCCCAGTTCTTCTCCCACGCGTCGTTGTACAGGCGCTTGATCGTTTCGACCTCTTCCGGCCAGCGCTTCATGTCCAGCCCGCGCATCGTGACGGCGACGTCGCGCCGCGCCAGGCGCTTCTCGACCATCTCCGCCATGCGCAGAATGCGGTCGCTGTACGTCTCGTAGGTCAGCCACCAGCAAAGCAGGTCCTCCGCCTTGACGAAACCGAGGGCCTCGACGCGGTCCTGATACCAGGGCGGGTTGTGGGGCGTCATCACCACGGGGTCGATATCATGGCCCTCGACCAGCAGGCCGCACTCCTCGTTGGTGCTGAAGGAGCACGGGCCGCGCAACACGTCGAGTCCCTCGCGCCGGCACCATTTCTCCGCGGCGCCGAGCAGCGCGGCGAAGACCGCCGGATCGTTGTGCGCCTCCAGAAAGCCGAAGAAGCCGGCCTTCTCGTCGTGCGTGACGTTGTGTGCGTGATTGCGAATGGCGGCGATTCGGCCGACGGTTTCGCTTCCGCGCCGGGCGAGGAAATACTCCACCCGGGCGTGCTGGTGGAAGGGGTGCCGCATGCGGTCCAGCAGGATGCGGACATCGCGGCGAAGGGGCGGGACCCAGCGCGGGTCGCGGCCCCGGAAGCGGTAGGCGAACTCGATGAATTCGCCGATCTCGCGCTTCGTGCGGGCGCGAACGATGCGAACGGCTTCGTCCGTCCCGCCCGTTCTGGACGCCATCTCTAGGGCGTTTCCGTTTCCGCGGAGTCGGTGTCGTCGTCCGTGGACGCAGCGCCTTCTTCGGCACCGTCTTCGTCGTGGCCGGGCTCTTCCGTCTCTTCGTCCGCCGGCGGATTCATGACCTGCTCGAACATGTCCAGGGCGTTGGTCATCGTGTTCTGCGCGGCTTCGCCGATATTGGTGCCCTCGTTCTCGGCGGTCATTTGCTCGAGGACGGCGATGCCCTTCTTGAAGAGCTCCTCGTCCTTTTCGTTGATGCCCGCCATGGCCCACATGCTGGCGATGCGGAACTGGCTGTTGATGGCGATCTGGCTCATGGGGTTTTCGGCCATGATCCGCCGCCGCAGTTCCTCCGTCGTCTGGTAGTCGCCGAAGATTTCCGTCATTTGGGCGACTTCCTCCAGGATGGCGGTCTTCCTGGCGAGCTCCGGCTCGCTGTCGGCCTCGGCGAGCACCTGCTCCGCCGCCGGTCGGAAGACCTTTTCCGCCTCGTCCTCCTCGCCCATGCGCTTCAGGTTCACGCCCATCGCCATTTCCAGGCGGGGGCGGACGGTGTCTTCGGGATAGCGGTCGAGGTACCGGCGATAGATGTCGTTGGATGCCTCCAGGTCGCCCATCGTGCGATGGTAGTTGGCGACCTGTTCGCGCGCGGTGCCGCGGACGTAGGCGTCTTCGGACTCCAGCATGAGTTCCGAGAGCGTCGCGACGCCCTCGGCCTTCCTGGTCTCGTCCTCGGCCCCCCAGGCGAGCAGGATGCTGGCCCGCTCGACTTCGCGCATCGCGCGGTCCCTGGCCTGGGATTCCGGCATGGCGGCGATCAGTTCGTCGATGGCCGCAAGCGCGCCCTCGAAGTCGCCGACCTGGCTGCGAATGGAGACGATTCCGTCCATCGCGTTGAGGGTGGCGGGATCGGTGAAGTCCTTCGATGCGGCGACCGCTTCGAGTTCCTCCAGGGCCTTGGTCGCATTCCCTTCGCGCGTGTAGTACTGCGCGAGCATGATATGCGCGCTCGCCGCTGCGGGGTCTTCGGGGTGTTCGCGGGTGATTTCCTTGAGTTTCAGGACGGCCCGCGCCATCTGCCCCTCCGCGAGCAGGCTCTGCGCCTCCTCCAGCTTCTCCGGAGGAGTGGCCTTCTGGCATGCGACGATGAGTGCCAGGGCTGCGAGGGGGGCCAGCCGGCGTAGGATTCGGATAGGGCGTGATGACGTCATGCGGAACTCCGCGCGGGGTCTGAGAGGGGCGAGACGGTGCTGGCCCCGGCGCGCCACGCGCAAGGATTTTGTCCCCCTTTCGCGGGCAGGGTTGCGCTCCGGGGC
>JAJFLJ010000247.1 GCA_021772755.1 Candidatus Sumerlaeota bacterium
GGGGATTCGAACCCCCGTCCGAAGACCCTTCGAGTATGGTTCGTTCACGGGTGTAGCCGTCGTGGGGACCCCGGCGGCAGGGCTGGCGGTCTTTCCCGTCGGTCAACCGGTCTTTCCCGATCGTCTTGTTCCGGACTTTCCCGGTGGTCTGCCGTCTGTCCGGCTGTCAGCTCGTCACTTTGACCCACGAGACGACTGGGGAGCCCATTCTGTTGCTAGGTCGGACCCGAACCCCCCGAAGGATTACGCAGCGAGCGCAACCCTTTCGTTGATGTCTACCACGTTGGTGACATTTGAGAGGTGGCCGATGATTAACGTGGCCAACGACCATCCACGACCCGTATCGCCATACTCTCCGCAATGTCCCCGTCGAAACCTGTCGGCCCCACGGTAATGCCCGGCGGCGCTCGCGAATCGCTTGCCTCCCGCCGGGGAGCGCGGATCATAGTCAGGACGCCCCCACCTTCAAGCCAAATCCCCGCCACGGGTGGCGATCGGCGAACTGCCCCGAAACACGGACTCATGCTGACCTGCGCCCCCCCGCCCCGAAACCGTCACGAGCGGGATTTCGCCCGGCTTGTCGGGACGCGCCTGCTGCCGGTTCTCGGCAGGGAGATCGCCGGTCGGCCCGTCACTCTCCGCGACCGCGTCGTCGAGGGCCACTCCACCAGCCCCCATATCCGTATCCTCGAGATCGATGGCGCGGGTCCGGCGTTCGTCGTCCGCGCGTTCTTTCGCTTCTACAACCCGCTGCGGCGCGGAGGGCGGTTCGACCGCTTTCGCCACGCGGCCTCCGTCGGCAATCTCGCGCGCGAACGCGGCGTCAACGCCGTCCGAACGACGAGCATGGTCGAAGGCGTGGACTGGGGGCGGTGGCAGCAGTACTGGATGGGATGCGAAGAGTTCATCGACGGTCGCGAGATCGGACGCCGCGATCGCGCGCAGATCGAGGGCTACTACGGGCAGCTGGCGAAGCTGCACAACATCGCGAGTCCCCGCTGGGGCGCGGAAACCGGCGCGCGAAGCGGAGACGTGGCGAGCTATCCCGCCGCCGACCTCTCGCGGTTTCTTCGCCGCCGGCTTGCGATGCTCGATGTTCGGCCGGAGCGATGCGACCCTGTTCTGCGGACCGTCGCGGACCGGGCCGGCCAGGTGCTTCGCGTCCTGGGGAACACGCCCTTCTCGTTGGTGCATGGCGACGCGCGCACGTCGAACGCGCTCTGCGACGCGGAGGGGAACGTGTGGCTGATCGACTTCCTCCACGCCCGGTACTCCCTCGCCGCGCTCGACTTTCTCGATTCCCTCGGGCGGGTTTGCGGGGGGAACGGACTGGCGAACGAAGCCGCCGCGGCGTACTTCCGCGCGCTGCGGCCCGAAGTCGCGAAACAGTACGAGTCGGACCTTTCGCTTTTCCTGTTTCTCGCGGCGGTCAACCACGCCACCAGCGGCTCCGACCGCAAGAGCGCGACCCGCCCCGCGTTCGATTCCGACAGGGCCGGAGCACTCCTCGACGCGCCTGCGAAGTGGCCGCCGGGCGACTGGGAGGAGGTCGTCGGCTCCATTCGCAAACCGGAGTTTCTCCGTCAGCCCGCCCCCGCCGGCGAAGAGCGCAAGACCTCGTCTCAGTGTACGTGAGCGGAACCGGCTTGTTGCGAATCCGCAGGCGAATCGCGCCTGATGGCCTTCGAGATCGGCTGACGCACCGATACGACGACGCACCAGAGCAGGAACGCGCCTCCCAGGACCTGGCGGACGGGGCCGTAGTGTTCGTGCCCGAGTTCCGCCGCGGCCTGGCTCGCAAGCCACGCGGCGGGAATCGCGAGGTCGATGAGCAGTCCCATGCCGACCGTCGCGGTGACGATCGCCGCGAGGTACAGTCCCAGCCCGCGCGTTCCGAGCATGGAGCGAACGGCGAGCAGCGACGCGATGCTGGTGGCGGGGCCCGCCATCAGCATCACCAGTCCCGTCCCCGGCGACATGCCCTTGGCCAGCAGCGCGGCCGCCAGCGGCGTGGCGCCGGACGCGCAAAGATAGACCGCCATTCCCGCCGCCGTGATCGCCAGCATTCCGAGGATTCCGCCGCCGAACCACTGCTCGACGAAATCCGGCGGGAGAAACGCCATCACGACGCCGGTCGCCAGAATTCCCAGCAGATAGTATTTGCCGAGGGACTCGAACAGATTGGCGGCGGCGTACTTCTGTCCGGCGAGGAAGCGGCTGAACCCGGTGGCAGCGACGTCCTGTTTCTCCGGAGAGGAGCAGCAGGACTTGGCCGGCGGGGGAGGTTCTTCCGCAGCCTTCCTGCCGCCGCAGCATCCGCCGCCGACGGTCGCGGTCGGGGCCGGCTCGGTTTCGCCCTTCGTGGGAAAGAGCGTCTGGGTCATTCCCGCCGCCGTGCCGGATACGAAGGCCGCGACGATGCGAACGATGGCAAAGGGCCATCCGATCATTCCGGCGGTCAGCAGAATGGAGTCGATTCCCGTCTGGGGGGTGGAGACCAGGAAGGAGGCGGTGGCGCCTTTCGACGCGCCCTTGCGACGCAGTTCCATGGCCACGGGCAGCACCGAGCAGGAGCAAAGGGGCAGCGGGACTCCGGCGACGGCGGCCTTCAGCACGGGCCCGGGCCCTTCGCCCCGCAGCCAGACCGGCAGGCGCTTGTCCCCCAGCGCCGCCTTGAGAACACCTGCCACGAAGAGGCCCGCGAGGACGTAGGGGGCCGCTTCGACGGCGACCTGCCAGCCCGATTCGAGGATGGAGAGCAGCATATCCATACCGGAGCATCCGCAAGCACCGTTCCCGGCGGTGCAACCCGGGACTGGCGGGGCGCGAAACGCTCCAAAGGCGCTTGACGTCCCGGCCAAAGCCTATAAAATCCCGGCAAGTTTTATATGCGCGTTTTATAGGACGCCCACATGGCAGGCAAAACGGCGAAGACGAAGAAGACCCGCGGCAAGCGGGTGACCATCATGGACGTCGCCGGCGAGGCGGGGGTGAGCATCGCGGCCGTTTCGCGCATTCTCAACAACAGCTACGACGGGTTCTCGGCGCGCGAGGAAACCAAGCAGCGCGTCTTCGCGGCGGTCAAGAAGCTGAACTACAAGGCCAACCGCGCGGCCGTGCGCCTGGCCACGGGCCGCCACCAGGCCATCGCCCTCTGCTATCCCGACACGGGGCTGAACGCGAGCGCGCTGGACACGACCTCGGTCGCGACCGTCTTCGCGCAGATGCACCAGATGCTGCAGATTCGCGGCGTGTCGCGAGCGGCCACCGCGCAGAATCTCGACCTCGTGCTGATGATGCGCGGCGGGGGACGAACGCTCGACGACATTCTTCAGCAGGCCGGCGAGTCCGTCGATGGCATCGTCTACGTGCAGCCCGAGGACGACGCGAAGATTCTGGCGAAGATCGCGGGAAGCGAACTGCCGGTCGCGGTCGTCGGCCCGGGAGTCGCCGAGAACGAGAGCGTCTGCTCGGTCGAGGTCGACGACTACACCGCCGGCCGCATGGCGATGGGGCACCTGATCGTCGCGGGTTCGCGGCGGATCATCGTCGCCGTTCCGGAAGGGCACGCCGCCGACGCCGCGTTCGTCCGGCGTCTCGCCGGAGTCCGCATCGTCGTCGATTCGTTCAGCGATCCGGGCCTGAAGTGGATCACGGTCGAGCTGCCGGCCGACGCCGAACTCGCGCGTTCGACCTTCGTGAGCCACATCGGCCGGTGGGGGAATCCCGATGGCGTTCTGACGCTGGGCGGCACGCTTCCCTTTCCCATCATCCGCGCGCTGACCGAGCGGCGTCTCCAGATTCCCGGCGACGTCAAGGTCGTCGGGTTCGACGAGAATCCCATGTTCCAGCTGCACGAGCCGCCGATCACCGGCGTGCGCTATCCCATCGAGGAAATGTGCTTCAAGGCCACCGAGCTGCTGCTCGAACGCATGAAGAGCGGCAAGGCCGCCAGGCCCGTGACCCTCGCTCCCAGGATGATCGCGCGCAAGAGCAGCGAGGCGACCTTCGCGCCGCTGCACTGAGCGGTCTCCGTTCGCACCGGCTTCGATGTTCCTTGCCCGCCTGGGCGGGGCCGCGCGTATTTCGGCCATCATGCACGATCGAACGGAGAGGTTTCCCATGACCCGCAGAACCATCGCGATTCTCGGCGCGACGGCGGCATTGCTCGCCGGTTGCGCCACGACACCGAACCACGAGCGCGCCACGCATTCGCCGAAGGGCATGGTGGCGGCCGCGCATCCCCTCGCCGCCGATGCCGGCGTGGAGATTCTCGAACAGGGCGGCAACGCCCTGGACGCCGCGGTTGCCACCGCGTTCGCGCTGAACGTGGTCGAGCCCAACGCCAGCGGAATGGGCGGCGGCGGATTCCTGCTGTACTACGACGCGAAGGATCGCAGCGTCAGCGTGCTGGACTTTCGCGAGATCGCCCCCGCGTCGCTCGAACCGCGCCACGCGAGCGTGGACGGGAAGCTGAATTCGTCGACGATGCGCTACGGCGGCATGGCGGTCGCCGCGCCGGGCATGGCCAGGGGTCTGCTGAAGGCGCAGGCGGAGCACGGCGAGCTGCCGAGACAGGCCATTCTGGCCCCCGCGATTCGCCATGCGGAGGACGGGTTCGCCGTGAGCGAGGGTCTGGTGGGGATCATGGAAAGCAAAGTCGATCTGCTGCTGGAAGACGGGGCGGCATCGGCGATCTTTCTCGAAGACGGTCTGTTCACGCCCGCGCCGGGCGACGTGCTGGTGCAGAAGGACCTCGCCGCGACGCTGCGCAATGTCGCGGAGCAGGGCGACGCGGCCGTCTACGGCCCGGAACCGGCGGAGCGCATCGCCGCCGCCGTGCGCGCCCGCGGCGGCGTTCTCGAAGCCTCCGACATCGTAAACTACGCGCCGGCGGAACGGCCTCCGGTCAGCGGTTCGTACCGGGGCTACGACATCGTGACGATCGGCGCGCCGAGCTCCGGCGGCCTGACGATGCTGCTGACGCTGTCGGTGCTGGACCGCTACGACGTGGGGTCGATGTCCTTCGACGATCCGGCGTTCCTGGCGCTCTACATTCGCGCCTTCGCGGCGGCGCAGGAAGCCAGCGACCTCGTCGTCGCCGATCCGGCCTTCACCGACGTGCCCGTCGACGAACTCCTCTCGGACGAGTGGGTCGACCGCACCGTCGCCGCCATTCAGAACGACATCGGCGGGCGGCTCGCGCTCGCCGCGAACGAAGCCGGCGGGCACGAGATCGCGCACGTCGAGACCGACCACGCCGCTTACCCGGGGAACACGACGCATCTTTCCGTGATCGACTCGGAAGGCAACATGGCGGCCCTGACGCAGACGATCAACTACTGGTTCGGCTCCTGCGTCGCCATTCCCGGGATGGGCATCGTGATGAACAACGAGATGTCCGACTTTTCCTTCGAGGAGGGATCGGTCAACGTGCCGGAGGCGGGGAAGCGTCCGCGTTCGAGCATCTCGCCGCTTCTGGTGCTGAAGAACGGGCACCCCATCGCGGCGCTCGGCACGCCCGGCGGCCGCAGAATTCCCTCCGCCATTTCCCAGATCGTCGTTCGCTGCATCGACTTCGAGTCCCCGCTGCAGGACTCCGTCGACGCGCCGCGTCTTCACATCGACGCCGCCGACCGCAAGGTCTCCTTCGAGTCGCGCATCGCGGAGGAAACCATGCAGCAGGTCGCGGACATTCTCGGCGACGGTTGGTCGTTCGAGTCGCGCGGCGCGTTCGACGCGTACTTCGGCGGCGCCCAGGGCATCTGGATCGAGTCCGGCGCGGATGGCGCAGCGCGCCTGGCCGGTGCCGCCGACCCGAGGCGCGACGGCAGCGTCGCGACGACGCGGGAGTAGCGCCGCAGGCGGCTACTCCCAGTCGTAGGTGACGTACTCGTTCTCGAAGGTCCCGTCGGCGTAGAGGCGCACGATGCCGTATCCCGGCGGGGTCTCCTTGTACGTTCCGTGCCACCACGAACCGCTCGCCGCGCCGTTGCAGACGTAGGGAATGCCGTTGTACTCGACGCGGTCGCGCAGATGGACGTGGCCGCTCAGGCAGAGCCGGACGTTCTTGTGCCGGTAGAGCAGGCCGGTGATGCGCTTGGTGTCCTGGTGCATGAGCGCGCCGGCGACCTTGAACTGGTAGTTCTCGACGATGTCGTCGTAGAAGAACAGGGGACCGACGCCGAGAATCGGAACGTGGGAGAGAATCAGGACGTGCTCGTCCCGGCCCGATTCGAGCTCGCCTTCCAGCCACTCGAACTGCGCGTCGTCGAGCATCGGCTTGTATCCGCCGTCGCCGCGCTCCTGAACGCTGTCGAGCACGATGAACTTCCAGCCCGCGCGCGAGAAGCTGTACCAGGGTGACCGCATCCCGTGGACGCCGAGAACCCACTTCTTGCCGTAGAGCGGTTCGTCGCCCGTCGTGCCGGCTTTCGAGCGCTGCCATCCCCAGCAGTCGTGGTTCCCGATGCAGTGGTGGATGGGGAGGCGAAGCTCCTCGGAGAGAATCTCCGTCCAGAGATCGAACTGGATGCGCGTCCGCTCCTCCGTGGCGCCGAGGGCGCTCATGATGCAGTCGCCGCCCTGGAGGATGAACTCCGGCTTCCAGGGGTGCGACTGGGCGTGGCGCAGGCAGGCGCGCATTCCGTTGGGCGCCTTGCCCTCCGGCTTGACGTGAATGTCGGTCAGATGGGCGAAGGCGAGAACGGGGTTCCCGCGGCCGGCGCTCGCGCCGGTGTTCGCGCCGACCGACGCGCAGGATGCGATCGCGCCGCCCGCCGCGACGGCCGCCCCGCCGCGCAGAAACTCTCTTCTGGTCGTGCGGTTCTTCGCCATTGCGCTATCCTTCCCGTCCGGCGTCGCCCTTGATGAGGGTGAGATCGATGCCGAGCTTTTCGATCTTGTCGTACAGGTTTCTCCGGCTCATGCCGGCATGGCGCGCGGCTTCCGTGACGTTGCCGTTTTGGGCGCGGAGGAGCGCTTCGAGGTACTCGCGCTCGAAGGAGTCGCGCGCGGAGCGGAAGTCCGGGACCTCCTCGATCATCGCCTGGGCGGAGAGCCCCAGGCGCGTCACGCGCTCGCTGCTGGTGCTGCTGCGTCGCAGCTGCACGGCCTCGTCGGGCAGCAGATCGGTCGTGATCACATCCGTCTCGGCGAGCACGATCATCCGCTCGACGACGTTTTCCAGCTCCCGCACGTTGCCGTGCCACGACATGCCCGCCAGGGCGTCGAGAGCGTTCTCCGAAAAGGTCATGTCCGGCCGGCCGTGCTTCGCGCCGCGCGTGCGGAGGAAGTGCTCGGCGAGAACGGGGATGTCCTCGCGGCGTTCGCGCAGAGCCGGCATCTCGATGGCGATCACGTTGAGACGGTAGTAGAGGTCCTCGCGAAAGGTCTTCTCCTCGATGCACTTCGCGAGCTTGCGGTTCGTCGCCGAGACGATGCGGATGTCCACCGAGATCGTGGCGAGACCGCCGACGCGGGTGAGTTCGCGCTCCTGGAGGACGCGCAGCAGCTTCGCCTGCATCGCGAGGGGAAGCTCGCCGATCTCGTCGAGGAAGAGCGTGCCGCCGTCGGCGAGTTCGACGAGTCCGATCTTCGTGTCCGTGGCCCCCGTGAAGGCGCCGCGCTCGTGCCCGAACAGCTCGCTCTCGATCAGCGTCTCGGGAATCGAGGCGCAGTTGATGGCCACGAAGCGGCCCTTTCCCCGGGTGCTGTACGCGTGGATGGCGCGGGCGGCGAGTTCCTTGCCGGTGCCCGACTCGCCGGTGATGAGCACCGGGCTCTGCGAGGGCGCGACGCGCTCGATCAGTTCGCGGACGCGGTTCATGGCGGGGGAGTCGCCGAAGAGTCTGCGCTCCGGTTCGACGCCCCCGAATTCGGCGGGCTTCCTGTTCCACGCGTCGCTCAGCGCCGTGTTCACGTCCTTGAGGCGCTTGTGCTCCAGCGCGTTGCCGAGCGTGACGAGGAGCTCCTCCGTCTTGAACGGCTTGGTGATGTAGTCGTAGGCGCCCTGCTTCACGCAGTCGATCGCGCCCTCGATGGTTCCGTGGGCGGTCATCATGATGATCTCGCAGGGGAGGCCGGACTCGCGGAGCTTGACGAGGAACTCGCGGCCCGTCATCTCCGGCATTCGGATGTCGCTGAGGACGACGTCGGTGGGCGTCTGGCGGAGGAACTCCAGCGCTGCGGAGGGCTCGCCGAAGGTCGTGACGTGGAAGCCCTCCATCGTCAGGACCTTGGAGAGAATCTTGAGCATGTTCTCCTCGTCGTCCAGGACGAGGATCGTTCCGCGAATGCTGCCGCGTTCCTGTTTGCTGCCCATGGCCCCCAGGCCTCCCCGCCGGTGTCCGAGTCAGGAGCGAGGATGGAAAGCCTCAGGAGTGGCGTGCAACGACATTTCCGACGGATTCGGCGATCCGGGCGACCGACAGTCCCAGTTCGGCGAACAGCTGGTCCGGCGTTCCGTGCTCGACGAAACGGTCCGGGATGCCGAAGCACACCGCGCGGCGGGGGTTGTTTCGCTCCGCCAGCAGCTCGTTGACGGCGGAGCCGAAACCGCCGGCCAGGGCGTTGTCCTCCGCCGTGAAGAGGAACTCGTGGTCCGCCGCCGCCCGAAGGATCAGCTCGGCGTCCAGCGGCTTGACGAAGCGGGCGTTGATGACGGTGACGGGGTGGCCGAGCTTCTCCTCCAGAATCTCCGCGGCCTCTTCCATGATGGAGACCATCTTGCCGATTCCGACGAGAGCGACGCGCCGCCCCTCCCGCAGGGTCTCGCCCCTGCCGATGGGAATCTCGACGGGATCGCGGTCGGTGTCCAGGCCCGTGCCGCTTCCGCGGGGATAGCGCACGGCGATGGGACCGCTGGTGTGGTT
The DNA here is from genome assembly GCA_021772755.1 of Candidatus Sumerlaeota bacterium. Lineage (GTDB taxonomy): Bacteria > Sumerlaeota > Sumerlaeia > SLMS01 > JAHLLQ01 > JAJFLJ01. The sequence continues at coordinate 8,874 of JAJFLJ010000247.1, forward strand.
CACGCCGGTCAGGATCATGTCCTGCAGCTCCTGCTCGTCCTTGGGCGCCATGAGCACCAGGTTCGGCACGATGCGCAGGTACGAGAGGTCGAACACGCCGTGATGCGTCGGGCCGTCGGCGCCGACCAGACCGCCCCGGTCCATCACGAGGAAGACCGGCAGGTTCTGGATGCAGACGTCGTGGATGACCTGGTCGAAGGCGCGCTGGAGAAACGTCGAATAGATCGCGCAGACCGGACGTATGCCTTCGGCGGCCATGGCGGCCGCCATCGTCACGGCGCACTCCTCCGCGATGCCCACGTCGTAGAAGCGGCCGGGGAATTCCCTGGCGAAGATGTCGAGCCCCGTGCCGGAGTCCATCGCGGCGGTGATGCCGACGACGTCGTGGTTCTTCCTGGCGATCCGCACGAGGGTCTCGCCGAAGACCTTCGTGTAGGCCGGGGGGCCGGCCTTCTTCTTCATCTCGCCGGTTTCGATCTTCATGTCGGCGGCGGCGTGGTACTTGATGGGGTCGTCCTCCGCGAACTTGTAGCCCTTCCCCTTCTGCGTGATGACGTGAAGGAGGATGGGCCCCTCGTGGTCGCGGGTGCGCTCCAGCGTCTCGACGAGCGAGTTCATGTTATGCCCGTCGACGGGGCCGATGTAGCGGAACCCGAGCTCCTCGAAGAACATGCCCGGCACGATGAGGCCCTTGATGGCCTCCTCCGCGCGGTGCGCGTAGTCGACGAAGCTCTCGGGGCTGTACTTCTTGATGCGCTCGACGAGTTCCTTGCGCATGCGCGCATAGAGCGGGTGCGTCACCGCCTTGCGGAACATGCGGTGGACGACCCACACGTTCTCGCCGATGGACATCTCGTTGTCGTTGAGCACGACCATCATGCGCGTCTTGCGGAGACCCGCGTTGTTGAGAGCCTCGTACGCCATGCCGCCGGTCATGGCGCCGTCGCCGATGACGGCCGCCACGCGGTGGGTGCCGCGGCGCTGGTCGCGGGCGAGGGCGAACCCGAGCGCTGCGGAGATCGAGGTCGAGGCGTGCCCCGCCCCGAAGGAGTCGCATTCGTTCTCGCTGCGCTTGAGAAAGCCGGAGAGACCGCCCTGCTGGCGGATGGACTCGAAGTCCCCGTTGCGTCCCGTCAGAATCTTCCACGCATACGCCTGGTGCCCGACGTCCCAGACGACCTTGTCGGTCGGCACGTCGAACTGGTTGAGCAGGGCGAGGGTCAGATCGACGGCGCCCAGCGGCGCGCCGAAGTGCCCGCCCTTCTTCGCGATGACTTCGATAATGCGGTGGCGGACCTCGCCGGCGAGCTGTTCGAGCTGGGGAACGCTGAGGCCCCGCACATCCGCAGCCGACCGGATGCGCGGGAGAATCGGCGCCTTCACCGCAATGGCGGAGTCGGCGGTCGTCTTCGCGGGAACGCTGAAGGAGTGCAGGGATTCGGCCCTGGAATGGGGCATTGGAAGGCTTGGCCTTTCGGGAAATCTTGCTGGCGAACCGCAGAGTCGGGCGTTGACGCCTATTCTTCCTGGTCGCCGTCGAAGTCTTCTGTCCTCAGTGTTCCGTCGGAGTTCTCGATGACGCGTTTGACCCGGGTTTCGAGGTTCGCGAGCCCTTCGAGGCAGCGCGCCCCCAGCTTGCGCCCTTCCTCATACAACTCGATGGACGCTTCGAGGTTTGCTTCTCCGCTTTCCAGTTTCCCGGCGATGGTCTCCAAGCGGGCGAGATCGGCTTCCAGATCCGGCTTGTTCGCTTTCTTGCCCATGCCAGCCTCGTTGGGCGCACTTCGCCCGGAACCGAGAAGGTTTCTCCGGGAGGGCGACGAGGTCAAGGCCCCACCGTTGCCCCAGGGGCACCCGCCGGGGCGGTTTGCTCAACCGATTTCCCTCGAACGGCGTCGCGAAGGGCTTTCGGCGTTGCCTGACGATGCGCGGTCCGCAGAGGCTCGGGGGTTAGAGTACCGCAGCACAGGACACCGAATGATCCACGAACCGGAAATCGACAGGAAGCCCAGCATGGGAAAGGAAAGCGCGGACCGCATTCTGCGCGTCCATTACCACCGCTGGGACGGGAACTATCGCGGTGCGGGGCTGTGGACCTGGGACCTGACGCGGCGCCACACCCCCGGCGGGCTGGAGATTCTGCCGGCCGGCGAGGATATCTACGGCGTCTATTTTCTCGTGGAGAGCGGCCGATACGGCGAGGGTACGCCCGATACCCGCAGCATCGGGATGGTGCCGCGCCGCGAGCGCTCCTGGGAGTTCAAGGACGGCGGCGACCGCGTCTGGACGCCGGACCTCGGGTACGAGGTCTGGCTGCTGCAGGACGACGACGATCTTCACTCCAGCCCGCCGGACATCCAGCCCGCCATCAAGGGCGCCTGGCTCGACGACTGGAACCGCGTTCGGATTCTGCTGTCGCGCGCCATCGACGCGGACTCCGTTTCGCCGGAGGCCTTTCGCGTCGTGCGCAACAGCGCGGAAACGATCGCTTCGGAGAGCGTGCGCGTTCTGGAGGAGGAGCACGGCATGACGCGGTTGCTGGAGATCGGGCTGGAGAAGCCGCTTCGCAGCCTGATGGACAGCGCCGTGGTGGAGGCGGACTCCTTCCGGCCGGCATCGATTCGCGCGGGAAACGTCCAGCATCGCGGCGAGTTCTTCGGCGGCGACGAATCCCCCGGTGCGGTTTGGGCCAGGGAAGCGACGACGTTCCGCGTCTTTTCCCCTCAGGCCGTCGAAGTGCGGGTCGGACTGTACGGCGACATGGAGGACGAAAGGCCCTCCGGGGAATTCGCCCTCGCGCACAAGGGCCGCGGCGTCTGGGAGGGCGCCCGCAAGGGCGACCTGCGGGGGCAGGCGTATTCGCTTCGGGTGCGGACGGCATGGGGCCACGATTCGGGATGGGTCGCCGACCCGTTCGCGACGAACACGATCGGGTCGGAAACGCGAAGCCTCGTGACGCCGATGCCTCGCAAGCCGGTCGTGCGTCCGCGACTGCCCGACTCGCCCGTCGATGCGGTGATCGCGGAAGTCAGCGTTCGCGACATGACGATTCACGAGTCCTCCGGCGCGGTCGCGCGCGGAACGTACGCGGGCCTGGCGGAGCGCGGAACCCACACGCCGGCGGACGCCGCCGTCTCCACGGGCATCGAACACCTGAAGGAGCTCGGCGTGACCCATGTCCAGCTGATGCCCTGCCAGGACTTCGACAACGACGAGTCGGACCCGCACTACAACTGGGGGTACATGACCTCGTTCTTCGATTCGCCGGAGGGATGGTACGCCTCGAAGGTGCGCGGTCCCGAACGGGTCGCCGAGTTCCGTGCGATGGTCGATGCGTTCCACGACGCGGGGATCGGCGTCGTCATGGACGTGGTCTACAACCATACCGGCGTGGGGAACACGTTCGAGCAGGTCGCGCCGGGGTACTATCACCGCCGGCATTCGGACGGGCGGCTGTGGAACGGTTCGGGGACGGGGAACGAGGTCGCCTCGGAAGCGCCGATGGCGCGAAAGTTCATCGTGGATTCCTGCCGGTTCTGGATGGAGGAATATGGCGTCGACGGGTTTCGCTTCGATCTGATGGGGCTGATGGACTTCGAGACGCTTGGGCTTCTCCGCGACGAGTTGCGGAAGATCGACGGGCGGGTGCTGCTCTATGGCGAGCCCTGGGTCGCGGCGGGCTGCGGCCTCGACAGCCCGACGGACAAGGAAACGGTCGCCGGGTCAGGAATCGGGGCGTTCAACGACAGCTACCGCGATGCGGTGAAGGGCGAACCCGAAGGTCCCTGGGGCGGCTATGCGCAGAACGGCAGCCGGCGCGGAGAGGTCCTGCAGGGAATCGCCGGGTCGATCGACGACTGGGCCCGTTCCCCGGCCGACTCCGTCAACTATCTGACGTGTCACGACAACCTGACGCTTTGGGACAAGATCGCGATTTCATCCAATGCCCCCGAGGGGGAACGAGTCCGCATGCAGTGCCTCGCGATGGCCATCCTGGCGGTTTCCCAGGGCTGTCTGTTTCTGCACGGCGGCTGCGAGTTCCTCCGCACCAAGCAGGGCCACCACAACAGCTACGACGCGGGCGACGGCATCAATGCGGTGGACTGGGACGCGAAGCGGCGGCACTTCCGCGTCTTCGAATACGTGCGGGGGCTGATCGCCATCCGGACCGCGCACCCGGTCTTCCGGCTTCGGACCGCCGACGAGGTTCGCAGCCGCCTGGCGTTTCACGATGGTGGCGATCCGGCCTGCATCGCCTTCACCCTCGACGGAGAAGGCCTGGAGGGCGAGTCCTGGAAGCGGTGCGCGGTGCTGGTGAATCCGCTGGGGACCGAGGCGGGGTTCGCCAACCCCGTGGTGGGCGGGCGTTTCCACGCTTTCGACGACAAGGCATCGCCGAACGGACTCGAAATCGACAGCGCCGGCGAAACGGTCGTTGTGCCCCGCCGCAGTCTGGTGATCCTCGCGGCAGACCAATGACCGGCCCCCTTCAAAAACAACACCTCTTCGATGCGGGTTCCCTCCAGGAACCCCTGCGTCTCAAGCCCGCTCTCGAGAAGCTGATGCCGGGGCTTTCCTCGCGCCAGGCGATGCTGGCGGTCTGCAACGGGCTCGTCTCGGTGAACGGCATCGCTTCGACGAATCTGGACTACGAGGTCGGCCCGGACGACCGCGTGGAGGTGGACTTTCGCCACGGCGTGAAGGGCGAGGGCCGCCCGCGCAAGGCGCCGCTTATCGAGCGCATGCGCGTTCTGCACGACGATCCCCACTTCGTCGTGGTCGCCAAGTCCTGCGGCGTCGTCGTCCAGCCCACCGACGAGGAGAAGGGCAGCAAGGAACCGCCCCTGGTGGAACTGCTCAAGCACTACTGGAAGGCGCGCAAGGAACCCGTCGTGAACCCGATTCTGGTCCACCGGCTGGATCGCGGAACGAGCGGCGTGATGGTGCTGGCGAAGACGATGCAGGGTGCCCGCGTTCTGCAGCAGCAGGCGGCGTCCAGGCTGATGGAGCGCACGTACGTCGCCATCGTTCGGGGCGTGCCCCGCGAGGACAAGGGCACCTGGCGGACGTGGTTCGGCGTGAACGAGCACGGGATGCGCGCTTCGGTGGGGCAGACGGAGGAAGAGGCCCCCCGGGACGCGAAGGAAGCGATCACGCATTTCCGCATGCTGGAGAGGGGCCGGGGCAGGTCGCTGCTGGAGCTTCGGCTCGAAACGGGCCGGACCCACCAGATTCGCATTCATTGCGCCGAGGCCGGGCTGCCGGTGATCGGCGACCTGGTCTACTGGAAGATCGCCAGGGGCCTGCGGGAGGACCCGGTGAAGGCCCCGGCCAAGATGCGCCCCAAGCGGATGATGCTCCACGCCACGAAGCTCAAGTTCCGGCATCCGGCGAAGGAGACCCGCTGGATGACCTTCGCGGACCCCATGCCGGTCGCGATGACCGCCGCTCTGAACCCCGCCCCGGGGGGCAGGCGCCCGTAGGGGCTCGAAAACCCCTTGCGGCAGTCGCACTGGCGGAGCATATCTCCAGCAAATTCAGATTCTCACCCTCCCGGGACCGGGCCGATGATCAAAGCGGATATCGTCAAGCGCATTGCCGAAGGACTGAGCAACGAGCACCAGCAGATCAAGGACAAGGACGCGCTCCTCGTCGTCGATCAGGTGGTCGAGGCGATGAAGGATATTATCGTCAAGCACGGTCGGCTGGAGATTCGCGACTTCGGCGTGTTTCAGGTCAAGCAGCGCAAGGCGCGCACCGGCCGGAATCCGAAGAACAAGAAGTCCTATCCAATTCCCGCCCACAAGGTCGTCACGTTCAAGGCCGGCAAGGAAATCAAGACCGTGCCCGTTGGTCCGAAGGATTCCTCCGACTCCGACGACGAATGACCCGGGCCCTCCCGCGTCGGGAGGCAGTGCGCACGGCTATTCGATCAGCAACAAACCCGCATCCGCGCTTCCGATTACGGAGAGAGTTTCCTCCAGCAGCGCTCGCTCGTCGGTCGAGAGCGTTCCGTCCGCGCCCGCGTACACCGGTTTGGAAACCGCGACGACGAGCGGCTTGTTTCCCCCGGTGAGTTTCTCCGCCGTGCGAATCGCGCCGCGCACCGAACTCCATGCCTCGAAACCGGATTCCTCCGCGTCCGTCTCGCGCGGAAGCGGAACGAAGCATTCCAGCACGAAGCCGTCGAAGAGATCGCCCGCAGCGGTGCGCTCGTAGTTCGCGGGGGCGTCCGGCAGGCGCGTTCCGCTCAGGGCGTCCGCCGACGCCCAATTGACCGCCTCGTTGGCGTGCAGCGGGAAGTAGCCTCCGACCATCAGCAACACGGGGAGCGGTGCGGACCCCGCCGCCTGGCGCGTTTCGCGGACCGTGCGAACGCACGCGGCAAGATGGTTCGCGACGAACGCCGCCTTCCAGTATGTCCAGTGCTGCCAAAGGGGCCCCCGCCGCAGTTCGCCGTCCTTGCCGGTCGTGGCGACCGAATCGGGCCAGACGGGCACGGCGACGCCCAGATGGCCTTCGAAGGCGAAGCGGGCCTGCTCGCCGAAGTCCGTATCGACCGAGGGAAAGCCGGCGTGGCTGATGCAGAGCGCATCGATGGGAAGCGTCGCGATGGTCGCCAGTTCCGCGATCCGGTCCGCGCGAACCTGGGTGGCGGCGGGGGAGAGTCGCGGAAGCGGGCCGGCCCAGGCTTCGCCATCGAGGCGGACGGGTGCGGGGAACTCGTCGGTCGGAGCGCCGAGAAAGAGCGGATACACGCCCACGGTTCGGATGCCGGCGTTCTGAAACGCGCGACAGGCGGACGCGATCAGCCCGACATCCACGAGGCTGCCATCGTCGTGCCGGAGCGGAAGAAAGACGGCGGTCGTCTCGCCTTCGGTTCGGGCGGTGGTCCAGGCGGCGAGGAGTTCCGTGTTCCGCGCGAGGGGCGCCAATTGCTCCGGCGTCAGCCACGCGCAGTTGCGCCACTGGGATTCGTCGATGCGCGGCGGGGGAAACTCGATCGCGAGCGGCGGCTTCGGCCCGCAGGCCGCGAGCCAGAGTCCTGCGAGGAGAAACAGCGGGCGAATCGTCATTCGGTCACGGAGGATGTGCGCTGGAGGCTTCCCTTGATGGCAATGGCGAATGTGGGAACGCGCTGCCGTTCGAGGTCGGCTCCGCGCACGTCCCAGTCGAAGGCGACGTCGAGGCTTTCTCCGGCGGCGACGAGTTCGACGAGTTCCTCGCCCAGCAGATTCTCCGGCGTCTGGTCCCGGTCGCCGTAGAACGTGACGGCCACGCGCCGCGCGTCGGTCTCTCCGGCGTTCCCGATGCGCGCGATCAGGCGCACGAAACCGGGCTCTCCGGACTCCACGCGGATTTCGCCGGGAACCAGGCGCCACTTCGTCTTCACGTCGACGGGCACATCGAGGGCGTTGTTGGCGGAATCCGTCTCGGTGACCGAGCGGTCGCGGTTGACGACGACGCGAACGGCATCCGTTCCGAGATTCCCGAAGGAATCCCACCGGACGCGGAAGGGGAACTCCGCGCCGGGGGGAAGGCCGGGAATGGCGGCGTGCGGCTGTCCCGCGAAGCTCTTCAGAAGATCGCCGTTCTCCGCGGAGTGCAGCGAAACGGCCGTTGGCGCGGAGGGAACCGGGCCGCGGTTGCGAACCCGCCCCTCGACGAAGAGCGTGGCTCCCTCTGCAAGATGCGCGGGGTTCGTGGCGATCGACTCCGCGAGGATCTCCAGGTCGGGGAAGTCGTGCGGATCGAGAGCGACTTCGACGGAATCGTTTTCGGGATTCACGTCCGCGTTGGCGGATCGCGACGAAACCGCGAGATGAAGCGTCTCCACGTCGCGCATGTCGATCTTCGGCAGAATGCCGGCGTAGGCGGCGTCGCTTGGCCGGATCCCGGGGAGCGTGAGCGCTCCCGAATCGAGCGTTTCGCCCTTCGCAGTCATGCGCCAGTCCAGCGTCGCGGAAGTCGCCACGCTTCCCGCGTTCGCGACGGGAACGGAAATGCCGGAACGCCTCGACGCGCCGTCCGACGACCAGTCGATGCCTTCGGTAACCACGAGCAGATCGGCTCCGTCCGTTCGGGCGACGGGAACGAGAACCCCCCGCGTCCGCATTTCGTGGCGCGACGGCACGGGCGTATCGGCGACGAGCTGCAAAGCCCACGGCGTCGGTGCTTCGACCGCCGGAAGGCGGATCGCGAGTTTTCGCGTGTCTCCCGCCGAGAGATCGATCGGGAACCGCTTTTCGAACTTCGCGTACGAGGAAATCTGGAATTCGAGGGTGGCCCTTGCGGGCGATCGGCCCTTGTTCGCGACGACGACATCGAGCGTGTTCGCATCCTCGGAGACCGTTGCCTGCGCGATGGAGAGTAGGGTCTCCGTGCGACGCACCGTGCGGCTCGCAAAGAGGGGCGATCCGTCGGCGTCCGTGCCGGAGACGGCGACGCGGAAGTACGACTCGGTCAGCGGAAGGGTTGCCGCGATGCTGCCGGAGAGTTCGGCGGTGATGTTCTCGGCGAGGAGACTTCCCGATGCGTCGAGAACCCGGACCGTCGCGCTGCCTGCGGGCCGTTCGCCCGAGAGCGAGAATTCGAACCGAGCGGATTCCTGGAACGGCGCGATGGCTTGCGGCTCGACGGACAGGGCGAAGCCGGATTCGTTCGCGGGGAGTTTCAACAGCGGATCGCCGAGCAGCAGGAACATGCGGGAGTGCTCGTCGATCCCCTGGTGCGCCACGAAGGAGAGCCGCGCCAGTTCCGCCAGGACACCGAACGGGGGCGGGTCGGCGGAGGATGCGCTCCGCAGCAGCGGGTCGGCGATATAGACGTGGGAGGAGGGAAAGCCCGGTCCGCTGGGGACGAAGCCCCCGATGACGCCGCCTTCCTCCACGCGCATCATGTCCTCGACGATCGAGACGTTCCAGCGCGGCACGGGATAGTCGATCGCGCCGTTGTTGCAGGTGAACGAGGCGAGAAACGGCAGCCGGTCGCCGTTGCGGAGCCGCAGGTTGTCGCTGTTCTCCGATCCGCCGCCGAACCAGAGGCGCTGGTTCGACCAGAGGTTCGGCGAGCCGTGGCCGAACCACATGAGGACGCCGGCGCCCTCGTCGATCTCCCGCCCGATGATGCCGGTCACGACGGGGGAGACCTTCCCTTCCTCGCCGACCAGGTACTCGGGGGGGAGGTAGAAGTTGTCCTCCCAGGGGTGGTTCTCCGTCGAGACATGGCGCACCATGCGCCCTTCCGAGACGGACTCGCGAACGAGCGTGCCGCTGACGTTGCTGAACTCCTTCGGGTCGCTGAAGGAAAGCACGCGGTTCGACCATGCGGCGGGCTTCTGTCGCGCATAGGCGAGGGTCTTCCGCGTGACGGCGTCCGCATCCGCGGCGTTGTCGACGGAAATCCGCCCGACGACGATGTCGGCGATTTCGTCCTCGCCGACGAGCCACGTGTACCATGCGTCGGAGGCGAACTCGTCGGACTCGGAGCCCCTCGACTTGAGCAGCGTGCGCGTCGGCACGTAGTTCACGATGCCGTTGCGCGCCACTCCGCGTCCGTCGCTGGTGCAGTCGCCGACGAGCAGAACCCACGAGGGGCGCGTACCCGTCCAGCGGCCGACCGCGTCTCGAAGGAAATCCCGAACGGCGTCGCTCGACGTCTCGCCGTGGCTGTACGCTTCGTAGAGGGATTCGATGTCCACCTCCAGAACTTCCATGCCTTCCGCGCGGTGCATCGCGGCGATGCGTCCCGCCTGTTCGGCGAACGTCGCGTGATGGACGACGACCAGTTCCGCTCCGCGATCCGGCGAACGCCAGTCGCGCCATGCGGAGCGCACCCCGTCGGGCGCGCGGCCGATCTTGTCGGACTCGACGATGCGCACGCGCGATTCCGGCGAAGCGGCGACGCGGACCTCCGCCACGTCGCCCTCCACTCCGACCGGCAGACGCACCGGCGACTCCGGATCGGTGACATCCAGCGCGATGACGCGATAGGGGCGGAAGCCCACCGCCTCGATGACGACGGGTCCTTCGGCGAGCCGCGACCCGGCGAGTTCGGCGAGGTGGTTTCCCTCTTCGGCGCGGAAGAGACTCTCGCCGGCGATTTCCAGCGCGTCGATCCAGAGCGACTGCACCGGCGGGCCCGGCCGCGCCAGCTCGATCGTCAGTTCGTTGCCCGCCAGGCGAAGCAGTCCGGCGGGAACGTCGAACGCGATGGATTCGGCGCGGTTGGCGAGTTTGCCCTGCGCGACGAGTTCCGCGCCGTTGAGCGTCAGCGCGTATTCGACGGCGGGAATGCTGCCCGTCGCGCCGACGTAGAGCAGGATTTCGGCGGTCATCGCCGGCGCGGGACTGGGCAGACCGGGACAGTCGAATTCCAGAACCGCCGGCTCCCCGGGGGCGAGTGGCTTCCACACCCAGTTCATCTGGCGGATGCTCAGGAAGTTGCCGATGCGCGTCTGGAGACTCGCGTCCTCCTCGATGCGCCAGGTGCGCGTGTAGGTTCGCAGCCTGGCTTCGGCCGGATTCGC
>JAJFLJ010000248.1 GCA_021772755.1 Candidatus Sumerlaeota bacterium
GGAGGGGATCGGGCTTGCGGCAAGTTCCCTTCCCGACTAACCCCTAAATCGCGGTGCCACAACAGTGCGGGCTTCGTTCCCGCACTTGGGCCGGACCTCCGGCCGAGACCAGGATGGTCACTCGCAGGCGATGTCCACCGGGATTGCAAAACTGATCGGCGCTGTCAGCGAGCGCGTGGACGCTCAGCGGCTCGTGGAGTCCATCGGGTTCCACACCGACAAGATGCGCGTGATCGGCAAGAACATCAAGACGCCCTGCATGATCCACGGCGACGAACGCTTCGCCACGCTCATCGTCGATCCCTCCCGCAACCACTTCATGTGCATGGTGGGAACCTGCCCCGGTCGCGAGGGCGGCGATCTCCTGCGGCTCTACGGACTCTGGAGCGGAAAGAAGGGAGTCTCCGCCGCGATCGGAATCGCCGGATTCCTCGGCATCGACCTGGACGACGATGTCGTCGGCGAGGCCATCGAGGAACTCCTGATGACCGCGCAGGTCAGCGCCGCCGAGAAGAAGTGGTCCGAAGCCGCCGACGCCTTCCTGGAAGCCGCCCAGGCCCGCCCGCAGCCCGACGTTCCCCCCGCCGCGCTCGCAGCCGTGGAGCACGCCTTCGTGGAACTCGAGACCGCCGGAAAGACGCAGGAGGCCGCCGGCCTCTGCCAGGACGCGTCCGCTGCGTGGCCGGACTCCCCCGCCGCGCCCGTTCTCGCGGCGTTCGCGAAGTATCTCTCCGGCGAAACCGAAGAGGCGTCCGGGTACTTCGCGACCACGATCGACACGACCGGCGACACGCCGCCGGAAACCGTTTCTCTTCTGCTTCGCTTTCTTTCGGCTCGTCTCGACGACGCCTCCCTCCTCTCGGCGTCGTGCGAGCTCGCCCCCCGCGTCGCCGGAATCCTCGACAACGACGACGTGCAGGACTTCGTGCTGGCCCTGACCGGCCGAAGCGATCTGCCCTCCGAACACGCAGGCGGGCTCTGCAATGCCTTCGTCGATGCCGGGAATCCGGAACGGGCCCGCGACCTCGCAGTGCGACTCGTCACCGAGGGTGCAGCCGGTTCGCCGGAGCGGTTGCAACTGGCAGGCGACGTGTATGAACGCCTGAAGGACAGCGGCGGGCTCTCGCTGCTGGCGCTTTGCGAAGCCGCGTCGAATCTCGCCGAGACCTCCGACGACTCCGGCACCGCACTGCTCTGGCTGGAACGCGCCGCCGGCGACGATACCGCGGGCCACGCGCTTCTGGCGCGCACGGCGGCAGCGCTCGAAGCGTCCGACCGCTCCGGCGATGCGCTTGCGATGTGGCGCCGCGCCGCGAAAGCCGCCTCCGCCGCCGACGAGACGGACGCGGCCGAGGAATACTACCAGCATCTTCAGGACCTCGCACCGGACGATCACGAGAGCAGCGGCAGCTATCTGGAGTTCCTCGAGTCCCGCGGCGAGCGCCCGAAGGCCGCGAAGCTCGCTCTCGATCTGAGCCGCCGCCTCCTGAACGACGGCGATACCGGCCGCGCGGCGGAAGCGGCGCGAAAGGCGGCGCGGCTCGACGAGGAGTCCGTCGAAGCCAGACGCGCCGCTGCGGAGATCCTGTACGCCACGGGCGACACCGCCGAGGCGTCCGGGATTCTGCTCTCCACCGCCGAAGACGTCGACGCGGACTCCGGCCCTCGCGACGCCGCGGCGTGTCTCGCCATCGCGATGGAGAACGACCGCTCCAACCCCGCCGTGTGGCAGCGGCTGGCGGAACTGCACGCGAAGAGCGACCGCACCGACGACGCGGTGCGCGACCTCTCCGAAGCCGCCGGTCTCTTCGTCGCGGCGAACGACGCCGAGCGAGCCATCGAATGCGCGGAGCAGGCCGTCGGCTTCGCGCCCGCCAGTCCCTCTGCGCTGTACATGCGCGCGGAGCTGCTGAGGAACCACCGCTCCGACAGGCCGGAGGAAGTCGTCGAGGCGCTCACGGAGGCCATGCGGCTCGCCGACGACGCGGGCGACGCGGACATCGCACTCGCGAGCGCGGAGTCGCTGCTGGAATTCGATGGCGACAGCGAGGCGGCCCTGGATTTCCTCGCGCGGGAGTACGAGCGGCGGAACAAGAACATCGAAGCCGGCGAGTGCGCGGCCTCGCTTGCCCGGACGCTTTCGGCGAACAAGCGCGGCGAGGAGGCGATTCTCTGGGCGGAGAAGGCGCATTCGCTTCTCGGCAATTCGCCGAGGGTCCTCGAACTGCTCGCCGGTCTGATGAAGGACGCCGGCGACGAAGAGGGCTTCCTGACGAACGCGCGTATCCTGCGCCGGATGATGCGAACGCAGGAAGACACCGACCGGGCCATCGAAGTCGCCCGCGAAATCGTCGCCGCCAAGTCCGCGACGGGGGAGGACTTTCGCGCGCTCTGCGAAATGCAGGTTCAGACCGGCGATCCCGCGGGCGCGACCGCCTCTGCCATCGAGGGCGCGCGCCGGGCGGTCGAAAGCGGAGACAGGAAGGGGTGCCGCGAACTTCTCGCGCTGGCCGATTCCTTCGGCACCACCAGCGCGGCTCTCCAACACGAGACCGGACTTCTGCGCATCGCGATCGGCGACACCCACGCCGGCTCCGCAATGCTCTGCCGCGCGGCCGTCGCCCTTCTCGAATCGAACCGGGCCGACGACGCACGAAGCTGTCTGGAAGAGGCGCGCAAGGCTGGCGGACTCACCGGGGAGGCGGTCCTCGTCTTCGGCAAACTCCTCGTCGATGCCGGCGAAGAGGAGAGGGCCGCGCGAATCCTGAGGGAAGCCCTCGATACCGTGCTGCTGGACGGCGCGCAGGAAATCAGCGTCCTCGGACAGCTCTGCGAACTGCTCCCCGGCGACACCGCCCTTTGCGCGCGCCACGCCAAGATGATCGGCCTCGCCGGCGACCGCGAGGATTCCATCGCCGCCTTCATGCGGCTCGCACGCGGTTCCATGGATGCGGCGGACTATCCCGAGGCCCTCACCCACCTCCTCGAAGCCCGCGAGATCGACCCCGACGACCTGGACGTGCGCCTCGCCCTCGCCAAGGTCCAGTCCGGACTCGGCAACGACCGCAACGCACTGCGCGAGTACATGGCGGTCGCGTCGCTGCAGATGGATCGCGGGAACCCGGACGGGGCCGTCGAGACGCTGGAGGAGGCGCTCGCCATCGATTCGGACGACCCCGATACGCTGGCGCTCATGGTGGACGCCTGCGCGGCCAACGGCGCCGAAGACGAGGCCGCCATGAACTGCATGCTGCTTGCCGAGAAGGATGAGAAGGCGCAGCGGACCGACGAAGCGCTGCGCTGGCTCCAACGCGCCCAGGAACTGACCCCCGGCGACGAAGAGGTGCAGGAGCGCATACTCGAACTGCTTTCGGCCTCGGGACGCCAGGAGGACGCCGCGCTCCTCCGGCTGACGGACGTGCGCGAAAAGGCGGAGGCCGGACTTCTGGAGGAAGCCGCCGCCGCGTTCGACAGTCTGATCGAAATGGAGGACGATCCCTGGCACTTGTGCAGGGCGGCGGCGCGCATCTTTATGGATGCCGGGGTTCCGGAACTCGCTGCGGCGCAGCACCTCAGGGCCGCGCAGGCGGCCATCGACGCGGAGAACCAGGACCGCGCGCTGGAGGCGGCTTCGGCTGCGTGCGGAGCCAACCCGCGCGGCATCGAGGCCGCGGAGCTGCTCGCGGACATCCATGCGCAAGCCGGACGGACGAACGAGGCCATCATCGGCTTCTCCATGCTGGTGGAACGGCTGGCCGAAGCCGGGCTCGCCGAGAAGGCGCTCGAAATCGTCGGGAAGGCGCGCGCGCTGGGCGAACTTTCCGAGTCCCTTCTCCTTGCCGAAGCGCAGCAGCTCGAAGCCCTCGGCCGCAACGAGGAGGCCGCCGCCGCCCTGAAGCGCGCGGCGGAATCCCTCGAGCGCGCCGGCAAGTCGACCGAATCCCTCGATGCCTACAGACACGTGCTCGAACTCTCGCCGGACGACACGAAGGTGCGCCGCCATCTGATCGGCCAGTACGCCCGAACGGGCGAGCAGCGGGACACGACCGCGCACCGTGTGCGCCTCGCCGAGGCGCAGGTCCGTCACGAAAAGATCGACGAAGCGCTCGAAACTCTCGAGCAGGGACTGAAGGCCGAACCGCGAAACGCCGAACTGCTTCGCGCGAAGATGGACATCGGCCTCGAACACGGTCGCGCGGCCCCCGCCGTGGAAGCCTCCACCGCGCTCGCGCATGTGTTCCTGAAGACCGGCGATGCCGCGCAGGCGGGGGAAGTCCTGGAACTCGTGCGCGAGCACGGCACGGACTCCCCCGGCTGGCACGAGGCGCTTGCCGCCGTCGCCAGTGCGGGCAACGGCGCGGGACTCGCCGCCAGCGAGTACGAGCAGGCGGCGCTGCTCTACGAGCAGGACGGGGATTTCGCGGCGAAGGCGCGTGTGCTCGGGCGCATCGTCGAAATCGACGCTCAGAACCCCGATCCGCGCCGCGAACTGATCCGCCTGCACCACAAGCTCGGGAACCACAAGGACGCCAACAAGGCGCGCATGGAACTCGGGCAGCTCTATCGCGAACGCGGACTCCACGACCTGGCGGAAACCGAGTTCCGCGGCTTGACGGAGGACAGCCCGCAGAATACCGACGCGTGGCGCGCGCTCTTCGAGAACCACGAGCGCATCGGCGGCGACGACCAGCTGATCCCCGACTTCATCCGCTTCGCGCGCATCCTCGCCGAAGGCGGGCAGGCCGTCGACGGACTCGACGTTCTCGCGCGCGCCATTCGCGCCGATCCCCGCCACACCGGCGCGCGCGAGGCCTACATCGAAATCTACCGCGCGACCGGCGACGAAGCCGACCTCTGCGAGGACTACATCTGCCTGGCGGACCTCTACGTCTCCGCCGGCGAGATCGACAAGGGCATCGCCCTCTACAGCCACATCATGTCGCTCGACCCGTCCAACAAGCAGGCCCGCGACCGCCTCAGCGAAACGCAGTCGCGCGCCGGCAAGACGGGCAAGGGGCCGAAGAAGAGCATTCCCACGCCGCCCGCGGTTCCCGACCACGAGCAGCGCGCGTCGCAGTGGCGAAGACGCGCGGACTCGCTCGAACAGGAGCACCTGGACACCGTCGACGGCGACGAACCCGGAACCGCCAAACCGCCGGACAACCGAACCACCGCCGCCCGTCTGCTCGCCGCGGAGATGATGGAATCCGAGGAGCAGGAGAATCTCGACGCGCTCGACGACATCCTGCGCAGCTACGGCGACATCCTCGCCATCAACCCCAACAACGCCGGCGTCCGCGTCAAGTCCGCTCAGATTCTCGAACAGCTGGAGCGCATCGACGAGGCACTCGAACACCTCGCCAGGGCGGTGGAGACGTACTTCGAGAAGAGCGAACTCCAGCCCTGCATCGACGCCTGCGAGCACATTCTCCGCCTTCGGCCCGCCGACCAGCAGGCCCGCCTGCGCCTTCGCCAGGCTCTCAACAAGCGCGACGCCTTCAAGGCCCTTGAGTCCGAGATTCTCTTCGGCGACCATGACGAGACGGAATCGGGCCGCGCCTTCCCGCGGCGCGACTGAAACGGACACCACGCCCCGGCAACCCGCAATGCACGATGCCAGCACCCGCGTCCTGCTCGACCGGACAACGATCAGACTCGACGGGCGCCCGTTCTTCGCGTTCGGGCCGCGCATTCTGCTGACCCCCCGCGAGCAGATTCCCATGGCCGCCGCCGACGCCGCCGACGCCGGTTTCACGGTCGTCATGTCCCCCCCCGCCAGCCCCGGCAATCTCTCGACGCTCGTGCTTCTCTTCGACGAATGCGAGCGCCGCGGCCTGCTCGTCATCCTGGCGGTCGAGCCGCGCCTGCCCGACCCCTCCGAGTTCCTCGCCGCGAACTTCAAGCACCGCCCGGGCCTGCATTCCTACTGCCTGCTGACGCTCGACGACTCGCCCGAGTCCTTCCTGCACTACTGCTCGGAACGCGACCGGTTGCGCTCCGAAGACGTCTTCCATCCCATCTGGACCCCCTACCGCCCGGGCTTTCCCTACGGACTCTGGATCGGTTCCGTCGATATCCATTCCGTCGCCCACTCCACCGGCGGGCCGCACGAACGTCGCCCCGAAGAGAACGGCGCGGCCCAGCTCAACGGCCTCTTCGAAACCTGTGCGAAGGAGCGGATTCAGGGACGGCCCTTCTTCTGCCACTCCTTCCAGGTTCACTCCCCCACCAGCGCGCGCGAAGCCGGTGTCTACGACAACGACCGGAACGTCGCGCGAACCCCCGCCGATCCGGAGTCCTGGTACCCCTGGCTCGCGTCCCTCGGCGAAACCCCGCGCCGCGACTTCATGATGCCCGACGCCGATCTGGTTCGAATCCGCACGTACGAGCTCCTCGCCGCCCGCGTGCGCGGAATCGTCGCGGACTTCTACGAGTTCATGCTCGGCCCCTCGCCCATGACCGGCCGCGACCGATTCTGCGAGCTCGCCATCCTCGCCCAGGAAATCGCCGTCTTCACCGAGTTCTTCTCCGAAGGCCAGTTCGTCCGCGCCAGACTCGAAACCGGCCATCCCGTGCTGCGGGCCGCCATGCTGCACCACAGTGACGACATCCTCCTGCTGCTCTGGCGCGCCTCCGACGGCGACGAGTACTGGATCGACCCCGCCCGCATGACTCGCACCGAGGTCTTCATCGGCCTCGAAACGGAAACCGAACTCACCGCGTGGCGAATGGACTTTCCCGGCGGACACCAGATTCCCGTCGCGCGCGACGCCAAGGGCGACCTGCGCATCCAGCTCGACACGATCGACCTCACCGCCAAGATTCTGCTGACGCGTTCCAGCCAGCGCCCCCGCGACATCGCCGCCCGCCTGGAAACGCGCATGAAGCGCGCCACGCGCTTCAAGGTGGACGGCGTTCGCTACCGGCTCGAAAAGGTCCGCGCCATCGAAAAGGAACTCGAGGAGATCGGCAGGGGCGTGCGCGACTCGCCAGCGCTGCGCGAAGCACGCGATCTCTCGAAGGAGGCCCAGCGCCTCTGCGACGGCGGCGAGGACCGCGACGCGTGGATCGCCGCGTCCCAGGTGACGCAGCTGCTGCGAACGCTCGTGAACCGCCAGATGGTGCGCGCCACCACCGTCAGCCGCGAAGGCGAAGAGGGGCGCGTCCTCGACCTGCTGCGCCGCAGCTACTACACCCTCCCGGAATACTACCGCCAGTCCGTCGCCCGCGACGAAGCCGTCGTCCAGGAATACACCTGACCGCGCCGACCTCCGCAGCGAGCCCTCAGCCTCAGCGACACGGCGGCGTGGGCGGCCCTGTCCGCATCACAAAGCGGGAGGAGCCTGTACCAGTGGGGATTCGGTTGCATGACCCAGCGGGAATAGTGGGCTGTAGGCTGGGCGCAGGATGCAAAGAGAATCGAGCCGCGATGGGGAAGTCTCGAGCCGCCGACATCATCCGCTTGACCTCCGAAGACGGAACTCGTTGCCTGATGCTAGGTTGGCGAGCGGAATCCGATGTCGGACAGACCCTTTCTGACCGCCGATGGCCCGTGCAGATGCGATACATCCCGTCTCCCATCGACTTTGAGGTGTTCAGTGCCACGATCTGCTATCACGCTGGAAGCCGAGAGGGACTCGTTCGTTGACCAGATCGTGACCTTGGTCGCAAGAGGGCACTGTATCATTCCCTTCTTCGGAAGTGGAATCAGTTCCAAGTCCGGCATCCTAACAGGGCAGGAATTCTACGACTATCTGGAGTACGTAATCTACCGTGCACTCGACAAGAACGCTCCCTACGACCTTCGAGTCAACGGATGGCCCCAGCTTCCAAGCAGTCTAGAAAAGAAGAAGGCCAAGACCTGGATAGCCGAAGGAACCCATGCCGTCTGGCGTGGCTATAGGGGGGAACAAAGTCTGGATCAGTACGGCAGAATCGTTCAGGAGGGCATAGGCTCCCTAGCCAGCTGGCGG
>JAJFLJ010000249.1 GCA_021772755.1 Candidatus Sumerlaeota bacterium
TGACTTCCAGGGCGATCGCGGCCGAGAGCGGATTGCCCGCATACGTGTGGCCGTGCATGAAACCGCCGCTCTCCAGCACCGGCTGGACGACCTCGTCGGAGGCGATGCAGGCCCCGATCGGCGTGTAGCCGCCCGACAGACCCTTGGAAACGGCCACGATATCGGGCGTAATGTCGAAATGTTCGAAGCCGAAGAACGTCCCCGTCCGCCCGCATCCCGTCATCACGTCGTCGATGATCAGCAGAATCTGGTTCTCGTGGCAGATTCGCTCCACGATGGGGAAGTACTCGTCGGGCGGCACCGTCGCGCCCGTCGAGGCGCCTCCGAACGGTTCCGCGATGAAGGCGGCGATGTTCTCCGCCCCGTGAATCTCGATCACGCGCTGAAGCTCGCGCGCGCAGGCCAGCTCGCAGGAGGGATACTCCTTCTCCAGCGGGCAGTGGTAGCAGTACGGCGAGGAGACCTTCGGCGAATAGATCTGGATCGGGCGGAAAGGAATGTTCAGCGGGGCGTAGGACGTGCACGAAAGCGCGCCCAGAGTCGCCCCGTGATAGGACGGCGAGCGCGAAATGATGTACTGCTTGGACGACAGCCCCCTCGCCCACCAGTACTGGCGCGCCAGCTTGATGCAGGCTTCCACCGCCTCCGACCCGCTGTTGACGAAGAAGACGCGGTTGAGCTCCGGCGGTCCCAGCCTGGCCAGCAGATCGGCGAGCTCGTTGGCCGGCTTCGACTCGAACTGGGTCCGGTAGGTGAACGAAATCTGGTCGAGCTGGCGCTTCGCCGCCTCGATGATGCGCGGATGGCCGTGCCCGAGATTCGTGGAGATCGCCCCGCTGCAGGCGTCCAGGTAGTCGCGCCCCTCCACGTCGTAGATATAGATGCCCTTGCCGCGCTCCGCCATGGGAAGGGGCTTGGGGTCCTGGTAGAAGAGGGCGCCGCCCTTCTCGCGAATCGACAGATCGTCGTGGGCAATTCCGTTCGAGGGGGTACGATTGCCGACTTTGAGGAGAGACAACCCACAATCTCCGATAGGGGGAGTTTCGGGCGGCGGGCGCCCGCAACAACGCTAGGGGGAAACCGGACCCTCACCTCAAGGACTTTCCTCGGAATCGGCTTCAGTTTCGCTAGATGGGGACGACAACCCTCCGATCGGAGCCCTGCCATGAGATATCTGCTCTCGACGATCCTGCTCCTCGGACTCGCCGCCGCGGCGAGCGCCGAAATCCAGACCCGCGAAATCGAGTATTCCGACGGCGACCAGGCCCTCGTCGGCTTCCTCGCCTGGGACGACGCCATCGAGGGCAAGCGCCCCGGCGTTCTCGTCGTCCACCAGTGGACCGGCCTGACCGGCTACGAGGAGCGCCGCGCGCGGATGCTGGCCGAACTCGGCTACGTGGCCTTCGCCGCCGACATCTACGGCAAGGGCATCCGCCCCACCGCCGAGTCCGGCGAGGCCGGCAAGTGGGCCGGCAAGTTCCGCGGCGGCGACCGCGCGAATTTCCGCCAGCGTCTCAATGCGGGGCTCGACGTTCTCAGGGAGCAGCCCCAGACCGACCCCTCGCGCCTGGGTGCCATCGGATACTGCTTCGGCGGAACGGGCGTTCTGGAACTCGCGCGAAGCGGCGCCGACGTCGATGCGGTGGTCAGCTTCCACGGCGGCCTCGATTCGCCCCGGCCCGCCGACGGAGCGAACATCGGGGCCCGGGTGCTCGTCTGCCACGGCGCCGTCGATCCCCACGTTTCCGACGAGGACCTCGCCGCCTTCGAGAGCGAACTGCGGGACAACGGCGTGGACTACGTTCTCGTCAAGTACGCCGGCGCGGTGCACGCCTTCACCCAGCCGATGGCGGGGAACGATCCCTCCCGCGGCGCGGCGTACGACGCGAAGGCGGACGAGCGTTCCTGGGAACACATGAAGCTGTTCCTGGCCGAAGCCTTCGCGCAGTGACGGGAACCGCAAGGCTGTTTCTCGCGCTCGCGGCGGCGTTCGGTCTTCTCGGCGTCGCCGCGGGCGCGTTCGGCGTCCATGGACTGAAGTCGGTCCTGGAGCCCGACCTGCTCGTCGTCTTCGAAACCGGCGCGCGCTACCAGATGTACCACGCGCTTGCGCTTCTCATCGTCGCGGTACTCGCCGGTGCGAACGACGCACGGTCCCTCAGGGTGGCCGGGTGGCTGTTCGCCGCAGGAGTCGTCGTCTTCAGCGGAAGCCTCTACGCCCTCGCGCTCACGGGGATTCGCGGTTTCGGGGCGGTCACGCCTCTTGGCGGGCTGGCGCTTCTGGGCGGGTGGATCGCACTGCTGGCGGCGGCGGTCGGAACGCCGCGAAGGTCAGGATGAACCGCTCTTCTTTCTCGAAGTCAGCCTGAACCACAACCACGCCGGCAGCATCGTGGTCCAGTAGTAGCGGTGGCCCCCGTGCAACTTCCCCATGCGCGAGGGGGAGGTCGATTCGAAGTCGCCCGCACGGAGCCGCTTCATGAACTCGCGCACGATCGATGGCGCGAGTTGACGGACGGCCCGCTTCGAGTGGCTCTTGCGATAGCCCAGCTCGACCGCCTCCTCGTACAGCTTCGGAACCGTCTCCAGCGAAATCTCGTCGTAGTCGTCCTTCGCCGCTTCCCGGCGCGAGATCATGCTGAGTCTCGGCGCGAACGCCGCACCGCCCGCCGAGCACATCCGAATCACCGTGCCGAGATGCGCGAACTGATGGTCCTGGGTCTGTTCGGGCGTCGAAAGGAACGACGCGCGGTTCAGGACGAGGCAGGCGGGATAGCGAAACTCCGTCA
>JAJFLJ010000250.1 GCA_021772755.1 Candidatus Sumerlaeota bacterium
GACTCGGCGATCTACGGCGGCTCCAACACGGGCAACCGCGGCGGCGTCCAGGCGGACCACTGGGCCATGCACGGCCACTATCACAGCGTGAACCTGACCCTTCCGCCCATGGGCTGCATCGTGCTGAAGCCCATGAAGGAAGGATGATTCGGGAATTCGGAGGAGACACGGAATGACCTCTCGCAAAAGGGCGCACCGTCACGCCGCGCTTCTGGCGGCACTGGCGTTCGCCGCGATCACGACGATCGCCGGCGCGGACCTCGCCACCGCCGTCCAGGACCAGTTCACCAGCGCCGGCCTTTCCCAGGACGCGCGGCTCGCCGTCATGGTGACCCGCGCGGCCACCGGCGAGCGGCTGGTGGAGATCGACACCGACACGCCGATGAAACCGGCATCGACGACGAAGCTCTTCAGCGCGTCCGCCGCCGTCGATATCCTCGGCGCGGACTATCGGACGCGAACGATCGTCGAAACCGACGGGGTGATCGAAGAGGACGGCACGCTGTACGGCAGCATCATCGTCCGCGGCGGCGGCGACCCGGGTCTCGGCCCGCGTTTCCAGGACGCCAAGTACGACGTGACGAAGGTCATGCGCGAGTGGGCCGTGGCGCTGAAGAAGCAGGGCGTTCTGCGCGTCACCGGCGACGTCGTCGGCGACGACGCGCTCTTCACGGGTTCGCGCACGGGGATCGGCTGGTACCCCGACGAGGCGGCCGAGTGGTACATGGCGGAAATCGGCGCGCTGACGTTCAACGACGGCTGCGTCGACCTCCACTTCACCGCGAACGACAAGGTCGGCAAGCCCACCGACGTCAAGATGGTTCCCGACGTCGGCTACTTCACGTTCAAGAACTCCGTCGAGGTCGCACCCCCGGAAACGCCCGGCGTCGGCACCGTCAGTCTCTTCCGGCATGACGACGAGGGCCGCCACATCGCAACCGGTTCGGTGCCCAAGGGCAGGACGCGCACGCGGTGGACGGCCGTCGGCGATCCCGCCCGCTTCACGGCGGCCGTGCTGCTGGACGAGATGCGCAAGCAGGGCATCGTCGTCGACGGCACGTACAAGAGCGCGAGCCTGCCTTCGGTCGACATTCCCCCCGTCGACGAACGAACGACGCTGATCTCGCACTCCTCCGAACCGCTGGCGACGATTCTCGAACCCATTCTCGCAAACAGCCAGAACCTCTACAGCGAATGCATCGCGCGTCTCGCCGCCATCGAGGCGGGGAACGGGTCCGACTTCGAGGCGGTCGCGAAGACCGTCACCGACTGGGCCGGCGAGAACGGCCTGCGCCGCAACGGCTTCCTCGTCACCGACGGTTCCGGCCTCTCCTCGCTGAACCGCATTCCCGCGCGGTCGCTCAACGATCTGCTGCTGCGCATGCACCGCGACGAAAGCAACGGCACCCTCCTTCGCCAGTCCCTCGCGCGGCCCGGCGAGCGCGGTTCGCTGAGCTCCCGCCTCCCGGAACTCACCGGCCGCCTCTCCGCCAAGACCGGCTCCCTCGGCGACACCAGCACCATCGCCGGCTTTCTGACCACGAAGAAGGGCGACGACCTGGTCGTCGTCGTCATGATCGACTCCACGTCGGGAGCCGAAGCCGTACTCGACCGCCTGGTGCTGCTGCTCGACCGGATGCTTTCCGGCGAACCGGAGGAGCGCGCCGTGGTGGTCGTCGAATAGCGAGCGCTGCGGCGGGCTACTTGTGGACGCGCCACTTGCGGTGCGTGATGCCGAACTTTCTGACGCGGTTGTTCATGCGG
Source organism: Candidatus Sumerlaeota bacterium (assembly GCA_021772755.1). Classification (GTDB taxonomy): domain Bacteria; phylum Sumerlaeota; class Sumerlaeia; order SLMS01; family JAHLLQ01; genus JAJFLJ01. Next base: position 1,765 of record JAJFLJ010000250.1, read on the forward strand.
TCGGTGGAGATGCCGAGAAGCCGCGCCGCTTCCGTCTGGCGCCAGTTCGACCGCCGCAGCGCCTCGACCACGAGCTTGCGCTCCAGGTCGTCAAGATCGACGCCCTCCTCGGGAAAGTCCAGAACCTGCTCCACGCCGGCGGTCTCGCCCACGCCGCAGGTGCGGACGTCGGAGGCGGTCAGGAGAGACCCGCCGCGCGCGCGGATGACGAGGCGCTCGCAGATGTTTCTCAGCTCGCGAATGTTGCCCGGCCAGTTGTAGTCGTGCAGCAGCGCCATCGCTTCGTCGTCGGGTTCCGGAACGGAGCGCCCGCTTCGCGCCGCGGCGTTCCCCAGGAAGAAGCGCGCGAGAGCCGCGATGTCGCCGCGCCGCCGCCGCAGCGGCGGGACCTCCAGCGGAAAGACGTTGAGCCGGTAGTAGAGGTCGTCGCGAAAGCGGCCCGCCTTCACGTCGCCGCCGAGATCGCTGTTGGTGGCGGCCACGATGCGGACGTCGGCGGCGATGGGCTTGGTTCCGCCGACGCGGGTGAAGGACATCGTTTCGAGAACCCGCAGCAGCTTCGCCTGCACCTCGCGCGAGACGTCGCCCACCTCGTCGATGAAGAGCGTTCCGCCGTCGGCGAGTTCCAGCTTCCCCTTGCGCATCGTCTTCGCGTCGGTGAACGCGCCGCGCTCGTGGCCGAAGAGCTCGCTTTGCAGCATCGTGTCGTCGGGAAGCATCGCGCCGTTGATGTCGACGAATTCGCCCGTGCGACCCGACGCCTTGTGGATGGCGCGGGCGACGAGTTCCTTCCCGACGCCCGTCTCGCCGGTGATCAGGACCGAGGCGGTGGTGGGGGCGACCTCGCGGATATCCTCCTTGATGCGAAGGATCTCCGGCGACTCGCCGACGAGTTCGCCGAACTCGCCGGTGCGCTCCACGGTTTCCCGCAGCCGCCGGTTTTCCTCCGCCATGCGGCGCGCGCCGAGGGCGCGGTCGAGGCGCACGACGATCTCCGGCCGCCCGGCATCCTTGGTCAGGTAGTCGCTCGCCCCCCGCCGCATCGCGTCGACGGCCGTCTCGACGCTCGTCACCGAAGTCAGCATGACGATGGGAAGGTCCGGTTCGACTTCGGGTTCCTCGCCGCCGCGAATCCGCGAGAGCAGGTCGAGCCCGTCCATGCCGGGCATCCGGATGTCGCAGAGGACGGCGTCGTAGTTCTTGCGGGCCAGCATCTCCAGGCCGGTGGCGGGGCCGTCGGCGACCTCCGCCATGTAGCCGTCCAGGCCCAGGTTCCGGGCCAGCCGGCGGGCGAATACGGGGTCGTCCTCGATGATCAGGATCGCGGGCATGGCGGAACGTGTGACAGACCGTCGGGGGGTGGGCGAATCAAAAGAGGAGACCGAAGAGGCGTGGGAATCGTTTGGCGGCGCCGCGCAATAAACCTTGTGCTCCAAGCGTGGCCGCCGGGACCATTCCGGGTACCTCTTTCCCGGCGTTAGTGCTTATGGCGGACGACGCGGTTTTATTGGACAGCGGTTGGACGTTCCGCGAGGTCGAACCGGCGGAACTGGCGGAATTCGCCGCGCGCACGCTGCCGGAAAATCTCTCGCGCGAGGGATGGATGCCGGCGCGGGTTCCCGGCCACGTCCATCCCGATCTGGTGGCGGCCGGCGAGCTGCCCGATCCCAACGCCGGCACGAACGAGCGCGCGGCCTGGCGCGCCGAGAAGTCCGACTATCTCTACAAGACCGTCTTCCTCCTGCCGGAGAAGTGGCGAAAGCACGCCAGCCAGGCCGACCACCGCGTCATGCTCTCGTTCCAG
>JAJFLJ010000026.1 GCA_021772755.1 Candidatus Sumerlaeota bacterium
GCGCCGCATGGCCACGCCCTTTAGCGCCGACATTGCGTTTCCGCTTCTGCCCGTGATCGACGGCCTTTCCGATGCGCGCGATGAAGACCCTGCCGCCAATCTCGACGATGGCGTGGCGGAAGCCCCCGCACACATCGTCACGCACGACGGTGGGCTGCTTCTCTACTCCTCCTGGCCGAGCGACGCGCACCAGCGCATCGGCATCCTTCATCCTCCCGAATCCGAAGACGGTCCCTGGACGCGCGGTCGCGTGCTGCTTTCCGCCGATCCGGCGACGAATCCCGTCATGCTCGCCGACACGGCGGGGGAGAAGCTTGGCGTCGGGGGACAGACAGTCCTTCGGGACGAGAGCGGACTCTGGCTTCTCTACCAGGGTCTCGGTACGACACCGGACGATCCCGCGCCACGGTTTCGGTTGATGATGAGACGAATCCCCGCAGAAGCGCTTGTGGCCGAATCCCCGGACTACTGACCGTCCGTTCCGGCCAGCAGACTCTCCCAGCGGGGGAGCATCCACCGCTTTTCCCTCAGCCGTTCGGCGTCCTTGCGCGCATCGTCCACGCGCCCGAGGTGCAGACAAAGCTCCAGGTGCAGACCCGCGCCCTGTCCCGTATCGGTGCGCCAAGTCTGCTTGTCGAGCAGTTGCGCCGCCGTATTCCACGCCTTTCGCGCGCGTTCCGAATCCCCGTCCATCGTCGCCAGCAGACCTTCCAGCAGCAGCGTCTGGCTGAGGGCGTTCTGAAACACACCGTTCTCAGGCACCGCATCCACCGCGCGCTTCGCCAGGGGCTCCGCCTCGGCAAGAAGGACGCGCGCCGCGTCGAAGCGTCCCAGCGCGAATTCGCACAACGCCGCGTACGCGACGGACAGCGCGTGCCCGCCCAGTTCCCGCAGGTTCGACGAGTCCTTTCGAACCAGCGGCCGCGTCATCCCGACCGCTTCCCGCGCAGCCTTCGCGGCCTCGTCGTACCGTTCCAGACCGTACAGGATGCGCCCGCGGCTCGACAGGATGAACGCCATCGTATTGCGGTGGGCGGCGTTGCTGGGGTCCTCCGAAAACAGGCGGCGGCGCAGCCCCTCCGCCTCGGCGAACATGGAGAGCGCTCCCTCGAAATCGCCGCTGTACTCCAGCAGAAGCGCCATGTTCGACGCGCTCCAGCCGACGTCGTCCAGGCGCGACTTGTCCTCCGGGTCCGCTTTGTGCAGCGCGCGCCGGACGTCCATGGCGCGCGACGTGATCGAGATCGCCGAATCCAGCTCGCCGAGATCGCGGTGGACGTTCCCCAGCGTCGAAAGCGTCCACCCCAGGTCGGCGCCGATATCCGTTCTGTCGGGGTGGGCGGCGGCGAGTTCCTCCAGAACGCCGAGTGCGCGCGCGTGCAGTTCCAGCGCGGTTCGAAGTTCGCGCCGTCGCCAGAGGGAGATGCCCTTTTCGTGCTCGATTCGCGCCAGCAGCCAGCGGTCCTCGATGTCGCCGGAACGAAGCTCCATCGCGCGCCCCGTCTCCGCCAGCGCCTCGTCCAGTAGTTCCTCGCCCTCCTTCATCCTGCCCTGAAGGTACTTGATGGAACCGAGCCGTTCCAGCGACTCCGCCAGCAGGTGCCGCCACTCAGCCTCTTCCGGTTCGAGTTCCGCCAGGCGGCGGCAGAGGCCGTTGAAGTTTCGAAAGGCGGTTTCCGCGTCGTCCGCGCCGCCCTGCTGCTTGAACACGTCGCCGATGTTGCGACAGGCCAGCGCACGCTTGTGCAGGTGCTCGACCGTCGGCTCCTCGTCGGGAAACGACTCGAAGTACTCCATCGCCTCGCGCCCCAGGCGCGCCATCACGTCCAGCCTGTTCACCTCCTTCAGGCTCTCGTGAAGGTCCTCCAGCAGAAACGTCACCAGGCGGTCGGCGCGGCGGTACGCCTCTTCGAGGCGCTGGCGGACGCGCGCCTCCTCCTCCTCCAGCCGGTCCACCTCGTCCATCAGTTCCGCGCGGCGCGGATGGTCCGGTTCCAGCCGGCCCGCATGGACGCGTGCGAGGTTCAGATCGCGCTTCTCCAGTGCCAACTCCGCGTGCCGCAGCGCCAGGCCCTCGCCCAGACGTCTCGCGTCCGAGTGCCCCGGCCAGAGCGTCAGAGCCCGCGACATCAGTTCCTCGCAGTACGAGAGCGAATCGTAGTCCCGCGCCCGCGCGATGCGCGATCCCACATCCCGGATGATTCCCTCCGCCTCGCGCCGCCGCGACGCGCCCGTCCGGTAGTCCTGCAGCATCGTCATGAACGTTTCCACGCTCTTGATCCGTCGCGCGGGGGCCGGGTCCAGGCACGTCATGCAGATGGCCGCCAGCTCGTCGGGAATCTCGCGCTGCGGCGCGACGTCCCAGGGAGCCGCGACGAAACCGCGCGCGGCGCGCGCGAACGACTGGCGGTGCGATCCGCCGGCGTGGGGATACGTTCCCGTCAGCAGTTCGTAGAGGATGCCGCCCAGCAGATAGATGTCCGTCCACGGACCGATGTTTCCGACGGTGGCCTCCGTCTGTTCCGGCGCCATATAGACCGCCGTGCCGGCAGGGTTCGAGGCCGTCGCCGGCGTCGGCGCCAGAAGCGGGATGGAGGGCCAGCCGGCCGGTGCCGGTTGCGGATCGTCCCGCAGGAACATCGCGATCCCCCAGTCCATCAGCAGCACTTCCCCGAACTCTCCCACCATCACCTGCGAGGGTTTCAGATCGCGGTGCACGATGCCGCGCGAATGCGCGAACGCGACGGCCTGCGCGACGGAAACGAGAATCGCCAGATGCCTGTCGAGAAACTCCGCCGTCGAAAGCCCTTCGTCCCCGTCGAGGATTTCGCTCCACGGCTTTCCGCGCACGAGCTTCGTCGCCAGCAGGAGATGCCCGAACTCGTCGACTCCGAGGTCGTGCACCGGAAGAATGTTGGGATGTTCGAGACAGGCGGCGACAAGCGCCTCCTGGCGGAACGCGGTTTCAAGCTGGCGGACATATTCCGGATCGTCGCGATGGGTGTCGATCAGCCCCTGCTTCAGCCGCTTCACCGCAACGAGGCGGCCAAGGGACTCCTGCGTCGCCTCCCAGATCTCGCCGAAGCCGCCGCTGGCGATGACGTGGTGCAGCGCGTACTGCGAGACCGGCGCGTCCGTTTCCGGCCTGACCGAGCGGAATCGCGGCGGAGGCAGTGTCGCGTCCGTCTCGTCGGCCTTCTTGTGCGGTGTGGGGGTCGTCCCCGGCCGGGAGGCCGTTCGCCAGTCCGGCTTCTCGCCGTGCAGTGCGGAATTGTACGTCGCCGTTTGCGACTCCGGCAGATCCCCCGGGGCGCGTTCTTCCTCTTCCGGTGCCGGATCCAATGTTTCCAGCCATGAATGCTGCGGAGTCGAACTCATCGGTGAGGAACGCCGTAGGTGCCCAAGTCTCGTCCCCCCTCCCTTGCCATTGCAACCCCGCACCCCCCCGATGCGGCAAGGGAAAGGGCTTCCGGCGGCGTCCGGATCGGCAGGGAGTTCCCGGCCGGAGCGGCGCGACTCTCAGTTTCGTTTCCGCGCCGTCTCTTCGCATGCATCGTAGTATTGCAGAACCGCCTCCCGCGCGTTGCCGCCGCACGAACGGAGAACATCCGCGGCGGAGGAACCGAGGCGAGCCACCACCATCTCCCGACTCTCCCCGGGCATCGTTCGCAGGCGCTCGTTCACGAGCCGGGCGAAGACCTTCGGGCTGGCGGCCATCGCGATGAACGCGCCATGCCCCTGCCGCGCATGGGTCGTCATGATCAGCCCCCGCCCCATGATTCGCGCGGCGCGGCGCAGAACGGCGAGCTGCCAGCGCGGCACCGCTTCCGCGCCATCCAGCAGCAGCACCCGGCACCTGGCAAGAACGAACGGCCAGTCGGGCGGCAGCGTTCGTGCGCGGTCGTTGCAGAACAGCCGCGCCGTCGGTATGCCATCGCTTTCGAGTTGCCTGCGGATCGTCGCAAGAAGCGTGGACTTCCCCGATCCGTGGGGACCGCAGAGTTCGCCGTTCCAGCCGCAGGCGGAGAGCGGGGGCAGAACGTCGTGCTGCGGCAGCTCCGGCGGGAACACGTAGTCGCAGTGCGCCGGGCTCAGGTCCCGCACGTTGAACGGATTGTGCGCGAGGCCCCGCCTCATGCGCGAAGGAGCGATCGCCGGAGTCATGGCGGCGGGGGCTCGGAGGGCATCGACCGGTCGCGGTACGATGGATGAACCGCGACGCGCACTTCGGAGACCGCCTCCCCCTCTCCTTTCGGCTTCGCGTACACGCCGACCACCCATCGAATCTTCATCCTCACGCCGTCGTAGGTCCACGGCATCGACGGAATGCGGAACGAGAAGCGTCCCTCGAATCGCGGCTGCGCGGTGGCGCCCTTCTCCAGCAGCTTCTCCACCTGCACCGCCTTGCGGTCCTCGTCGCCGCGTCCTTCGGTTTGCCAGACAAGCGCCACGTCGACGTAGTCCGCCTCCCATTCGGATGGCGCGGAAACCGACACGCGACCGCCCAGGCGGTCACCGGGCGCGAATTCCCGGCGCGTTCCGTCGAGTTCGATGCGGACCGAGAGTTCCGGCTGATTCATCGCGGCATCTCCGGAATGACGGGGAATTCGAAGAACTCCTCGATGTCGGGTCGTCCCGGCAGATCCATCTTCACCTCCACGCCCCATCCGATTTCGTTGTGCGAAGCCTTGAACGAATGCATCGCGTCCGCCGGGATGGACGCCTCGCACGTCGTCAGCGCGGCCGGACCCGACGCCCGCGCGTCTTTCGTCTCGTGCAGGACTTCCCCCAGAACGTCTTCCGTCGCGGTGTGCGTGTCCGTGCCGACCTGCCAGCGCACCGTTTCGCGGCAGACGAGTCGGACCGTAAGACTCGTGATCTCGAAGTCGCCCTTCTGGCGGAGGGTCAGCCGCACGCGGTCGCCCGGCCGCACCGGCACGCGGTCGATCTCCATCGTCGTTTCGCCGACCATCAGGCAGCGGAACAGCGCATGGACGGCGAGTCCCGCCAGGAGCAGCCCGATCAGACAGAACAGGGAGGTGAACGCCAGCGGGATCAGACCGAGCCAGCTCCACCCCATGCTGCTGAGCGTCTGGTAGAACACGGCCCACGAGATACCGTTCCAGAAGAGAGCGACGAGCAGAAGCGTGACGAACTTCGCCAGCGGTGACGTTTGCGTTCGCAGAAGACGCCCTCCCCGGGGGGCGCGCTTCGACCGGTCCTTCGGGAACTGTTTGCTCGTCTTCCAGTCGTCGTCGAACTTCGATGCCCTGGGGCGCTTCAGGCCCGCGTACCGGTGCCCGAACAGCCCCGCCCACGCGATGCCCAGGCCGATCAGCAGAAAGAGCCCGCCCACCCCGATAAACACGGCGGGGTGTCCCGTCATCTGGACCGTATTGCGGCCAACCGCCTGAAGGATTCCCTGATAGAAGGCGAACCCGCCGAAACCGGCGAAGGGAAGACCGAAGAAGAACAGGAAGCAGCCACCGAGGAACTTGCCCGCCGGTGTGGTTTTCTTCTCGTCGCTCATTGGGCGGCAGGACTTTCCGCAAGGGATGGCTGGGGTGCGGTCGCGAACGTCTCGCACCCGCCGGAAAACTGTCAAGGCACGGCCACGTCGTCCACTGTCCCACTCATACGGCGGGGGAGACAGGCGCATTCATCTGGCAACCGTCCTGTAACCTGCGCCACATTGACTCGCGAACTCACCTAGAGTGTCCCCCTCTGATCGGCGAATCGTTCGCTTGGACCTCGAGAACACCCGTATATCACTGAAACAATTTGGTTTACGAGCTCCACGAATGGCACGGAAATTGATCGACTTTGCCCCCACGCATGAGTGGGTCTCGGACCGGAGCCGCGCCATCGCTCCGGTCTTTCCACGCAAACCACCCAACACGGGAGACCAACGCCATCATGGCAACCCTGGTCGAGATCAAGAGTCTCTCCAAGAAGTTCGGGCCCATTACCGCAGTCGACGGCATTCGATTCGACGTCGCCCGCGGCGAGGTCCTCGGGTTTCTCGGGCCCAACGGCGCGGGCAAGTCCACCACCATGAAGATGCTGACTTGTTTCCTGACGCCCACCTCCGGGACGGCCACCGTCTGTGGCCACGACATTCTCTCCGAATCGGTCAAGGTCCGTCGGAAGATCGGCTACCTTCCCGAAGGCGCGCCGGCCTGGGGTGACATGACTCCCGCCGCGTTCCTCGATTTCATCGCGCAGATTCGGGGCTACCGGGGCGCAGAGAAGAAGAGCCGCATCGCGCGCGCCATCGAGCGCGTCGGGCTCGAGCGCGTCCTTCGCCAGCCCGTCGACACCCTCTCGAAGGGCTTCAAGCGCCGCGTCGGGCTCGCCCAGGCGATTCTCCACGACCCCGAAGTGCTCGTCCTCGACGAACCGACCGACGGTCTCGACCCCAACCAGAAGCACGACGTGCGCGCGCTCATCCGCGAGATGGCGAAGGACAAGGTCATCATCCTCTCCACGCACATCCTCGAAGAGGTCGAAGCCGTCTGTTCCCGCGCCGTCATCATCGCGCGCGGAAAGCTGATCTTCGACGGAACGCCCGAGAAGCTCGAAGCGAAGTCCCGCCACCACAACGCCGTGCACCTGACGATCGCGGCGGACCAGGGCGCGGGCGCCGAGAAGGCGCTCGCCGGCATCGCCGGAATCGAGTCCGTCGAGCGGGTCGAAGCCGCCCCGGACAGCGGGCAGGTTTCCTTCCTCGCGTTTCCGAAGAACGGCGCGTCCATCATCGGCGCGGTTTCCGAAGCCGCGCGCAACGGCGGCTGGAAAGTCGGCGGCATTCGCTCCGAAACCGGCCGGCTCGACGACGTGTTCCGCGAACTGACGCTCGGAACGGCGGGAGGCGAACGCAAATGAACAACACCCTCGCGATCTTCCGGCGCGAACTGAAGGGATACTTCGCCACTCCCGTGGCGTACGTCTTCATCGTCATCTTCCTTCTGCTCGCCGGCATCTTCACCTTCTATACGGGGCGCTTCTACGAGCGCGGCATCGCCGACCTCGAACCCTTCTTCATGTTCCACCCCTGGCTGTACCTCTTCCTGATCCCCGCGCTCTCGATGCGTCTCTGGGCCGAGGAGCGGAAGACGGGCACCATCGAGCTTCTCATGACGCTGCCCGTGACGCCGGGGCAGGCGGTTCTCGGCAAGTTCTTCGCCGCCTGGGCCTTCACCTCCATCGCCCTCGCCCTGACCTTTCCCCTCTGGATCACCGTCAACTATCTGGGCGATCCCGACAACGGCGTCATCGTCGCCAGCTATCTGGGCAGCCTGCTCATGGCCGGCGCCTATCTCGCCATCGGGTCCTGCATCTCCGCGATGACGAAGAACCAGGTGATCGCGTTCGTCGTCACCCTGGTCGTGTGCCTGATGTTCGTCGTGACGGGGCTCTTCGTCGGGGTTGCCGCCATTCGCGATTTCCTGCCGGAGCCCGTGACGCAGTTCCTCGCGTCGCTCAGCTTCGACAACCGCTTCCGCGACATCATGCGCGGCGTCCTCGACATCCGCGACATCGTCTACTTCGTTTCGCTCGCCGGCTGCTGGCTGTTCGCCAACGCCCTCATCCTCGACATCGAGAAGTCGCAATAGGCAGGGAGAGCCGAACCAATGAAAAGACACATGTTCTCATGGGCCGGACTGCTGATCGCCGCCGTGCTTCTGGTCGCCATCAACGTGTTCTCGTCCTCCGCCTTCCGGTCGACCCGCATCGACCTGACCGCGCAGAAGACCTTCACCCTCTCCGAGGGGACCCACGCCATTCTCCGCAACGTCGGCGAACCCGTCGACGTGACGCTCTACTACTCCGCCGACCTCGCCGCCGAAAACGCCCCCATGCTGGAAGCGTACGCCACCCGCGTGCGCGAGATGCTCGAGGAGTACCGCGACGGCTCCGGCGGGCGGATGCGCCTGCAGGTCGTCGATCCCGCGCCCTTCTCCGAGGAGGAGGACGAGGCCGCTCTCGCCGGCATCCAGGGCGTGCCCGTCAACAACGCCGGCGACACGCTCTTCTTCGGCCTCGTGGCGAAGAACTCCGTCGACGAGACCGAGGTCATCCCCTTCTTCGACCAGCGCCGCGAGCAGTTCCTCGAATACGACCTCTCGCGCATCGTCTACGATCTCACCAACATCGACAAGACCGTCGTCGGCATCATGACGGAGCTTCCCGTGATGGGCGACTCCGATCCGATGGCGGCTCTCCAGAACCCGCAGGGACACCGCCGGCCCTGGATGATCGTCGAGCAGCTTCGCCAGTTGTACGAACTGCGCGAGGTCGGCACCGGCGTTTCGGAGATCGAGGAGGACGTGAACGTTCTTCTCGTCGTCCATCCCCGCGACCTCTCCCCCCGCACGCTGTACGCCATCGACCAGTTCGTGCTGCGCGGCGGCCGCCTGATCGCCTTCGTCGATCCCTACTGCGAAGCCGACGAACCTCCCGCCGACCCCCAGAACCCCTACGCGCGTCTCTGGGCCTCGCGCGCCTCCGACATGCCGGCGCTGCTCAAGAACTGGGGCGTCGAGCTCGTCCAGGACAAGTTCCTCGGCGACCGCGAAACCGCCGTTCGCATCAATTCCCGCAACGAGCGCGGCCTTCCCGAACCCGTCGACTACATCGGCATCCAGCGGCTGACCGCCGACCAGCTGAACCAGGACGACCTGGTGACCGCCAACGTCGGCGACATGATCCTCGGCGTTCCCGGAGCGCTGCGCGTTCTCGGCGAGAGCGGAACGACGGTCGAGACCCTCGTCGAGTCCACCGACGACGCCATGCTCGTCGATCTCGAGAAGATCAAGTTCCAGCCGAATCCGCGCGAACTGCTCGACGAGTTCCAGCCCGCCGGCGAGCGCTTCGTCCTCGCCGCCCGCATTTCCGGCCCCGCGAAGACCGCGTTCCCCGGCGGCGACGTCGGAGACGAGATGTCGGAAACCCCCGCCGGCCACCTCGAGGAATCGGCCGAGGACATCAACGTGATCGTCGTCGCCGACGCCGACATGCTCAACGACCCCTACTGGGTGCAGGTGCAGAACTTCCTCGGCCAGCGCATGGCCTACCCCATTTCGCAGAACCCCGCGCTGCTGCTCAACGGCATCGAGAACCTTTCCGGTTCCAGCGATCTGATCAGCGTCCGCTCGCGCGGCAACTCGACCCGCGAGTTCACTCTCGTGAAGGACATCCAGCGCGAGGCCGAGGACAAGTACCGCGCCCGCGAGCAGCAGCTCCTCGACAGCATCGACGAGATCGAAGCCAACCTCCGCGAGATCCAGACGACCACCGACGAGCAGGGCCAGGTCTCGCTCTATCTCACGCCGGAGCAGAAGACCGCCATCGAGAGCTACCAGGAGAAGCGCGTCGACGCGCGCAAGGAGCTCCGCCAGGTCCGCTTCGAACTGAACAAGGACATCGAAAGCCTCGGGACCACGGTCAAGGTGCTGAACATCGGCGCGATTCCGCTGCTGGTGGCCATCCTTGCCGTGGTGCTGGGCATCATTCGCGTACAGCGCAGGAGACCGTAACCGATGGGCAGAAACACGCTACTCGCGGTCGCGGCGGTCGCCGTCTTGCTGATCGTCGCCGCCACACTTTCCGTCGGACGACGCGACGACGCCGTCGCCCCGCCCCCCGACCAGGACGTCGCGCTGCTGCCGCCCGGCACGGGCGAACGCATCCGGGACGCTGCGAAGATCGTCATCGAGCAGAACGCCGAGACCATCACGCTCTCGAAGAACGAGAACGACCGCTGGACCGTCGCGGAGAACGAGGGCTTCTGGGCCAACGAGGAGAAGGTCCGCCTCATTCTCACGGGGCTTGGGCGCTTCGAACCGCTCGAGCGCAAGACCGGAAACCCCGACCTCTACGAGAAGCTCGGCGTTCGCGATCCCGGCGACGAGGGTTCCCGCGGAATTCGCGTCGTCGTTTCCGACGCTTCCGACGCCGAGATCGCCGACATCGTTCTCGGCCGCGTCCAGTCCGGCACCCAGGGGAACCAGAAGCGCTACGTCCGCGTGCCCGGCAACGAGCACGCATGGCTCGTGCAGACGCCGCTGGACGCGTCCGGCGGAAAGGACAACTTCACCCTGCGCGAGATCGTCGATATCGCCCCCGAGGAATGGAAGTCCTTCGAGGCAGACACCTGGCGCCAGCCCGACGTCGTCTCCGCCGACAAGCCCACGACCGACTCCACCGACTGGGTCGTCGCCGACATTCCCGACAACATGGAAATCTCCGCCCAGAGCGCCATCGCCGCCTATGTTCGCCCCTTCCAGCGCCTCAACCACACCGGCGTCTCGAAGAACGTTCTCGACGACGACAGCTACACCTCGACCTCCTTCTTCAGCGGCAGGACATGGGGAGGCTTGGTGCTCGACGTGGAGCTGCGCGCCGACGAAAACCAGGATTTCTGGGCGCGCTTCGTCGCCTCCGCCGACGAGTCCGCCGAGGGCTTCGAGCCGGAAACGCTCGAAGAGGTCGAACGCATCAACGGCGACCTGGGCGAGTGGACCTTCAAGCTCTCGCGCTGGGCCTCCAACGCGCTGACGAACAACAGCGATTCCTTCCTCAAGCTCAAGCCCGTCGCGGCGATCGCCGCGAGCCACATCCTCGTCGCATGGGACGGTTCGGACGCCGGGATCGACACGGGCCGCACGAAGGAAGAAGCCCGCGTTCGCGCCGAAGAGCTTCTGACGCAGCTCCGCGACGATCCCGATTCCTTCGGGGAACTCGCCCGCACCGAATCCGACGACGCCGACAGCGCCGAAGCGGACGGGGACCTCGGCGAGATCGAGAAGGGTCTCTTCGAGGACTCCTTCGACGCCGCCGCGTTCGCCCTCGAAGTCGGCGAAGTCTCCGACATCGTCGAAACTTCCCGCGGCTTTCACATCCTCAAGCGGACGAAATAGCCCGTCCGCTTCGAGGGTGCCTCGAACGTTGCTTGGGGCGTCTCGCCCAGGCAACACTGCCACCCGCCGTCGAAGTGCGCCCGCCTTTCAGAACTCCGCGATCGTGACTCCGCCGCCGCCTTCGTCCGGAGTTCCGAACCGGTACTTCGAGACGGGCTTGTACGTGCGGAGGAACTCGTGCACCGCGCGGTACAGCTTTCCCTGCCCCGTGCCATGCATGATGCGCACGTAGGGATAGTCCGCCATCAGCGCGCGGTCCAGGTATCGGTCCAGTTCCGCCAGCGCCTCTTCGACGTAGTATCCGTGCAGATCGAGCTCCATCGGCAAGGCGTCCGGCGGCTGCCAGACCGCGTCCGCACCCGACGCCGCCGCCGGTGCGCGCTTCGCCTTGCGCGCGATCCTCGACGGTTCCGCCGGCGCGTGGCGCAGCGCTTCCTTTACCTTGCGGCTGCGGCGGCTCTTCGCCGGAGCGTCCTCGTCCGTCGTGTGCGCGGCGACCGGCGACGCTTCCGGTTCCGTTCGCGAGAGCGAACCGACGGCGACCTCCGCCTCCACGGCGCCGACGATGACGGTCGCCTTTCTGCCGTCGCCGGAAACGCGCCGCACCTGGCCCCACGATCCGAAGACCGGCACATACACCTTCGCTCCCGGTTCCAGCGTCTTCGGCGCGTCCTCCTGCGTGTCGCGAAGCGTTCGCAACTCGCCGGCGAGCTTCTGCTGCTCCGCCGTCGCCACGCGCCGCATGTCGTTCAGTGCGCGCTTGCGCTGTTCGAGTTCCGCCTCGCCCGGCAGTTCCGCGATCATCCGCTCCAGGCGCTCGCGCGTTTCGCGCACCGCCGCTTCGCGCTCTTCCGCCGCGGACTTGCGCAGTTCGCGCCGCTCGCGCCGCAGTTCCTCGGCGTGCTTCCTCGCCAGAGCCTCCTGCCGGTCGAGCGACTCCGCACGATCGTTCGCCTCCCGCAGCCGCTCCGCAAGCGTCCGGTCGCGCTCCTCGATGCGCCGCAGCAGTTCGCCCATCGCCAGCTTCTGTTCGCCCACCAGCGAGCGCGCGCGTTCCAGAACCCAGGCCGGCATGCCCTCGTTCTCCGCCATCGTGATGGCCTCGCTGGCGCCCGGCAGATCGAGTCGCAGGTTGAACGTCGGGCGGTGGGTCGCCTCGTCCAGAGAAAACGACGCGTTGCGAGCACCGGTCTCGTCCTCCGCCCACGTAATGACCGGACCGAGATGCGTCGTCGCGACCGTCAGCCGCGCGCGCCGCTTCAGTTCCTCCAGCAGCGCCCGCGCCAGCGCGCCGCCCTCCTCCGGGTCCGTGCCCGTTCCCAGTTCGTCCAGCAGCACCAGCGACTGGTCGTCCGCCGCGTCCAGGATTTCCCTCAGCCGGCGAATGTGACCCGAGAACGTCGAAACGCCCTCCGACAGATTCTGGCTGTCACCGATGTCCGCATGGAAACCGTTGAACACCGGCAGACGCGAATCCGGCGACGCGGGAATCGGCGAGCCGCACTGCGTCAGGATCGCCGCCAGCGCCAGCGTCTTCATCGCCGTCGTCTTTCCGCCGGCGTTCGGTCCGCTCAGCACGATCGTCCGGTCGGTGCGGTCCAGCGCGATGGCGATCGGAACGGACGATTCCGGCCGCACGATGTGCAGCATCGGATGGTGCGCGAAGGAAAGCCGCACCGCGTCCGCCGCGCCGCCCGCGGGAAAGTGCCATCCGTGCTCCCACGCGTTGCGCGCCAGCGCCTGCACGCAGTCGATCCGCGCGATCGCCTCCAGGTTGCCGAGCCCCGCCGGAATGTACGGCCTCAGCATCGCCGTCAGCTCGCGCATGATGCGGTGGATCTCCCGCGCCTCCCGCTCCCGCAGCAGCTCCAGTTCGTTCGACGCCTCCACCACCTCCGCCGGTTCGACGTACAGCGTTCCCCCCGACGCCGACGACCCGTGCACGATGCCCTGGATGCGGCCCCGCGAACCGGCCCGCACCGGCAGCACGTGCCGCCCGTTGCGCTGCGTCGAGAAATCCTCCTGCAGGACGCCGCCGCGTGTCTTCAGATCGGCGACGATCCGCGCGATCGTGCGCATCGCCTCGCGCTCCGCCCTGCGCATCCGGCCGCGCACGTCGGCCAGTTCCGGCGACGCGTTGTCGCGGATCAGACCGTCCTCGTCGAACACGCGGGAAATGGCGAGTTGCAGCGGGCCGTTGGGCACCAGCGCCCCGCACATCCGCGCCATCTCCGGCGCACCCTCCGCGTTGCGTTCGCCGAACTCGCACAACTGGCCGACCGCGTCCAGATGGGCGCGCAGCGGCTGCCAGTCCTCGGGCTGCAGCGCCGTTCCCTCCAGCCGCGCGCTTTCGAGAATCGCCGACACGTCCGCCGTTCCCGAGAGCGGCAGCCGCTTGTTGGCTTCGAAGAGACGCAGCACCTCCGTGACGCGCGCTTGTCGGCGGGCGATCTCCGCCTGCTCCGTCGCCGGTTCCAGCCGCAGCACCTCGTCGGCGCCCAGCGACGACATGGCCCGCCCGGCGATGCGGCCGAGCAGGTCGTCGAATTCGATGGCGTCGCGTGTGCGCTGGTCGATCATGGCTGTTTCTTCGGACCGATGGTTCGCCTTCGCCCGTGGCGGATATGAAGAATGTGAACTTCGTCGCGGACTATCGTGTAGAGGATTCGGTACGCGTTGCGGGAGTCGCCATAGAGCAGGCAGCGGGTCTCGACTCCGAAGAAGCGTCCTGCCGGATCCAGAGGGCAGCGCCGCGGCATCGTCTCCAGGCCAGTGATCGCCTCCAGCAGTCCCCGGAACCACTTCTTCGCACGGCCCGGAGCTCTTTCCTCGATCCAGACGAACGCCTCGGCGAGTTCCCGTTCGGCATTCTCCCCGACGACGACCCGATACCTCTTCACCCCTCGCCGATCCCGTATCGCTCGCGGAGTTCCTCCGCCACGACGTCGAACGACCGCCCTCTTCCGCTGGCCATGTCTTCCAGACCGCGCCTGATTCCCACCGCCGTCTCCAGTTCGTCGATCCTGTCCAGCAGCGCCTCGTACGATTTCGCGTCCTGCAGCACGACGTCCCCGGCACCGCCCAGAGTCAGAACCTCGGCTTCGCCCGTTTCCCGCAATCGGGCGAGAATCGGCTCCGGATCGTCGCGAAACCCGGCGAAGGAAATGGAAGGATGCGCCATCGGTCGTCTCTCCTGGGTGGTTCGTGTCCCCTCCCGACCGTGCGTTTGCAACTCGAAACGCCGCTTTGCCCTTGCGGGAACCCCGGGCGGGGGGAAGCTGTCGTTTGGATGCGCGCTCGCGCAACGCCAAAGCCGGGAACGGGGAGTCGTGCCATGAAGCGCAGACGTGTGACGATCGGGTTGGCCATCGCCCTGGGGGCCGTCGCAACGCTGTCGGCGCTGGTCACGACCACGGCGCAGGGTACATGGCCCGGCGACTGGCCGGCCGAACTGGAACCGTATCGCGGGAATTCGTCGACCATCGGCGTCGCCACGGGCTGTCAAAGCGTCCAGTACGCGATTCCCGTCGATACGACCGAGGAATTCCGCGAGGTGTTCGCGGCGGCGCTGAAGGTGCGGACGCCGAACTCCCCCATCCGAATCATGGACTCGATCGGTCTTGCCAGCGATGGCGAGGAAGGCCGCGCGTTCGTTAGCATCGAGTGTCCGCCCTGGGGGAGGATATCCCTGGGCGGAACGGAGGCGGCGGAGTGGAAGGACGCCACGCCGCTGACGGAAGAATCGGTCGCCGACGCCATTGCCGTCCCCGAAGACCAGTTGCCTCCCGAGTGGGTTGCGCAGGACCGCGACGGATCGTGGATCGCGTTCGTCGATCTGCCCACGGGCGAAGAGAGGTCCAGGTACGGCTTTTTCTTCAAGGCGCGCACCGACATCACCATCCAGGTCGGCAGCGTTCCCTTCGTCGTCCCGGACGTCTGATCGCCCGACGGCGGCGAGGTGATCGACCTGCGCGAATCCGCCAAAGTGCAATGACCGGTAGGCAATAGACCATCGATTGGCACGGACGCATCTTCCGCGCATCTCTATGTTTGAGAGCGGTTCAAGAGAGATCGCGCCGGGATGAGTGGGCATTCTCCTACAACAACGCGAAGTAAGTGTTTGGTTTGACATCGGAGGGTTCTTTGGGGATTGTCTGCGCGGGCACGTTCATCTCTGAATGAACGCATAGTGAGCTTATGATAACGAACTATGAGCTGTACAGTGACGAAAGTGGGAGAGAGTCTGGCCCTTTCCTGATTGGCGGTGTGATTGTCACAGAGAGGGGATCTGGGCGTCTTGCGACGAAACTTGCGGCTCTTCGGTCTGAGAAGAAGCTTTCCGGAGAAATGCGATGGACAAAGGTGTCGGCGGCTTTTCTTGGGGCGTATAAGGAATGGCTGGAGGTGTTTTTCTCAGACCCCCACGCAAGATTCGCATGTCTTATTATTGACAAGGGGAGTCCTGAATGGAAGGAGTTCTATAGAGAGAAACATGAATATGACCACGCGCTACTATCAGCATACTATCAGTTCATGTTGGTTGCGTTCGGAGGGCTCGGCAATAAGCGATGGACTGTTCGCCATGATGCCGGTTTGTTTAGGGATGAAGAGGCCTTTCAGAGACTGAGGCACAGATTCAATTCGGTCTACAGGAGGGCGTTCGGTCCCAAGTCGCCGCTGAAAGTGCGGTTCATGCAAACTCGTGACTCGAAGGACGAGGATATGATTCAACTCGCAGACGTAATACTTGGAGCAGTGAGCTGCCGAGTCGTTGGATGCGCGCCTGAGAGCGAGGCTCGCCGCCAGCTACTGGAATTCTTTGGGGAACGTTGCGATGCAGCGCCGTTCACGCGGCAAAAACTCGAGAAGGTTTCCTGTCGAAACTGGGTGGCTCCCGACAGTTTCCGCTATGGCCGTTAGCAGTCCGCCCACTGAGGTCGTGGAAGACTCATGGGTCACTTCGATTTACTTGCGGATTGAGGCCCCCTTGCCTGCGGCAGACCGGCGTCAGATGTACCCATTCCTCCGATGAGTGGCGAATCCCATATGCTCTTCTCGATGTGGCTTCTCCTGACCCGCGCAGGCTACTGTCGGATTCGCTACCGCCGGGAGCTGTCATACATCGACTTCGTGCACGTCGGAGCGCGCGATTCCTCCGCCGAAAGACGTCTGTTGCGAGTTTGTTCCAATCCACGGCCCTGCTCACCACGACACGTGGAGAGTTTGCCGCCCTCCGCGAACTGAATCGACACCGCTCCCCGGTTGCGCTTGACTTGGCGGGGTCGGAGGGCTTCATTGGCCCCGCATTAGGGATGAGGGTTATCCAGCTTATCCCTGTTTGCGAAAGGGAAGCGCGGCACCCCGACAGGGGATCGCCCGACCGCTCCCAAACCGAAGAAGAACAGTCTCCGAAGGAGCTTCACCATGGCAGCCCCCGACCTCAGCAAGTACGGCATCACCGGCGAAACGACCCATCACGGTCTCTACGGCGGCTACAATATCCATCATAATCCCTCCGTCGCCCGGCTCTACGAGCTCGCCGCCCCCCAGCCGCGCTACGATATCGCCAGCACCGGCGCCCTGATCGCCTGCTCGGCCCCCAAGTGCGGCCGCAGCCCGAAGGACAAGCGCATCGTCGAGGAGGAGACCACCCAGGCCGACATCTGGTGGGGCAGCGTCAACATGCCCATCGGCGAGGAGACCTTCGGCATCAACAAGGAGGTCGCCCTCAGCTATCTCAACTGCCGCGACAACATCTACGTCATCGACGCCTTCGCCGGCTGGGACCCGAACTATCGCATCAAGGTCCGCGTCATCTGCACCCGCGCCTATCACGCGCTCTTCATGTGGACGATGCTGATCCGCCCGACGGAGGAGGAGCTGAAGAACTTCGGCGAGCCCGACTGGGTGATCTACAACGCCGGCCAGATGGCCGCCATCACCGCGCTGCCCGGCGTCGGTTCGAAGACCTGCGTCTCGATGAACTTCAAGACGCGCGAGTTCGTCATCCTCGGCACGGAGTACGCCGGCGAGATGAAGAAGGGCGTCTTCACGGTCCTGAACTACATTCTGCCGAAGCAGGGCGTCCTCTCGATGCACTGCTCCGCCAACGAGGGCGCGAAGGGCGACGTGGCGCTCTTCTTCGGCCTCTCGGGCACGGGCAAGACGACGCTCTCCGCCGACCCCAAGCGCGCGCTCATCGGCGACGACGAGCATGGATGGTCCGACGACGGCGTGTTCAACTTCGAGGGCGGCTGCTACGCCAAGACCGTGAACCTCTCGCGCGAGGGCGAGCCCCAGATCTGGGACGCCATCCGCTTCGGCTCCATTCTCGAAAACGTCGGCTACGACACCGACACGAAGGTCGTCGACTACACCGACGTCTCCAAGACCGAGAACACCCGCTGCGCGTATCCCGTCGAGTTCATCGACAACGCGAAGATCCCCTGCGTCGGCGGGCACCCGAAGAACGTCATCTTCCTCACCTGCGACGCCTTCGGCGTGCTCCCCCCCGTCAGCCGCCTGACCCCCGGCCAGGCCATGTACCATTTCATCAGCGGCTACACCGCGAAGGTGGCCGGCACGGAAGTCGGCGTGACCGAACCCCAGGCGACGTTCTCGGCCTGCTTCGGCGCCGCGTTCCTCGTCTGGCACCCGACGAAGTACGCCGAGATGCTCGCCGAGAAGATGAAGAAGCACGACGCGAGAATCTGGCTCGTCAACACCGGCTGGACCGGCGGCGCCCACGGCGAGGGCCACCGCTTCAAGCTGAAGTACACCCGCGCCATCATCGACGCGATTCTCGACGGCTCGCTCGACGACGTCGCCTTCGAGAGCGAAGACGCCTTCGGCTTCAGCATTCCCGTCTCCTGCCCCAACGTGCCGCAGGAGGTCCTCAGCCCGCGCAACACCTGGAAGGACGGGAACAAGTACGACGCGACGGCGGCGAAACTGGCGGCGATGTTCGAGAAGAACTTCGAGAAGTACGCCGACCAGGCATCGGAGGAGACCAGGGCCGCCGGTCCGAAGGCGAAGGTAACGGGGTAGAACGCCGGGCGGGGGCGTTAGTGTTTGGTCAGGAATCGGGAATCGCTTGACGGGAGCGCGTCGCCCGCCGCAGGTGGAGTCTTCCCTGCGGCGGGCCGCTCGTACACCGCTCCAGGCGCAGGGCCGAATCCATGAAGCCGAAGGGATACCAGCAATGAAGAACATCTTCTTGAAGAGCGCGGCGCTCGCGTTCGCCGCGACGGGAGTCCTCCTTCCGCGCGCATCGTCCGCCCAGGTCATCAACGAAGTCCTCGTCAGCAGCGCGGGAGCCGATTTCGAGTACATCGAAATCTTCGGACCGGCGAGCACCAGCCTCAACGACCTGACCGTGATCGCCATCGAAGCCGACGGATCGGTCGGCACGATCGACTCGCTCATCTCTCTCGCCGGGCAGACGATTCCCGGCGACGGCTTTTTTCTGGCATCGACTCCCGAGGCAGACGCTCAATTCACCGTAACGGGCGATATCGCCTTCGCGACCAACGAATTCGAGAACGGCAGCCAGGTGATTCTTCTGGTTCAGGGGTTCAGCGGCGCAGACAACGACGACCTCGACACCAATGACGACGGAGTACTCGATGTCACCCCGTGGACCGGGATCGTCGATCAGGTCGTCCTCACCGACGCCGATGGCGATACCGACTACGGTTTTTCCCCCGTTGTCGGCCCCGACACCACGTTCCTGCCCGCCGGCGCCGCCCGCGACGTGGACGGTGCGGGTACGTTCCAGATCCTCCAGTTCGACGGCTCGACCAGCACGCCCGGCGCCACGAACGGCACCCCCTCCACCGTCAGCGAA
The DNA here is from genome assembly GCA_021772755.1 of Candidatus Sumerlaeota bacterium. Taxonomy (GTDB): domain Bacteria; phylum Sumerlaeota; class Sumerlaeia; order SLMS01; family JAHLLQ01; genus JAJFLJ01. Next base: position 18,769 of record JAJFLJ010000026.1, read on the forward strand.
TGGACCCAGTACTGAACCGTTCCCGCACGACGTATCCATCGGTCACCTTCCGGCGCGCCTCCAGCGAGGCGCGCCGTTTTCGTTTCGCGTCCACCGGAATTCCGCGTGACCCCGCCGCGCCTCGATGACACGAAACGCCCATGATTCTTCGAGTCACCGCAGTCTTCGTTCTCCTGGCACTCCTCTGCTCCTGCGAGTCCCGGCACCAGGGCGGCCCGCGATTCAGTGGCCGCTCCGAAGTCCAGTCCGACGCGCTCCTCGACGATCTGCTGGACTTCTCCGACTTCGCCGAACAGGAGATCGTCTCGGCATCCAACGACATCCAGGCGCAGTCGGCCGACCGAAAGGCCAAGGCGGCGGCCCTTCGCTGGAAGGCCGCTTCCTTCGAAGCGATCCGCAAGTACGCCTATGACGAGGACCCCCTGACCTCGCTGCTCGATACGTGGTCGTACTGCGTTCGGCTGCGCACCTATCTTCAGGCGGGCGCCGGCGGCGCCCTCTTCGCCGAACACCAGCGGACCGCCATCGACGCATCCCTCTCTCTCGAAGCGGCTATCCGCAAGATCGCCCAAAGGCATCTTCCTCCCGGGGATTTCGAGAGCATCGAGGAGTTCGTCCTCGTTTTCGCCGCAGAGCACCCGATGACCGGGACGTTCGACGATTCGAACGCCAGAGTCGATCCTCTCGAGAACGACACGGCGCAGCTGCTTGCCAGGCTCGTCGAGCTTCCCTTCTCCCCGCTTCTCACCTTCACCAAGGTCAACCAGACCGCCGACTCCATTTCCGAGTTCAACCGCGTCGCCGCTCGCATCTCCGACATCATGGAGGACTTCCCGCGCGAGTCGCGCTGGCAGATGGAACTGCTGCTGCTGGAATTCCAGAACAGCGACAGCGTTCTCGCAACGGTCGAGAGCCTCGACCGCGCGTCGCGAGAAATGGAGCGCCTTCGCGAAGTCGCCGAGCGCGCGCCCGAGCTGGCGGGGGAGAGCGCCGGCCGCATTCTCGGCCAGCTCGCCGAAGCCGAGACCCGGATCGCCGAGTTGCGCGGCCTCGCCGGCGATCTCTCCTCGGCCACGACGTCCCTGCGCGACGCGATGAAGGACGGACGCGAACTCGGCGTGGAACTCGGAGAAACCGCACGAGCGTGGTCGGAGACGACCGATGGCGTGCGCGGGCTTCTCGCCGACATCGAGGCGCTGAAGGAAGCGGCCTCAGGCGCTCCCGGCGGCTCCGAACCGTTCCGCATCGCCGAGTACCGCGACACCGCCATCGAACTCCGCACCACCGTCGAGGAGATTCGCCACCTGGTGCTGGAAATCCAGGCGGTGCGCGAGTCTCCGCTGATCGGCCAGGCGCGGGACGATGCGGCGGCGGTCGTCGAGACCTCCGCTCTGCGTTCCCGCGAAGTGATCGACCACGCGTTCCGCCGCGCCCTGCAGGTCGTCTTCGCCGCCGGCGGCGTCGGCTTCGCGCTGATTCTGGCCTTGTGGCTGACAAGGCGAAGAAAGGCCTGATCGCACGATGACCCCGCACTTCAGTATCCCACTCAATCTTCCCCACGCGGGGAAGATCGCCGTGCGCATTCACGACATCGTCGAGGTGCGCGCGAATCACGACGGCGACGAGTACGAGGACGCGATGGCGATCGTGAAGCGCACCATGATCCTTCTCGATCCCTATCTGCGAAGCGGCGAGAACCCCGGTGCGGAGGAGTGCGCCCGCGTGACGGAAGAGGCCGCGTTCCTGGGGCGCGCGATGGTGGAGGCCATCGTCGATGCGGGTATCGTCGGCGACCGCATCGGGCAGTGCATTCGCAACTACTTCGAGTGTCTGGAGCTGGGCGTCGAAGGCGCGGAGATTTCGCTTCGCGCCGGCGAGAATCCCAAGTCGCTGCAACGGCCCTACTGACGACCCTCAGTCCACCGGACCGGTCAGCCCCGCCAGTTTCCACTTCCGCTCCGCGTCGAGCTCGAAGCGCGCCTCCAGCGGCTCCGTGCCGCTCCAGAGCGTCGCTCGGTAGTTGGGATCGGGATGCGTCTTCGGACGCCCCTTGATCGTCGCTTCGAGGCGGAGAATCGCGCGGTCGTCCCAGACCGTCGCGTCGTCGCGGATTCCCAAATACAGCGAAACCTGATCGTTCGCGCCTCCCAGCGACTGGATCTTCGCGAGAAGATCGCGCGCCGTTCCCTCGCCGATTCGCGCAAGAGCGTTGCGGTCGGTGCCGAACTGGCGGCGAAAGACGGGTGTGCGGATTTCGTCGGCGATCCACGATTCCAGCTCGTCGATGACCGCAGCGCGCCGGAAGCGCGAGATCGACGGCGGATTCGCCGCCGCATCCCAGGGCGAAGGCGCGGCGGCGGGCGCTTCGGCAACGGGTGTTTCGTTGGGGGCGGGCGACGGCGTCGCGCGCGGCGGTTCCATTGGCGGGGGAGTGGGCGTCGGCAACGGAGTCGGAGTCGGTTCGGCGACGACCGCGATCGCCCCGGCGGGCGTGGCTTCCGGCTCGGCTGTCCCTTCGGGCGTCGGGGTCGGCGTGATCGCAGGCCTGTCCTCGAAGACGGGAACGCCTGCGATCGCCGTGGCCGCCTTCGAATCGTCCGGTGCGTCGCCACGACCGCTCAGGCCAATGACGGCGACGATCGCGACGATCGCGCCCGCGACGGCGAGAATCGCCACCGCCGGCATCTTGCCCGGTCGGTCGTGCTCGAGCGACTGGCTCATGCGCACCATCGCCGTCTGCGTCGCGTCCGCGTCGAACAGGTCGCCGTACGCGAGATTCTTCAGCGGTTCGAGCGCCTGCGCGACCTCCTCCACCAGTTCCACCATCGACTGCTGGCGGCTCTCGGGGTCCAGCGAGAGAGCGCGCGTCAGCACGTCGTCCAGTTCGTCCGGCAGGGCCGGGTTGCGCTGTGTGACGGGTGCCGGTTCCGTATTGATCTTCGCCAGCAGAAGCTCGTGCGTGTTCTTCGTCGTCCACGGCGCCTTGCCGCTCAGCAGCCGGTAGAGCACCATGCCGAGGGCGTACACGTCCGTCGCCGGGGTGATCTCCTTCCCCGTGATCTGCTCCGGAGCCATGAACGCCGGGGTGCCCATCATGCCGGCGCCCTCGGTCGTCTGGTACGCGTCCTCCATCTCGATCTGGGCGATGCCGAAGTCCATGATCTTCGCCACGCGCTGCGGCATCGTGACCAGGATGTTGGATGGCTTGATGTCGCGGTGGACGATGCCGTGGCGGTGCGCGGCGTCGATGCCGTCGGCGATCTGCCGGAACAGGCCGATCACCCCGGAGACCGTCAGCGTTTCCTTCTGCGTCTGCAGGAACCGGTCGAGCTGGGTTCCCTCGACGTACTCCATCGCGATGAAGCTCGGCTTCGCGTGGTCCGACGAGACGTACACGTCGAAGATCTGCACGATGTTCTGGTGCACGACCTTCGCCATGGTCAGCGCCTCGCGCTCGAACCGGCGGAGGAACTCGTCCTCCATGCAGAGCGTGGGCTTCGGCACCTTCAGCGCCACGGTTCGCCGCAGGCGAAGCTGGCGCGCGCGGAACACCGCCCCCATCGCGCCCATTCCCACGAACTGGTCCACGGCGTACCGCTCGTCGAGCACCTGGTCGACGAGCGATTCCAGAGAGAAACCGGGCAGCGGTCTCTCGCCATCGATGAGCTCGGGATCGAGAACCGTCTCGTCCTGAGAGATGCTTTCGCGGCGATGTTCGGTCACGCGGCTACCGCCTTCGTTGTCCCCGTGTCGGCCCGGATCGGCCGGGAGGGCGACGCCATCACGGTTTCCCGATGTTGGAAAGCACAATCCGCGCGTTTCGGCGCAGCCCCTCCGCGCCGGTGCGCCGCACGGGACTCTGCGGAAACCGTTCGAGCACGGCCTCTTCCGTCAGTTCCAGCATCTCCGCCAGCGACCACTCCGCCGGCACCAGCCGGTCCGCGAAGGGCGAGTCCGCCACCGGCCGCGCGCGCTTGCGGTTGTACGGGCAGACCTCCTGGCAGATGTCGCACCCGAAGACCCAGCCCTGGAAGTCCTTCGCGAGGTCGGGGTCGACCGGCCCCTTGTGCTCGATCGTCAGGTAGCTGATGCAGCGCCCGGCATCGACCTTCCAAGGTTCGTGGATCGCGTTCGTCGGACACGCGTCGATGCATGCGCGACAGTCCCCGCAACCCGCCGCCACGTTCGGCGGGAGAGTGGGCTCCAGTTCCAGCGTCGTCAGCACGACACCCAGAAAGAACCATGAACCCGCCAGCGGATCGATCGTCAGCGTATGCTTTCCCGCGAAACCGAGCCCGGCGCGCACCGCCCACTGGCGCTCCATCACCGGGCCGTGATCGACGTACGGCTTCGAATGCGTGCCTTCGCCGCCGAGCCGGTTCAGAAACCGCGCCAGCTTCTTCAGCGGCTTGTCCATCACGCGGTGATAGTCCCGCCCCCGCGCATAGCGGGCGACCTTGCCCGTCGGCGCCGCGTCGCTCCGTTCGAGCGACTCCGGCACGTCGTAGTTCATCGTGACCACCACGACGCTGCGGCAATCCGGCAGCACCGCCTGCGGATCGCACCGCCGTTCCGGGTCGCGCGCAAGCCAGTCCATCGACGCGTGGCGGTTCTCGCCGATCCATGCCCGCAGACGGTCGAGATCGTCGGCGAGCAGTTCCGCCCGCGCGACGCCGAACCGGTCGAAGCCCAGTTCGCCCGCCCGCGCGGCCGCCTGCTCGCGTATGTCCGGTGAATCGGTCACGTTTCGGTCCGTTCGCCGCGATTTCGTGGAGGTGGCTCCGCGCTACTTCAGGTAGCCCCGCAGCGCACCGGCCCGCACGCGCGACATGACGACCTTCTTCGCGACCGCCTCGTCCCGCGGGCTCGTGAAGCGCAGCGAAATACGCATCGAGACGAAACTGTTCGGCAGCCCGCCCATCTCGCGCAGCTTCACGGCGTCCTTGTCCGTGACGAGAATATGGCCCGCGCCGGTCTTGCGCCGGGCGCGCTCCCATCCGGCGATTTCCTTCTTCGTCGGAAGCGCGTGGTCCGGCAGTCGAATCTCCCGCACGACGCGTCCCCCCGCGCGTTCCACCGCGCGCCGCACGGAATCGGGATTGCCGACGCCGCTCGCCACGAACACGTCGCCGCCCTCCAGCGACCCCGCGTCCATCGCCGCGCCGTCCCGCAGCCGCACCATCGCCGTCGTTTCCATGCGCGTGCGAACGACCGGAACCCCGGGACAGCGCGACTTGAGAAACCGCACCGCCCGCGCCGTTTCAGCGCGGTCGTCGCAGCGCGTCAGCACCAGCAGGTGCGCCCGCTCCAGCGCGCCGGAGGGTTCCCGCAGCGTCCCGCGCGGAAAGAGCCTCAGCGAATCCAGCGGTTTCGTCGCGTCCAGCAGAACGAAATCGCCCTGGCGGTCCAGCGCGACGTGCTGGAAACCGTCGTCGAGGACGAACGTGTCGATTCCGAACCGCTTCAGCATCGCCTGCCCCGCGCGATAGCGGTCCGAGCATGCCGCCACCGGCACCGTCTCCAGCCTCCTTGCCAGCAGCACGGGCTCGTCGCCGGCCTGCGCGACCGTCGCGCGAAGACGTTTCCCGTCGTGAACGAGCACCAGACGCTCTTCGTCGTCGCGACCGTACCCGCGCGTCAGCAGCGCCGGAACCCGCCCGCTCTCGGAAAGGAATCTCGTCAGCCAGATGCAGAACGGCGTCTTGCCCGTTCCGCCCATCGTGATGTTGCCGACCGAAAGGACGACCGCCGGAAGGCGCCTGCGCTTCATCACCCCGGCTTCGTGCAGCAGCCGGTTCGTCCATGCCGCCGCGCCATAGACGGGCGCCACCGCGCCGAGCGTCGTTTGCAGGGCGCGCCCCAGGGGGCCGGTGCTTTCGCGACCGTCCGCGATGCCGGAGAACGTTTCTTCGGCCGCCTGGCCGATCCGCGATTTCAGAGACATTCGTTTGTGAACTCCACCCGTGTCGCGCGCAGATTTCGCACTCCGTGCCCCGCACGCAAGGCTTTCCCCCGTTCGCGAGACGCCGTCAGGGCAGCACCACGATGCGCTCCACCTCGTTGTTCATGAACCCGATGACGTTGCAGCGTCGCGCGCCGGGAATCAGCGCCACCTCGTAGATTTCGCTGATCTGCCCCGAAAACGTCAGCCGGTGGACGATTTCGCCCCGGTCCAGATCGATGACCAGCACGGCGCAAGAGGGCTTCAGGCCCCGCGCGCCCAGATTCGCCTCCAGCCCCAGGTCGGAAAACGAGCGGTCGACCCGCTGATCGGAAATCCCCACCACGGCGTATCGCCCCGTGATGGCCAGGCCGCGCGCGAATCCCGGGCAGAAACACACCTCGCGCCGCTCTCCCGATTCCGGATCGGCCTCCACCAGCCAGCCCGTTCCCGAATCGATCAGCCAGACCTTCCCGTCGTGCCATCGCGGAGAGTGCGGCATCGAGAGCCCGTCGAGCACGACCCTGTTCTCCGCCGTGTCCACCAGAACCCCGCCTCCCGCACGCCCCTTGCGCCATCCCTCCATCGTGTCCGTCATTCCCACCGCCGTCGCGTACCGCACCTTCCCGTCCCGCACGCAAAGACCGTTCAGGTGGCAGCGGTCCTCCGCCACCAGTCCTGTAACCCACCAGGGCCGCCATATCTCGCGGAAGCTGTAGTCCTCGTCGAGCGTCGCCGCGCAGCTGAACAGCGTGTTGGCGAATACGAGCCGCCCGCTTTCCTCCGCCACGATGTCGTGGATGTCCACCGTTCCCGTGACGTGGCATGTTCGCGGAGCGTACACCCGGTCGCAACCCGACGCCGTCCGTCCCGGCGGCACCATGTTGCGGAACCGCCAGACCTGGTACGCCGTTCCCAGCCACATTTCGTCGCCCGCCACGCAGAGCCCCATGGCCCGCTGGAACGCCCGCACGGAGTAGGTCAGCTGGTTCGAGTCGTCCAGGCCGAAGCAGAACAGCCGCCCCGTATGGTACGTCGTCAGTGCCAGCGACACGCCGGTCTCCGCCAGCCACGCCGCGAAGTCCCCGCTGGGGGAGACCGCGAACTCGTTCGGCACCATTCGCGCCGGCCCGGGCGGCGGAAGCGGCATCCGCTTTGGCGCGCCGGAACGCTGTGCCGGCCTCTTCTTGCGGTTCTTGCTCATCGACGCGACTCCTTGTGCGTTTCGAACGCGACCACCGCGCAACGGCGCGGTGCGGGGGGCAACGTCAACGCTTGCCCAAAGAGAAGAGAGCCCCGCGTTTGCGCGCGGGGCTCTCCGTTTGGAACTCGATGGAAGCGACCGGACTACTCGTACTTCGTCCAGGAGTCGCCGACCGTCGACGTCAGAACGATGTCGAGGAGCTGCGACGTGGGGGCCGAGGTCCGGTTGTCCGACGCGCCGCCCTGCGTGAAGGCACGAATCTGCTCGCCGGCGTTTTCCGTGACGAACAGATTGCCGAACTTGTCGAACTCGATACCCGTTCCGAAGCTGCTGGGAGCCCAGCCCGACGGGGGGAAAGCGACCGTGTCGGCAAAGTCCACGACCTGGTCTCCGCTTGTCAGCGCATGGGGTGTCGCGTCGCTGCCCAGGGTGGCCGTGGCGACATTGCCGACCAGGTAGATTCCGCGGTCCGCACCCGAACCCGCAACCGCGACGTAGACTTCGCCGTCCGTCGGATCGATCGCGATATCCCCGATGTGCTGCGCGTCGGCGGGGAATTCGACCACCCACGATGCGTTGGCGTCCGTCAGGCTGCCGGCCGTCGCCACATCGACGAGGGCCGCGTCCCACCGGTAGATGCGTCCGTTGAGACTGCCGCCGTTGTGGCGGTTCACCCAGTACATGTTGCCGGACGCGTCGAATTCGACGGCCTTCGAGTAGCGGGTGGTGCTTGTGATCGAAAGCAGGTTCTCGCCGACGGCGGAAACCTCGTTGCTCGAGTTGATGGCGATCCGCTCGATCGTGCCGTTGGAGCGGGTGATGAACGCGAACTTGTTCGGACCGATGTTGCGGACGCGAATGCCGCGCGGGTAAAGGGTGCTCGCCAGCAGCGCGCCGGGATCCGCGTTCGTCAGGTTCAGGTTGTATCCGTTCGGGTTCTCCGCGTTGAGGATCGAAGCGGTCGTCGTGTCCTGGCCGCACACCCAGATCGTGTCGGGATCGTCCGGGTCGGCGGTGATCCCCCACGTGTCCTGGCTGCCGACGTTCACCGTGTCGTCCGTCGGGTGGCGCAGAACGCGGCTGTTCATGCCGTCGTCGCCCGCATCCACGTCGAGCGCCGTGTTGAACACGATCACCGCGGCGTGGGACGGCGTCGTGCCCGCATAGGACGAGGTCGCGCCGACGAGACCGAAGAGGTCGCTGTCCTCGTTGTGCGTGACGAAGACGTCCTTGGCGGAGTATCCGTTGAAGAGGGTTTCCTTCGACGTCGTTGGTCCGAACTGACCGACCGACCGGTTGGAGGAATACTCCGCCCAGCCCGCCGCCGTCGAACCCTGCGCGCGGATCGAAACGATATAGTCGTTCGCCTCGGGAACGACGGCGCCGCCGGCGTTGTCCACCGTCCCGTCCCAGGCCACCGAGTTCGCGCCCGCCGCGACCGTTCCGGCGAACGATGCCACGGCGGCGTCCACGCCGGGGGTGTCGCCCGCGTCGTAGATCTCGATCGTGACGGTGTCGGCCGCCATGTTCAGGTTGTAGTTGATCGCGGTACCCGCGCCCTGCTCGACGAGGGTGCTACCAAGACGGATCTTCGACGCGTAGGGAACCGCATCGACCGTCATGGGGACGGCAGACGCCAGAACCGCCGCCGCCAGAAGACAGCTTTTCGTTTTCATGCAATGCCTCCGAAAGGAAGGGAATATCGCTCCGAAAGTCGCGGAGCGTACCCCAATGTTTCTGGCCCCCGTGTCCTTTCGTCAACGGCAAACGCCTGCCGCCGCAAGATGTTCGTGGTGGACTTGCGCCCAAGCCCCGTCCCAACTGCCCCGGGACGACGCCATGACCGGTCCGAACCGCACCGACTTTCGCCAAAGATTCGAGATTCTGTCCACCGTTCTCCTCACGGCGGCGGCTCTCGTTCTTCGTCTTTCGGCACTCGACCTGACTCCGTATAACATCGACGAGTCCCTCCTCTCCATCTTCGCCTCCCAGGCGGGGACCCTGCGCGAGTTCCCCCTCCGGGGCATTCGCACCAGTTTCGGCTTCCACAACCCACCGCTGCTGGTGTGGCTGATGGCGCCGTTCTTCGCCATCTCCAAAGACCCCCGCCTGGCGATGGCCGCCATGGCCGTGGCGGGAGCCGCTGCCGTTCCGTTGACTGGTCTGGCCGTGTCCAGGATCTCAGACGTTCGCGTCGGAACGGTCGCCGCCGCCATCGTCGCCTTCTCGCCCGCCGCCATCGATCACTCCCGCCGGCTCTGGGGGCACGATACCATCGTCTTCTTCTCCGCGCTGACGCTGTTTCTCGCGGTGTTCGCGATCCGGCGCAGCGACTGGCGCTGGATGGCGGCCTCGATGGCATCCGCCGCCGCCGCGCAATGCTGTCACCTCTCCGGCGCGCTGATCTGGATCGTGCCGCTCGGAGCCCTCCTCGCCTTCAAGCCCCCCTGGTGGCGCAAGTCGCTCCTCGGCGGTTTCGCCGCCTTGGCGTTCTTCTATGCGCCTTGGCTCGTTCGCGATTCGGGCCTGACGGGCGGCGAACCCTTCGCCGAAACCGGTCTGATATTGCGGGTTCTATCCGGCCAGGCGGGCGGCGCCGGAACGCCGGGCCACTCCACGGCACTGGTTTCATGGCTCTGCGCGACGACCGATCTCGCCGCCAGCGACGCGGCAGGCGATTCCTGGCCACTCTTCTTTCAAGAGCGTCCCGCGCTGCGAGCGGTCCGCTGGATCGTCTGCGCCTCATTCGCGGCCCTCGTTGTCGGCGGCATTGCCCGCGCTCTTCGCACCCGCACGCCGGAGCGCCCCTGGCTGCTCGTCCTCGCGGTTGCCGCAGTCGCGCCGCTCGCGGTCTTCGCGCTCCTCCCGGTGGCGACCGTTCCGGCCTACCAGCTGCCCGCGCTCCTGCCTGCAGCCGTGCTGGCGGGATACGCGATCGACGGTCTGCGCGTTCGCCGATTCCAGCCCGGGCTCGTCGCCCTGCTTCTCTTCGTCGTCTGGGCTCACTGGCAGGTCTTCGCGCTGCGCGCCTTCCTCGCCAGCGCCGACGGCGAAGACCGCATCGGCGGGCTCCTGCGCCACAAGCAGGCCGTCGTGCGCCACATCGCCGAAGCCGGAGGCGCCCCCGGCACCTACGCTGTCGCCCAGGACGGCCGCCTGTCCGAGACCGGCGTGGACTACTGGGTGATGTTCCTGCATTTCGTCGAAACCGGCGACCCCGACAGCCCCACGGGCCCCGCCGAGCGCCTCTTCGTGGTCCGGCACAACCGCACCCGCCTGCGCCCCGAAGTCGTTTCCGCACTGGAACCACTGGAGTTCGCCGGAATCGGACCCTGGCGGGTGTACGAGTTTTCCGGCCCGGAGGCCGCCGCCTGGCGCGAGACCGTCCGGCGGTTCCCCGCGAGCCCCGCGCCCTGATTCGGCCTCCGCGCCCGGGTTTTCCCTTGCCAGCACATCATCATATCATGATATATGGAAATGACCTCGGCGGGGCACCCCCGTCCACGGGCCGACAGCCATGCAACTCGCAAGCGTCAGTAAACTCTTCAAGCTCCTCGGCGACCCCACGCGCCTGCGCATGCTGCGTCTGCTGGCCGGCACCGAACTCTCCGTCATGGAACTGGCCGAAGTCACCCAGCTCGCCCAGTCCCGCGTCTCCAACCACCTCAAGCTTCTGCGCGACGAGGGCATCGTCCACGAACGGCGCGAGGGCGCATGGCGCCACTATCGCGTCGAGACCGACCGCCTGCCCAACGGCACCGGCGAATTGTGGGCCGCCATCGGCGCCTCCTGGGAGGGCGACGACCAGGGTCTCGCCGACGAGGCGCGGCTTCGCGACGTTCTCGCCAGGCGCCACGCCCGCGACGGACGTTTCTTCGACGCCATCGCCGGCGAGTGGGACGACGTCCGCGCCGAGCTCTTCGGCGATTCCATCGCGCGCCAGATTCTCCGTGCCTTCGTTCCCTCGAACTTCGTCGTCGCCGACATCGGCGCCGGCACCGGCTATCTCTTCGAGATCTTCGGCGACCGTCCCCGCCGCATCGTCGCCATCGACAACAACGCGGCGATGCTCGCCGTCGCGCGCCGCAAGGTCGCTTCCCTCGGCCTGAAGAACGTCGTCTTCCGCGAAGGCGACGCCCACAAGCCGCCGCTGAAACGCAACGAGGCGGACCTCGTCACGTTCCTCATGGTTCTGCACCATCTGGAGGACCCCGCCGCGGCGGTCGCGTCCGCGGCCCGCGGACTGAAGCCCGGCGGCCGAATGCTCGTCGTCGATTTCGTCCGTCACCAGGCCACCTGGCTGCGCGACACCATGCAGCACCGCCATCTCGGCTTCGACCGCGAAACGATCGCCGCGTCGTGCGAAGCCGCCGGCATGGCGCTGCGGGACTGGTCCGTGCTGCCGGGCAAGCGCTGGGTCACGCCGGAAGGCCGCAAGGTGCGCGTTCCCGACGGATTCATGGCGCTCGCGGAGAAGCCCCCCGCATCGCCGGCCACGCACCGGCGAAACGACTGACCTCAACGACTCCGTTCCTGCGGAGTGAATCCCAAACCAACCGGAACCAACCCCCCAAGGAGCACGACACAATGTCCGTCACACAGATCGAAATCCCGCCCTACAAGGTCGCGAACATCGGCGAAGCCGACTTCGGCCGAAAGGAAATCGCCATCGCCGAAACGGAAATGCCCGGCCTGATGGCGCTGCGCGAGGAGTACAGGGGCAAGAAGCCCCTGGCCGGCGCGAAGATCAGCGGTTCGCTCCACATGACCATCCAGACCGCCGTCCTCATCGAGACCCTCGCCGAACTCGGCGCCGACCTGCGCTGGGCCTCCTGCAACATCTTCTCCACCCAGGACCACGCCGCCGCCGCCATCGCCGCCGCCGGCATTCCCGTCTACGCCTGGAAGGGCGAGACCCTCGAGGAATACTGGTGGTGCACCAAGATGATGCTCGTGCACGGCGAAACGGGCCCCGACCTCATCGTCGACGACGGCGGCGACGCCACGATGCTGATCCACCGCGGCGCCGAACGCGAAATCCAGTTCGAGAAGACCGGCCAGAAGCCCGCCATCGACACCAGCCACCCCGAAGTGAAGATCGTCGATACGCTTCTCAACGCCACTCTCGACGAAAACCCCCGCATCTGGCGCGCCATGGCCGAGAAGTGCCGCGGCGTCAGCGAGGAAACCACCACCGGCGTCCACCGTCTCTACGAGATGATGAAGAAGGGCACGCTCAAGTTCCCCGCCATCAACGTGAACGACAGCGTCACGAAGTCCAAGTTCGACAACCTCTACGGCTGCCGCGAAAGCTGCGTCGACGCCATCAAGCGCGCCACCGACGTCATGATCGCCGGCAAGAAGGTCGTCGTCGCCGGCTACGGCGACGTCGGCAAGGGCACCGTCCAGAGCTTCAAGGGCCTGGGCGCCCGCATCTTCGTCACCGAGATCGACCCCATCAACGCCCTGCAGGCCGCGATGGAGGGCTACGAGGTCGTCAGCATGGAGGACGCCTGCGCCTTCGGCGACATCTTCGTTACCACCACCGGCAACGTTGACGTCATCACCCGCGCCCACATGGACCGCATGAAGAACGAGGCCATCGTCTGCAACATCGGCCACTTCGACAGCGAGATCGACGTCGCCGGCCTGGAAAGCTTGGAATGGGACGAGATCAAGCCGCAGGTCGACCACATCGTCTGGCCCGACGGCAAGCGCATCACCCTCCTCGCCCGCGGCCGCCTCGTGAACCTGGGCTGCGCCACCGGCCACCCCAGCTTCGTCATGAGCGCCAGCTTCACCAACCAGACGATCGCGCAGATCGAACTCTGGCAGAAGCGCGACACCGGCGAGTACGCCAACGAGGTCTACACGCTGCCCAAGGTCCTCGACGAGAAGGTCGCGCGTCTCCACCTCGACAAGCTCGGCGCGAAGCTCACGCCCCTCTCGAAGAAGCAGGCCGACTACATCGGCGTCCCCGTCGAAGGCCCCTACAAGCCCGAACATTACCGGTACTAGACCGGCGACCGCCGACGAACGCGAACACCGACGAGGCCGCTCCGAAAGGGGCGGCCTCCCTGCGTTGCGGGGCGGCGGCGTTCGCCCCCTGGCTCAGCCGTCCCTCCGGGACTCGGTTTGATAGAGCCCTTGGTTCCGGCACTGAAGTGCCGGCCTAACATCAGCCGAGCCCTTCGGGCTCTGATACTTCGAGGGCGGGGACCTTCTCGGACAAGCGTTCGCTCATGGGGAAAACGTTCAGGTCTTCGAGCGAACAACGAACAACGCGAAACGCACAACTCACTCCGCGCACTCCACCGTTCCCGCGTATCCCGCGACGGCCCGAATGGCCTCGTCCGGCGCGCGGTTCAGGCCCGCCTGCGGAGTGTTGCGAAAGGCCGTCGTCACGAGAGCCAGGTTCCGCTGCGGCGTGACCGGCGCGAACTCCGCCGCCACGCCTCCGGCGCCGCGGTGGATGTCGAGGACCGGCGGCGTCGCGCCGCACGCGAAGTCGAACTCGTCGAAGGAAACCGTGCGCACGTTCGGGTTGGCTTTCGTGCGCCAGACGATCCGCCGGTTCGTCGTGTCGTACACGATGCTCCATTGCGTGCGGACGGGGTCGGAGGCCAGTTCCAGGATCGCGAGACGCGCGTCGGGCTCCGCGGGTTCCGCCGACCGGACGGCCGACGCCGCGCGCACGAACCGCGAGAGCGAGTCGCGCCGTTCCGGCAGAGGCATCCCGCCGCCGAACCCCGCGTGCCGCCGCAGGTGCGCCAGCGATTCCTCGTACGTGTTGTTCGTCAGCACCGGCGCGGCAAGCGACTCGCCCCGGTGGACGACCTGCCTGCCGTCGAGCACTTCGATGGCCGCGACGTCCCCCGTCGGGTCCGCCACCAGATAGTGCAGCCCGATTCCCGGCGCGTAGGGCGCGATGCGAACGTCGCTGGCGACCACGTCGCCGACGGTCTCCGAAACGTCGAGATGGTACTGGATCCACTGAAGCACGTTCAGGCCCGCCCGTCCGTCCGGCGGTCCGTACTCCGTCGCGTTCAGCCACATCGTCGCGATCGTCAGTCCCCGCTCGTTCATCCCCCCGACGGGAAACTCGACGCCGTACTGGTTGAACGTGATGCTGCCGTGTTCGGAAACCCACGTCATCGTCGGCGTCTGGTCGAACGACGTCTTGCGAACGCCCCGGCCGTTCGCCACCACCAGCCCCGCGTCCACATCCCAGTCGTAGTTCTGGCCGAAGACGACGCGGTCGGGGTCCTGCAGGCAGAACGTCGTGCACGCCCGCGCGGCGGAACCGGCGAGAAGAGCGATGGAAAGAGCGAGGCAGAGTCTCATGATGGCGATCCGATCCGGCCCCGTGCCCGCAGGACAAGGGGACTTCGGTTATGCGGACTTCTTTCGCCACCGGCCGGTTTGCAACTGATTGCGTGCAATTCGCTACTCCTCGAAGCACTGTTCGAGCGGATTTCCGTTGTCCGCCCCAAAAACCCTTCCAATGGTTCCCGTCGCGGTTCGCGCCGCGAAACTTACCTACATCGCAAGGAGGAGGAATCGGATGGGCAATCATCTGCTTTCAGGAATACCGGGACGGGCCCTCGCGGCCGGGGCCTTCGTGGCCGCGTTGCATCTCGCCGGAACGTCGGCGGCGAATGCGCAGCTCTTCAGCGGGACCGACTGGTTCGAACGCGAGGTGGCGGACGGCGTCACCTGGCGGTACTATCAGTTCGACAGCCTCTTCGGCGCCGAGCAGAGCATCTCCTGGATCGAGGCCGACCTGACGAAGGTCGATGTCGAGCTGCCCTATCTCGCCGCGTCCCGCAGCCAGACCAGCACCATGATCCCGTCGCAGTTCCCCAACGCCGTCGCCGGCGTGAACGGCACCTTCTTCGACACGTCGTCCGGAGGCGGCGGCGCCACCACCTATCTGCGGGTTGGCGGAGCGGAGATCAATTCCCAGGACGGCGGGCCCGGCAACACCAACATGCGCCACCAGGGCGCCCTGGCCAAGGACGGCTCCGATAACGTCTCCATCGCTCTTCGCCCGACGCCCTCCAACGACTGGCTCCAGGACGTCACCCACCCCGACATCATGGCGAACGGCCCCATTCTCCAGACCGGCAGCGTCATCCCCAGCTTCGCGCCGATCGGCGCCCACTGCTCGAACCGCCATCCCCGCACCATGGTCGGAGTGACCGCCGACAACCGCATCATCCTGGTCACCGTCGACGGGCGCACGCCTTCCGCCGCCGGCATGACCTGCGACGAGATGGCCGAGGTCATGGAGGAATTCGGCTGCACCGACTCACTCAGCCTCGACGGCGGCGGCTCCACCACCATGTGGATCGACGGCGAGCCCTTCAACGGCGTCGTCAACTACCCATCCGACAACGGCAACTACGACCACAACGGCGAGCGCAGCTGCTCCAACGCCATCGCCATCGTCAGCACCACGCCGGCCGCGACGCCGGACTTCGACGGCCGGCTGACCGGCCTTTCCTACACGCCCAACATGCTGGAGAGCTCCACCCAGGACGTGACCCTGACCTACACCAACCTCGGGAGCCAGACCTGGACCCCGGGCACCGTGACGCTGGAGACCTCGCGCCCGCACCTGCGGTCGAGCCCCCTGCAGCACGCCTCGTGGGTTTCCGCATCGAACCCCGTCGCCATGTCCCCCGCCAGCGTCGCCACCGGCCAGGTCGCGACCTTCACCTTCACCCTCCAGGCCCCGTCCGTCGTCTCGACGACCTATTTCGAGGAGAATTTCGCCCTCTACGAGAGCGGTTCGCGCTTTGGCCCCGCCGACAACGCCGCCGGCCTCAGCATCTTCGTCGAGCCCCCCGTGGGCTCCAACGTCATCGTCGAATCCCGCCGCCCCAACGGCGACGTGACCCCGTCGACCCAGGAAACGGGAACGTCTTCGACGTATTCCGAACCCGCCGGCGCCCTTTCCAGCACGACGTCCAAGAGCGTCATTCCCGTCGGCCAGCCCCAGCTCGTCGGCGTCGGCGCCCGCTTCACCTCCAACGCCAACATCGGCCGCAAGGGGCGCTTCACCCCCTACCTGCCCGAGGACGGCCTCTACGACGTCTACGTCACGGTCGGCGCGACGTCCAACAACGACGCCAACGCCACGTGGGTCGTGAACGACGGTACCGCCACCGCCGCCACCGGCAACGTCCACCTCTACTACCAGGACTCCACCGTGGCAGACGCCTGGAAGCTGCTGGCTTCGGACGTTCAGCTCCCCCAGGGCCACAACGCCTGGATCGAGTTCACCAATGCCGGCGGCAACAACCGCTTCGTCATGGATGCGGTTCGCTTCGAACTGACCACCATCCTCACGGATGTCGGGAATTGGGAAATCTACTGACGGGAAATCGCCAGCCCCGGGCCCATCGCGGCCCGGGGCTTTGACGTTGACACCTTTCCGGTCTCGCCAGAATCTCCCACGAAGACGGTCGCGGACCCACGGGTCGCCGCCCAAGTGTACTCAAATCAGCCGTCCGCCAGGGAGAGGCCATCGCCATGCGCGGAGTTTTCAAAGCCCTTCTGGCGCTGGTCGTGCTCGCATCCGCGAGTGCCGTCCACGCCTACGAACTGACCCCGATCGACGAACACAGCCTCGTCGTCCACATCACCACAGAAGGCGACACGCCGGAAGAGGCGATGCAGACCGCCCGTGTCGAAGCCATCCGGGGCGCGGCCGGTCGCGTTCTGATGAGCGACCAGCTCATCATGGCCGACGGTCTTCTCCACAAGTACCTCGGCAACTACGCCGCCGACTTCGTCAAGGCCGTCGAAGTCGTCGAAGAGGACTTCGTCCAGGGCCGCAACCGCATCACCGCGAAGGTCTTCGTCGATTTCGAGCGTCTCTCCGCCGACATGGCCGACAAGCGCTTCCTCTACAAGCCGGCGTACCGTCCCCGCTTCGCGACCTTCATGACCGAAAAGCAGGACGACCGCATCGTCAACGAAGGCCTGGCGCGCGATGCGCTCGCCACCGCCATGAACAACCTCGGCATGCGCCGCTTCGGCAGGGACCTCAACACGCCGCCGCCGACCACCGACGTCTCCATCGACGACTTCCTGCTGGAGTCCGCCATCGTCACCAGCCAGCGCGCCGGCGTCGAAGTGATCCTCACCGGCGAGTCCTCCACCATCCTCCAGGACCAGCAGAAGCTCTACTTCGACGAGTACTGGTTCTACGAGACGGAGATGTCCGCGAAGCTCGTCCGCGTCGATACGGGCGAGGTTCTCGTCGAAGCCCGGGCGAAGGGCAGCGCCAGCGACACCGATCCCACCGTCGCCATCGAAGCCGCCATCGCCCGCGCCTCCGAACGCGTCGCGTCGCAGCTCGTTCCCCCCTTCGAGGAGGTCTGGCCCCGGCTCGTCCAGCGCAAGTCCGACTACGAAGTCCTTCTCACCGGCGTGGACAGCGATCTCGTCAGCATCATCCGCGAGCACATGAAGCGGATCGGCATCGGCACCCAGGTCTACGTTCGCAAGGAGTTCGACCGCACCGCCTCCATCGCGGTCGATACCGACCAGTCCCGCGAAGCGGTGATCGAGAACATCCGCTCGTGCACCTATCCCACCCTCAGCGTCGTCAATCCCGACGCCGAACGCGTGTTCGAAGTCCAGGTCTCGTCCTGAGCCGAGGGGTCATTTCGCACTGCGGCAGGAGCTGTTTTCAGTGGCAATCGGTCTGATCGTTCGCCGGACGACCCTCGCGGTCTCCGGCCTCTTCTTCGTGATACAGTCAAGCGCAGTCCCCGCACAAGACGCCGAACCCACGGAAATCCGCCCGGTCGATGCCGCAGTCATCGACGAACTCGCCGGCGAGACCCTTCCCCTCACCCTGCGCGAAGTCGTTCTCGCCACCCTCGCCAACAACCTCAGCGTGCAGATCGTCGGCAAGGACCGCGACGTCGCCGGTGAACAGGTCTGGGCCAACTACGGCATCTACGATCCCGTGGTTTCCGCGAGCGCCACCCGCTCCCGCACCGACCGCCAGACCACCACGTTCTTCGGCGATCCCGACCAGGGCCGCGTCAAGTCCTACACCACCGGCACCACCGTCGAGAGCGCCCTCACCCAGCGTACGCCTCTCGGCACGATCATCTCGCTTTCCGCAAGCCGCGACCGCCTCAACGATCACCGCCCCATCAGCGTCTTCGGCGGGGGGGGCGGCACCATCGACCCCGCCTATACCGCCCGCGCCGGCGTCTCCGCGACGCAGCCGCTTCTCAAGAACGCCGGACTGCTCGTCAACAACGCGGAGATTCGCATCTCGAAGAAGCGCCTTGAACAGGCCAACCGCGACTTCGAGACCGAAGTGCAGAACCGCATCGCCGACGTCGCGGCGGCCTACTGGAACCTGGACTTCGCCATTCGCAATCTCGACGTCCAGCGCCAGGCGCTCGCGTCCGCCCGCGAACTCGAACGCGTCAACCGCGCCCGCGTCGATGTCGGCATGCTTCCCAGGCTCTCCCTGCTTCAGGCCCAGGCCCAGGTCGCCGAGCGCGACTCCCTCGTCGCCGGCGCCGAAGCCCGCGTCATCGATGCCCAGGACCGGCTGCTGGAACTCATGAACTGGAATCCCGACGATCGCACCACGGGCTGGGACCGCCCCATCCGGCCCGTCGATCTGCCCACCTACTTCGCCGACATCGAACTCGACGACGCCCGTTTCATGGGGATCGCCCTTCGCGAACGCCCCGACTACCGCAGCGCCATCATCGGTCTGGACGTCACCGACATCGACCGCCGCGTCGCCCGCTGGCAGCGTCTGCCCGAACTCAACGCCTTCGGCGGATACTTCGCCAACGGGCTCGAGGACGACTCCACCCCTGCCTGGGACACCGTCGGCACCGGCGACTACACCGACTGGAACTTCGGAGTCGAACTGCGCTACCCGCTCTTCAACCGCGCCGCCCGCGGCGCCGCCCGCCAGGCCGCCGACCGCCACGAGCAGCAGGAACTCCGCATCGACAACATGGAGCTTCGCATCGCCCGCGAGGTCCGCGGCTCCACGCGCGACCTTCGCACCGCCATCAAGCAGATCGAGTCCACCAACCGCCAGGTCGTCGCCGACATCGAGAAACTCGAATCCGAGCGCAAGCGCCAGGCCGTCGGCGAGCGGACCACCTTCGACGTTCTCGATTTCCAGGACGATCTCGCCCAGTCCCGCGCCGGCCAGGCCCGCGCGCTCGCCGACTACCAGATCGCCCTCGTCGAGCTGGGCCGTTCCCTGGGCGTGCTGCTCGACATCCAGGGCATCGCCATCGAGGACATGGAACCGGCTGGCGGCTGGGACGTCTTCAGCGGCAGACCCTCCGAGCCCTCCATCCACACCGGCGAGGCAACGGACTGGCAGGAAAGCCTCCAGGCCGTCCCGCGGCGCTCCACCGCCACCGAGTAGTCGCGCCCCGCTCCGGATTCTCCCGGAAAAGGCTCGCCAAACCCCTCCCGCCGCGCTCATGTTCTGCTCATCGGGGACATTGAGGAAACACATCTTCTTCCACCGGAGGTCGTTATGGCTCAACGACTCAGGAAACTCGCATTGGCGGCGGCCGCCGCACTCCCCCTCGCGCTCCTTCTGCCGGGGTCGGCCCACGCCGTTCCGCTCGAAATGACGTACCAGGCCCAGCTTGTCGGATCGGTCAGCAACACGCCGATCGTCTCCAACAACGTCGATGTCGCCATTCGCATCTACGACGGACCGGGTCTCGCCGCCGCGCTGCTCGACACGCAGATTTTCAGCGGCCTCGACCTCTCCGCCACCAGCGGCTACGTGAACCTCGCCCTGGACATGACGGGGATTTCCCTCGCCGGCGACCTCTATATCGAAGTCGTCGTCGACGATCTCAACGACGCGGCCACCGCCGAGACCCTCAGCCCCCGCCAGAAGATCACCAGCGTCGCCTTCGCGCTCGATTCCGGTTCGCTGGAGGGCAGCAGCCTTTCCGACGTCCAGACCTATGCCGACGGCGTCGCCGCGACAGCCGAAGCCAACGCGATCGCGTCCGCCCAGACCTATGCCGATGGCGTCGCGGCCACCGCCCAGGCCAACGCGCAGTCCTACGCCGACGGTGTCGCGGCGACTGCCGAAGCCAACGCGATCTCCGCAGCGCAGATCTACACCGACACAGCGTTCGACAACTTCAACCGAATCGTCGTCGTGAACGCCGACGTCGTGCAGAGCGCAACTCCCGACGGATCCTTCACCGACCCCTTCGACAACATCGCCGACGCCTACGCCCACGCCAAGACGCTTCCCTCCGCCGGCAGCTTCTTCGACCGCATCGCCGTGCTCCTCATGCCGGGCCGTCACGACGTCGGTGCGACCACCGTCGTCATGGACACCACCGGCATCGACATCGTCGGCATGGTCGAGTCCACCGCCTCCATCGAAGGCACCGCCGACCCGCTGGTCGAAGTGACCGCCGGAACGTCTTCCGGCACCATCCGCGACCTTTCGGTCAATGCCGACACCGGCGCGGGCAACCGCGGCGTTCTGGTCAGCAGCGGCGGCCGCATCAAGAACGTGCAGTTCCGCCGCATCGGCGTCGCCGCCTCCGCCGCAGGCACCCTGCTGGAAATCGACGCACCCAA
>JAJFLJ010000251.1 GCA_021772755.1 Candidatus Sumerlaeota bacterium
CCTGGCAGATTTCCACGCCGTTCTGGATGTCCACTTCGGCCGCGCCGATTCCATCGATGGAGCCGATGTCGCCGAGGTGCTCCTTGCGCTTGCAGTGGTTGCAGAGGCGGCGGACCAGGCGCTGGGCGATGACCGCCTGGATGGCCGAGGCCACCAGGAAGGGCTTCACGCCCATGTCCGTCAGACGGGTCGTCGCCGAGGGGGCGTCGTTGGTGTGGAGCGTCGAGAAGACCAGGTGGCCGGTCAGCGCGGCGCGAATGGCGATCTCCGCCGTGTCCATGTCTCGGATTTCGCCGACCAGAATCACGTCCGGCGACTGGCGCAGCATCGAGCGCAGCCCCGACTTGAAGTCCAGGCCCACTTCCTCGTTCACCTGGATCTGGTTCACCCCGTCCAGCATGTACTCGACGGGGTTTTCGATGGTGATGATCTTCGTCTCCGGCGTGTTGAGAACCGAGAGCGCGGAGTAGAGCGTCGTCGTCTTGCCGGAACCCGTCGGGCCGGTCATCACGATGACGCCGGTCGGGCTCCGGATCAGATCGGAGAATATCTTGATGTTGTCGGGAAGGAACCCGACGTCCTCGAGACCCAGGATCACGGAGGACTGGTCCAGGATACGCATGACGATGGACTCGCCGTGGATCGAGGGGAGGCAGGACACGCGAAGGTCCAGCTTCTTGTCGGGCATGTTGAGCTTGATGCGGCCGTCCTGGGGAATCCGCTTCTCGGCCAGGTCCATTCCGGACATGACCTTCAGGCGCGAGATGATGGCGTTCTGCCACTTTTTGGGGGGCGAGGGCACCTCGTGCAGCACGCCGTCGATCCGGAAGCGGATCGTGACGTGCGTCTTCGTGGGCTCGATGTGGATGTCCGACGCGCGCTCGTGGACCGCCTGGCGGAAGATCAGATCGACGAAGCGCACGACCGCCGGGACGTTCTCGTCGGCCTCGACGTCGATCTCCGTGTACTGGTCCTCGTCGGCGAAGGCCTTGTCGTGCTCCTCCTCGACGACGTCGTCGTAGGCGGCGATGATCTCGTCGCCCTCGTAGTAGCGCTTGTAGTGCTTCATGATGTCGTCTTCGGAGGCGACCAGCGGGACGACGCGCTTCTGGAGAATGCGCTGGAGGTCGTCGGTGACCTCGATGTTGAGCGGGTCGGCGATGGCGACCTCGATCTGGTGCTCGTCGAAGCGGACGGGAAAGACCTTGTAGCCGAAGGCGACCTTCTTGGTGATCTGCTCCAGCAGTTCCGGCGTCACTTCGATGTCGTGCAGGTTGACGCGCTCCATGCCGAGCCCGTCGGCGAGCGCCTCCATGAAGTCGTCGTGGCTGATGTGCCCCTGCTGGACGAGCGTCTGGCGAACGGCGGCGGCTTCCTCGCCGCCCTGGCGGATCGCCTCCTCGATCAGTTCGGAGGGCAGCAGTCCGGAGGACTCCAGCACGTCGCGAATCCGCGACCCCGCGATTCTGTTGCCGGCCTCGCTGTTGATGCGGTCGAAGTACGCGCGCTGCTCCCTGGTGGGGAGGGCACGGTTGGGCTTGGGCTTGGCGGCCGCTTCCTTTTCCTGAATCTGCTCCAGCGGATCGACGCCTGCGACGGGGGCGTCGGGGTTCGACGCGTGTTCCTCGCCGGGCTTCTGTCGCTTCTTGAAGAGAGCCATGTTCGTCCGCCTGCTGGTTCCGGCTTCCCGATTCGCGAACCGGACCGGAGAAATCGTCATGGATGGGTGCGGTCGAGCATCCCCGGCCACCCCGGGAAACCATTCGCGCGGGACGGCTCTGCCGCAACCCGAAACCCTGAAGACCGAATCCCGGTCAGCCGCCCGCGTCCGAAGTCAGTACGGCGGTTCCGTAGCACATCAGCTCCGCGACGCCGTCCCCGATCTCCGTGGAGCAGAAGTGCACCCCCAGTATGGCGTCGGCGCCCAGTTCGCGGGCGTCCTCGATCATCCGGTCGAGCGCCTGCTCCCGGGCCGCGGCGAAGACCTGGGTGTACTCGTGGATCTCCCCGCCGAGCTTGTTCTTCATGTGCGCCACGATGTCCCCGGCGACATGCGTGCCGCGGACGCTGCAACCCTTGCAAAGACCGAGAAGACGGTCGATTCGGCGACCCGGGATGGTATCGGTGGTGGTGACGATCATCGGCGAACCTTCCGGTATCGGTCGTTGGGTCGTTCGAGCAGGTGCCCGCGCAGGACGCTGACGAACGTGATCAGGAAACCCGCGATCACGAGCGCGAGCCCGACGCGGACGATCGGGTGCGTCGTCCACATGAGTATCTTGACGCTGCCCAGGATGGCCAGAATCGCCCCGCCCACCGCCAGTGCGATCCATCCGACGGTCCGCTCGCGAAGCCGCCCGTGGATTTCCTCCCAGTAGCCGTCCCAGACCTTCGCCGGGGGAGGGGCGTACTTCAGTTCCCCCAGGGCGCTTCCCACTGCGGCCAGTTCCGCCGCCTCCTCGCGCCATTCGGGATGCTCTTCCATCAGACGCTCGAACTCCGCGCGCTCGGCGTCGCTCATCTCGCCGTCGAGCCATGCGGCGAGTCGTTCCGGTGCGGGTGTGGGCCGGGTGGTCATCTTATCGGCTCCGGTGCGGTTCC